>VBLZ01000169.1 GCA_005878515.1 Methanobacteriota archaeon | reverse complement strand
GGCTCGCCGCGAAGTCGACGACCTTCAGCCCGTTCGCCTTCATCTTGCCCAAGGTCACGTTGAGCTGTTTGACGATCTCGTCCTTGATGCGGTCCTCGACCTCTGCCGAGGTGGCGGCGCCGAACGTCCCGACGAACTGGTTGATGAACGTCTCCGGGTCCTTCAGGCGGTACCGAAAGTCCCCGAACGCGCGGAGCTGCACCATGTCGAAGTCTGGGTCCTGGAACAGGAACGCGTCCTGCGTGCCGAACTTCCCGTCGAAGATCCGCTTCTGGAGGTAGTAGACCTCGGCCTGCTGGACGACGCCGGACAGGGCCTGGATGAGTTTGCCCAGGACGGCGACGTTCTGCGACGTGAGGGCATACCGGTCCGGACGGTCCAGGTAGGCGAGGACCTTTCCGTCGCGGTAGAAGACCGCGATCTCGTCCTCCCGGACGACGATGTTGTCGTTCATCCGGATGTTGCGGGGGACCTTCCACATGATGTTCTGTCGCTTGAACTGGTCGTCCCAGGCCACCGTCATCGCGCCGACGAGGCCTTCCTTCCGGCCCGCTGTCTGGTCCGTCCGCCGCGCGCCGCCGAAGAAGAATGAAATCGGGATCATCGTCTTCACCTCACCTGGATGCCGGTCACGGCCATCGTGCGGTTCTTCCACGCGGTCTCGAACGCCGCGACGGCCTCGCGGCACGCCTTCAGGGACGCGTCGAAGCTCTTCGGGTCCGCGGCGTCCTGGATCATCGGGACGACCGCGGCGGCCTTGTCGAGCGAGTCGAGCATCGCGTAGTCGTACTCGTACAGCTTGTCGAGTTCCGTCTCCTTGATCTGGATCGTCGCGCTGATGCCGGAGTAGCCGCCTTCCGCGTGGCGCACCTTGGCCTCGAGGCCTTCGACCGTGAAGATGATGTTGCCGATGCCCTGGAGACCCTGGATCTTCCCGTCCATCGCCATCTGGTCTCGGATGGTCTCGAGGTCCCCGCGGACGCCCTTCAGCTGGTTCGCGAGCTGGATGCGCAGCAGGTTGTCCGCCGCGCGGATGTCCTCTCGCCGCCGGTAGCCGGCGTAGCCGGGGATCACCAGCTGGATCTTCTTGAGCAGTCCTCGGTCTTGTTCAACGCGGTCGCGGATATCGGGCATGGTCGGTTTTCTCCGAGCGTTTCCATCTTGCATTACCGCATTTTTGTATTTAGGCATATCGGAGGTAATCCACCGTCTCGATAACGATACTTTCAGCCAACTCTCCCCACGAACCTCTTATGTTCTCCACAGACGAGAAGAGTCCGTGGCATGTCGCCGGTCCCTAACATTCGCTGTCCAGGTGGATGATCCCCGAGCCAAGTGGTTGCTCGGAGAGTTCCGGCTTATCGTGAACAAGTCGATTCGAATCGCCATGGCCCATGATATACGCTCCCGAACTCGGCTCGCAAGGGTCGCGTACCATGATTTGAGCGCCGATCATCGGGTCCACAAGAAGTACATCCTGTCTGCTTTCGACGTTGCCCTCGGCCTGCTGAAGGGCCACCGTCGCCGCATCAGGAAGAACCGGAAAAGTTCACCGCCATTCGTTAGGAAGCCCATGCTCATTGCCGCGAACCAGTCATATTGGCTGGACCGCGAGACCGGTCGCTTACGAATTCCAATCCGAGGGACGGAAGGAATCCAGCTATACCTACCTCTCTCCGAATGGCACCGCTCTCTGCTCACGGATTCAACCTGGAGCTTGGGTACCCTTACCGTCGTCCCCGGCAAAATCATCGTCCTCGTCCGCAAGGCGTCGCCTCCAATTCATGAGCCAATGTCGCTAATCGCACTCGACACGAATGAGGACTCGATGGACGGAGTGGCGTGCAGTCCAGGAGAAACGAAACTCGTCGCGGCGCCGCTCGGTGGCGTCCGCCTGGTCCAAGCAACGCACTTTCGACGTCGTCGGAGACTCGCGAGCAAGAAAGCCCACGACTGGAGAGTCCGACGCCGGCTTCTGGCTTTCGAAGGCCGTCGTGAACGGAATCGAGTGAGACAGCGGCTCCATCTCGTCTCGAGGCGGCTCATCCAAGTCGCTGAGGAACACGAGGCCGCAATCGTTTTGGAGGACCTCCGAATCCCTCGACTCGCTGGATACAGCCGTCGAACAAATCGTCGTCGGAACATGTGGCCCTTCCGCGAGATCCACCGTCAGATCGAGTACAAGGCCGCCCTCGCGGGCGTACCGATCATCAAGGTCAATCCCGCATGGACCAGTAAGACCTGCCCAGTGTGTGGCGCTCGGCGCCGAGATAGGGTGGGCAAGGTGTTCGTCTGCCTGATGTGCGACTGGGAGATGGACCGGCAGATCAACGCAGGCATGAACATCCTGAAGACCGCCTTGGCCTCGAACGAGGCCTTGGCAAGGGCTGTACGGTTCCAGCCCGGTGCCCTCCGCCATGACGTGGTGATTCCCCTCTACGACCTCCTCCGAGAAGGAGGAGGCGCACGGGAGGAGCCGAGCGGAGTGGAGTCGCGTCCCTCAACAAGAGTGACCTGACGGAACTGGATGGAAGTCCGGGGGCGTTCCGCGTTCACCACAGGGAGAACGACGGTCGCTCGCCTTCGATCACGCTACCGGACGACCCGTCGATGACGATGAACATCTGCTTTCCCTTGTGCGCGTACTCCATGAACCACACGGGGGCATGGAGCAACTCGCCATCGTACGTCGTCGGGTACACCTGGATCGATTCCAAGTTGTCGACGCGCGTCTTCGCCTGCTTCTCCGCGAACTTGTGGGAGAGCGCTGCGGCCTGGGACTTCGCCTCCGCCTCGGTGACGTCGCCGCTCTGCACGTCGACGCCGCCGGTCTGGCGCTTGTCAAAATTCATCTTACTCTGCAACTGGAACTGGAACCCATCGTCCGGCTGATACTTCGTGTATCCCCGCACCGCGACGATCGGGATGTTGTACTGCATCTGGATCCGGTCCCGTACGCGGACGACCTGCTGCTGCGTATTGACCGACTGATTCCGGTTCTGACTGCCTGCGGCGGCCGCCGCCATCGTCAACGCGAACAGCGCGGCACCCGCGGCCTTCTTCGCGCCCGTGTCGCCGTGCATCATCATGCCGGTGCCGGCGCCCGCGCCGACGTTCTTCGTTCCTTGGAAGTCCGCGACGACGGACGTCGGGACGATCCAATACGGCACGTAGCGCAACGTGACTTGGCCGAGGTCCGAGCGCTCGGCGACCTTCCGTCGCAAGACGCCCTTGTTCAGCCATTTCCCGCCCGCCTCGAGGGCGGCCTCGTTCGAGAGTTTGTTTTCCAACATGTAGTGCTTCTGGATGACCTCAGCCGCACCACCACTCCCCATCGTGGTCACGGCACCGCAATACTCGCACACGACGAGGGCGAGTCCGGATCCGGGAGACAGAGGCCCGCCGCATGAGCTGCACTTCATCGACTGCGGCATCGACGGAGGACGGGCTTGCTGGACGGGGGCGTTCGGGTTGTACGGCTGGCCCATCGGAGTCCCGCCGGGGACACCGGGGGCTTGACCGGGATAGCCCGGAGCCGGGGGCACGCCGGGCGCCACTGGCGCCGCGGCAACGACGCCTAGCTTGGCGCCGCAAAGGTTACAGAACACCGAGCCGTCCGCGATACGTCCACCGCATGCATTGCAGAACAGGGGGAGACCTCCTATTCGAAGGACGAGGCATCCTTGCCTTACTTAAGAATTTCCATCTGAGTTTTCGGGCCGGTAACTCCGGCGCATCGATGCGAACCGGACCGCAAACCTATTCCGCCGGGGCCCGTGTTCGCCATCGAGATTCCGAGGCCGAACCATTGGCCGGATTCGCGAGCCGCAAGCTGACGGCATTCTTCAACCTCGGCCCGGGGGACGTCCGGAACCTTTCGTTCCTGTACTTCGCGACGTTCATCATGCGGGCCGCCGCGTTCGCCGGGGTCGCGGTGATGCAGGACGTGATGCACTCGCTGGACCCCCTGTGGCGGGGCGTCCTCTTCGCGGTCTACCCGCTCGCCGAGATCGCGACGGTCGGCTACCTCGGCGCGCTCTGCGACCGCATCGGGCGCAAGCGGATCCTCGTCTTCGCGCACCTCGTGACGGCCGCCGCGGTCTTCCTGTTCATCCTGAGCATCGGCGTCGATCCGGGCGTGCGGCCGTATCTCGTCGCGGTCTTCTTCGCGATGTTTGGGATCGGCGCGGCGGCGAAGGTCGCCTCGACCCTCGCGATGATCAACGACCACTCGAACCGCGCGAATCGGGCGCAGCTCATGGCGTTCTTCGACCTCGTGACCTTCGGCGGCCTGGTCGCGGGCTTCGGAGCGGCGTTCCTCGCCCTCCATGCGTTCGGGGTCGCCGACGCGGTCGTCCTCGCGGTCGGCGGGCTCGGGGTGACCGTGAGCGTCGTCATGGTCCAGTTCCTCGTGCAGGAGACCCCCTTCACTCCGGACCTGCAGCGAGGAACGATCGACCTCTTGCACACCGTGCTGCGGAACAAGGACATCCAGCGCCTCCTCCCGGTCTACATCCCCGTGGTCGCGCTCTACGGCTACGTCCTCACGTTCACGGACAATTTGCTCGGGGCCGGAACCGGAGGGCCCGGGAAGACCAATCTACTGCTGATCGTGGTCGCGTCCCTCGGGATTCCCCTCGGCCTCTCGCTCGCTGTGAGCGGCCGGCTTTCGGATCGCGCGCGCCTGCGACGGCCCTTCATGGCCCTGGGTCTCGCATGCTTCGGCGGCCTCGCGATCCTCCTCGCCCTCGCGACCGGCGCCGGCAGTCCGGACTTGCAGCAGCTGGTCTCCCGATGGCCCTTGATCGTGGTCCTCGCGGCAGGTGCCGGGACGTTTCCGCCCGCGGCGCTCGCATACCTGGGCGACATCGTCGAACACGCCGTCACCGGGACCACGTTCGGAATCTACTCGATCATCTTCGGGTCCGGGCTCATCGTCGGCCCGGTCCTCGGTGGCGCCCTTACACAGGCGCTCGGGCCAATTGCCTTCGCGGTGATTGCCCTCGGGCTCATCGGCATCTCCGGCACCGGCGTGCTGTTCATCCGCGAGCCGCTGAAGACGCCGCGGACCGCGGTCGCTCCCGAGAGCCCGATCCCTCCCGAGACCCGATGAGGGCATCCGTCCCGCGTTCCTGATTCTGACGGCGCCGGATTGAAGTACCCGCGCTTTCGTCGGACGGAGCGTGGCGTCGAGCACGTCCAGCCTCCTGAATCTGGACCCGATCGCGTACTTCGCGATGGGCGGCTTCGCCCTGTTCTTCGGCCTCTTCTTCTTCGTCCTGCTCTATGATATCCCGCTCTTCCTGTACGTGTGCGGGCCGATCACCGTCATCCCGGGCGTCATCGCGATCGCCGTCGGCGTGCGACAGTGGCGTCGCGAACGCGCGGTGGTCGAGTTCGCGAACTGGCTGAAGTCCCAGCGGCGGATCCCGATGGATGTCATGGCGCAACGGCTCGGGAAGACGCGCTTCGAGACGGAGAAGCTCCTCGGGAAGGCCCTCAGCGAGGGCCTCGTCAAGGGCGCGATCGATCGGACCACGGACGAGTTCGTCTCCCAGGATGCCGTGAAGCAGGAGCACTTTGTCGGCACCTGCCCGAACTGCGGCGGCAACGTCGACACGTGGTACTTCCCCGAGGAACGCGTCACGTGCCCGTACTGTGAACGCGCCATCGCCCTTCCTGCGGATGCGTGATTTCGGCGGGACGCGACCCTTATATAGCACATGACTTTTAGAGCGCCCTCTACCGGGGTCGATCGTTGGCACGGGGTCTCTTCGCGGCGCGCAAACTGAAAGGCGAACGCCAGACCCGACGGTGGTCGGACCGATATTACAAGCGGCGCGTGTTGCACCTCAAAGAGAAGTCGGACCCCCTCGAGGGTTCCCCGCAGGCGAAGGGGATCGTCCTCGAGAAGGTCGCGATCGAGGCGAAGCAGCCGAACTCGGCGCTCCGTAAGTGCGTGAAGGTCCAGCTCATCAAGAACGGACGGCAGGTGACGGCCTTCGCGGTCGGCGACGGCGCGATCAACTTCATCGACGAACACGACGAGGTCCTCGTCGAAGGGATCGGAGGCCGCATGGGCCGCTCGTACGGGGACATCCCCGGGGTGCGATACAAGGTCATCCAAGTGAACGGCGTAAGCCTCGACGAGCTCGTCCGGGGACGCAAAGAGAAGCCGGTGAGGTAGGCCCGTGGAACCCGAGACGCCGCCACCACCGCCGCCGGAATCCGAAGTTCCTCCGCCACCCCCGGAGCCGGCTGCACCGGGAGCCGCACCCACGCCGGAAGTCCCGGGCGAACCGGTCCCGGGGGAAGAGGCCCCGGCCGTCGAGAAGCCGAAACGGGAGCCGAAGAAACCGAAGAAACGGCCCAGCTATGAAATGAAGCTCTTCGAAAAGTACGAGCTGAACGACGTCGTCGTCCACGACGCCGGTCTGGCGAAATACATGAACCTCTCGCCGATCGTGATCCCGCACACGGGCGGGCGATGGGCGAACAAACCGTTCGGCAAGGCGAAGGCGAACCTCGTCGAACGGCTGATCAACAACATGATGCGCACGGAGAATTACACCGGGAAGAAGTCGAAGTCGTACCGGGTCGTACGGAGCGCCTTCGAGATCATCGAGAAGCGCACACAAAAGAATCCGGTGCAGGTCCTCGTGGACGCCCTGGAGAAGGCGGCGCCTCGCGAAGAAGTCACCCGCCTTCGGTTCGGCGGGATCTCGGTTCCGCGCGCGGTGGACGTCGCACCGTCCCGGCGACTCGATCTTGCCCTCCGGAGCATTTGCCAGGGAACGGTCAGCGCGACATTCAAGAACCGCAAACCCGTCGAGGAGTGTCTGGCCGACGAAATTCTGCTAGCGGCCAAAGGCGACATGCAGAGTTCCGCAATCGCGAAGAAGGAAGAATTGGAGCGAGTCGCCTCGTCCGCGCGATGATTCGCCTCCCGTGGACCGAAGGTTTAATTAGCCTCGGTCGGGTGCGACCTCACTCACTGGCATTCCTGCATAGGTGTCACGCCGATGGGACGAAAAGAAGAGAACATCAAGAAAGCCCAAGCCCTTCTTCACCTGAAGGACCGCATCCGGAACATCGGCACCGCCGCACACATCGATCACGGCAAGACGACCCTTTCTGATTCGCTAATCGCAGGCGCCGGAATGATCTCCGAGGAACTCGCGGGCCAGCAGCTCTTCATGGACTACGACGAGCAAGAACAGGCGCGCGGCATCACGATCAACGCCGCGATCGCTTCAATGGTCCACGACTTCGAGGGCGGCCAATACCTCATCAACCTCATCGACACGCCCGGTCACGTGGACTTCGGTGGCGACGTCACGCGCGCGATGCGCGCGATCGATGGCGTGATCATCCTCGTCGACTCGGTCGAAGGGATCATGCCGCAGACGGAGACCGTCATCCGCCAAGCGCTCAAGGAGCGGGTGCGGCCCGCCCTGTTCATCAACAAGGTCGACCGCCTCGTGAACGAGCTGAAGATCTCGCCGGACCAGATGCAGCAACGATTCACCAAGATCATCACGGAGGTCAACAACCGCATCCGCAAGTGGCTCCCCGAGGACATGGGCGAGAAATGGATGGTCCACGTCGAAGCGGGCAGCGTCGCCTTCGGGAGCGCGTACCACAAGTGGGCCCTGTCCGTTCCGTTCATGAAGAAATCGCGGATCACGTTCAAGGATGTCTACAAGCACTGCCAAGAAGGCACGATGAAGGAGCTCGCGAAGAAAGCGCCCCTCCATAGCGTCGTGCTGAACATGGTCATCCGCCATCTGCCGAACCCCCTCGAGGCGCAGAAGATCCGAATCCCGATCATTTGGAAGGGCGACATGGAGAGCCCCGTCGGCAAGGCGATGCTGTCCGTCGACGAAAACGGCCCAGTCGGGTTCATGGTCACGAAGATCATCGTCGATCCGCAGGCCGGAGAGGTCGCCGCGGGCCGATTGTTCTCCGGCAAGATTCGCCGCGGCCAAGAGCTCTGGGTGAGCGGCATGCCGAAGCCCCAGCGCGCTCAGACGGTCGCGATGATCGTCGGCCCCGACCGGATCCCCGTCGAGGAGATCGATGCCGGCAATGTCGTCGCGGTCGTCGGTCTTAAAGATGCGATCGCGGGCTCGACGGTGAGCGACGACAAGGAAATGCAGCCGTTCGAGAAGATCGTCCATTACTCCGACCCGGTCGTGACGATCGCCGTCGAAGCGAAATCCACATCGGACCTCCCGAGGCTCGTCGAAGCCCTCCGTCTCATTGCGAAGGCGGACCCGAGTATCGTGGTCGAGATCAATCAGGAGACCGGGGAGCACCTGATCTCCGGGATGGGCGAGCTCCACCTCGAGATCACGATCTACCGCGTCCAGAACGACTACAAGATCCCGGTCACGACCAGCCCGCCGATCGTCGTGTACCGCGAGGGCGTCCGCGACAAGGGCGGCCCGTTCGAAGGCAAGTCGCCGAACAAACACAACCGGTTCTACATGGAGGTCGAGCCGCTCGAGGAGAAGATCGTCGATGCGATCCGCGCGGGGGAGATCGCCTCGGGCCAGCGGATCAAAGACTCGAAGGCCCTCGCGAAGAAGCTCGAGGAGCTCGGCATGGACCGCAACGAGGCGAAGAACGTCGTCTGGATCCACGACACGAACATGTTGATCGATGCGACGAAGGGAATCCAGTACCTGCACGAGACGATGGAGCTCATCAAGGAGGCGTACATCGAGGCGATGAGCAAGGGACCCCTCGCGGGCGAGAAGGCGATGGGGCTCAAGGTGCGCCTCGGTGATGCAAAGCTCCACGAGGACTCGGTCCACCGCGGGCCGGCCCAGGTCATTCCTGCGGCGCGATCGTCGATCTACGGCGCGATGGTCCAGGGCGGACGCATCTTGCTCGAACCGATCCAGAAGGTCTTCATCAACGTACCTCAGGACTTCATGGGGGCCGCGCTCGGGGAGATCCAGAGCCGCCGCGGCGTGATCGAGGACATCAACCAGGAGGGCGAGATCACGGTGATCCACGCGAAGGCGCCCGTCGCGGAGATGTTCGGGTTCGCGTCCGCAATCCGCTCCGCCACGCAAGGCCGCGCTCTCTGGTCGACGGAGAACAGCGGCTTCGAAGCGGTGCCGTCGAACCTGCAGTCCGAGGTCGTGCGAGCAATTCGCACGCGCAAGGGCCTGCCGCCGGAGCCGTACGACGAAGCGTACTACGCGGCGTGAATGCAGAGGTCATAAACCCTCTTCGGGCGTATGCGTGCCGGCGTGGGCCATGACGACGGACCGACGATTCT
>VBLZ01000168.1 GCA_005878515.1 Methanobacteriota archaeon | reverse complement strand
AGTTCATTGAGCATCGCCGCGCGTGCGCCCGGATCTATGCGGACCTGTTGGGGGACATCGAGGGCGTGACGCTCCCCGCGGAAGCTCCGTGGGCACGCAACGTGTACTGGATGTACACGGTCCTCATCCCTCGCGGGGTGACCTCGCGGGCGCGGATCATTCGGCGCCTCGTGTCCGAGGGGATCGAATCGCGGGTCGCCTTTTGGCCCCTCCACCGCCAAGCGTTCCTCCGCAAAGGCAAGGGCGCCAAAGGCCGGTTCCCGATTGCGGACGATCTTTCGCGGCGGGGCCTGAGCTTACCCTCCGGGAACGGGATTACGGAAACGATGGTCGCGGAGGCGGCGCAGACCTTGAAGCGCGTTCTGCGGGAGAACGCTCGATGATTGAATTGGAGCGGCTCCGGGTCCGCGCGGATCGGCGAGGGCGCCTTGAGGAACTGTACCGGACGGGCCCTCGCCGCCCGCGCGTTGAGGAAGTCTACCGAATCACCTTTCGCCGGTCAGCGATCCGCGGCGGGCACTTCCATCGGCGGAAACACGAGTTCGTCCTCATCCTCCGGGGGACCCTCGAATGCACGCTTTACCGCCCCCGTGGGGACGTCCTGGAGAGAGTCCGCCTTGGGCCCCGAAGCGGCCTCCTTCACGTCCCTCCGGGAGTGGGCCATCAGTTCCGGAACATCGGTTCGGCGCCCGCCCAGGCGCTCGTCCTCGCGACCGTGCGATACGACGTGGCCCGGCCGGACAAGGTCCCGGCGAGGCCGTTCGTTTCGGGCCGAATAGGACGGCTATCGAACCCACAGCGAGGGGGGTTGCGGAAGGGATGAACCGCGGCGCTTCGAGTCAGGCGAAACGTAGAAAGGGCGAACTGAGGTTGCCGGCTGAGGAGGGATCGCCCCTGAATTTCGCGGGCTATCACGGCCGGAACGTCATGGTGACCGGGGGGGCCGGCTTTGTGGGGTCCGCGCTCGTCCGGCAACTCCTCGACACCGGTGCAAACGTCACGGTGTACGACAACTTCCTCCACGGCAGCCGCGCGAACCTTGACGACCTGAAGGGGAAGATTGCGGTCATCCCGGGCGACGTCCTCGACGAATGGAAGCTCCTCGACGCCGCGACGGGGGCGAACGTCGAATACCTGTTTCACTGCGTCGGAGACACATACGTTCCGACCGCCTACGACGTTCCGAAGCGCTTCTTCCGAATCAACGTCGAGGGCACGATGAACGTCTTGCTTCTGGCAAAGCGAACCGGCATGAAGCGGGTCCTGTACGTTTCCTCGACGGAAGTGTATGGGGAAGCCCAGGCGCCGCAGATCGACGAGGGCCACCCGCTCCACCCGCTCAACACCTATGCCGTGTCTAAGCTCGCGGCAGATCGCCTGTGCTTCAGCCTATTCCTCGAGCACAAGATTCCGGTTGTCATTGCGAGGATCTTCAACGCTTACGGCCCCCGTGAGACCGAACCGTACGTCATCCCGGAGATTATCGCCCAGCTCGACCGCGGGGACACCGTCCGCCTCGGCAACATCCACGCCCAACGGGACTTCACGTACGTCGACGACACCGCACGCGGCCTCATGGCCCTCATGCTCTCCGACGCACCGGATGGCACGCCCGTCAACGTGGGCTCAGGATTCCCCTATTCCGTCGAGCAGGTCGCGAAGACGGTGGCCCGACTGATGGGCAGGCCGAACGCCAAGATCGTCGTGGACCCGAAGCGACTGCGGCGATACGACATCAACGTATTTTGCTGTAACAACTCGCTCCTCCGCAAGCTCACGGGCTGGGTGCCACAAGTTGGCTTTGAGGACGGTCTTCAGCGGACAATCGAGTGGTTCCGGGAGCACGGCAGGCGCTGGAGCTGGGAGGAGTTCGTGGATGAGACGGTGATGTACCGATGACGGACGCGAGAACGGGCAAACCAAGGTAGGGAAGCTATGGCACTCCGGAATGGTCGCGGTCGGAGATTGTGGCGCTCGCGGTCTCAGGCCTCTGGCGGCACAATCTACGACATCGAACCATCATTGGCCCTGGTTCGTGAAGTCCTCGAAATCTCTCCCCCGCGCGAATCTGTCCGCGGGCGAATGCTCGTCGTGATGATTCCGGCTTTCAACGAGGCTGCGACGGTTGGAGAGGTCGTCCGAAAAGTCCCACGACGAATCGCCGGCATTGATGTCGTGAGAGTACTTGTCGTCGACGACGGATCCGACGACAACACCGAGCTAGAGGCAAGGAGGGCCGGGGCTGATCACGTCCTACACCACGGGAGGAATGTCGGCCTTGGCGTTTCGTTCCGCGATGGCCTTGAATTCGCGCTCGCTTGGGGGGCCGATGTCGTTGTGAACATCGATGCGGACGAGCAGTACGACCCCGCGGAAATCCCCAAGCTCGTGGGGCCGATTGTACAGGACGGCGCGGACGTTGTATTGGGAGACCGCGATGTGGCCCGTGTTGACCATGTTCCCCGCTTGAAACGGATTGGAAACAAGATTGCCACCGGCGCAATCCGCCGTGCGACCGGCCTTTCGATCGTTGACGGACAAACCGGCTTCCGAGCTTTGAGCCGGGACGCAGGCCTCCGCTTGAATCTCCAAGAGACCTACACGTTCACCCATGAAATGCTCTTTCAGGTGGCGGAACACAACCTGAGACTCCGGTACGTGCCAGTCAGCTTCCAGCGAAGGAACGGGAACTCACGACTCATTCCAACCATCTGGACTTACTTGAAAAACGCCTCGGGGGCCCTCATCCGGGGGTACGCGGCGTATCGCCCCCTTCGACTCTTCGGGTCAGTGAGCTCGTTTTTCCTCGCGCTCGCTGTCGCCCTCGGGGCCTGGCTGTTCCTTCATCCATGGAGCGGAAGCCCGCTGGGGATGACGCCCTTGTCCGGTGAAGCAGCGATCGTCGCCCTACTCGCCATCAGCGCGCAGGCCGCCTTGACCGGGGTCTTGGCAGAGGCCCACCGGTCCGACCGCCGGGCGCAGGCGGAGATTCTGTACAGACTCCGGAAAGTCATGATGGACCGGGAGAGAGCTCGCCAGGGGGTTTGGGCCCTTCCGGATGACCCAACAGTTCGTCCGGGCGGTTCACAAGCGGAGCCGAATTCCGGACCGCCGTAAAGAAGACGTGCTTGCTGACCTTCCGTTCGAGTGGCGATCCACGAACGAATCGTCTCACCCGTGGACGCGAAAACTGGACATCCAGAATATCAAAACCTTGGCTCGTCAACGTGTCGCGAACCGTCTTCGGCGTTTTGTAATCGACATGAAGACGCTCGTACTTGGAGTCATGCTCAATGAGCTTTCTCGCGAGTGCAATCCTAGACGCGACGCTTCCATTGGCCGTCATCACCGAAAACCACGACGAGTACAGCTTGATGAACTCGCGAATTTTCTCTGGAATGCTGAAATACAGGCTCTCGGCATTGGGCGTATAGATGAAAAGTTGTCCACCGGGTAGAAGGACCCTCCGACTCTCTCGCACGAATTGCTGAAATTCTTCCATGAAAATGTGCTCAGCGACGTCCGCGAGCACGATCTTTTGGACGGTTTCGCTCTTGATTGGAAGACGATCCACGAGTCCTCGAATCGGGTACACCTGCGTGCCCCCGCCGTCGCGGTCCACACGTTCTTTTAGTAATCGAAGTCCGGGAACTGCATAGTCAATCGCGAATACGATTCCGCCGCGACGCGAGCACTCCAACGTGGCAGTTCCGATGCCGCAGCCTACATCCAGGATTCGCTCGCCGGCCTGCGGGCGAACGGACGCCAAGATATCCTCAATCCGGTGTCTCGCCCACATGTCCTTTCGGTCATAGCGCTCCGAATGCATGCGAAAATAGTCGCCCGTGTACTCCTCTGGGGGAACAACTGCTTTCGTTGAGAGACCTCCGGTCGGTGCGCGGGGGGCAGCAACCGCCGTCATTGCTCGTTCCTTGCCTTGTCCATGGACCGCGAACACGGTGAAGATGGAGAGGACGACTAGCGATACGGCGTGCGACGCGAGTAGGATTTGGACCACAAGTGTCAAAGAGAGCGGCATGGCCCACAGCGGAATGAGACCCGCGCACATTGTCGCGGTGGCGACAAGGATCGGTCTTGGGTTCCGATAGGCGAGATGGTAGAAGATCAGGACCATTGATGATGAGAAGACAACCATCGTCAACAAATATAGTGGCAGTATTCCCGTCGCTTCTCCGTACGAATCGCCGAAGAAAAGGCGGACCAGGGATCCTCCGAATCCGACCACGAACAGGGCCACTGTTCCCGACGCCAAGACAGCAAGTGTCAGGGCCTTCCGAAGGAGAGGCAAGGTTGGAATCGATCCTCCGGTTTGCGACACAAGCATGGGAAAGAAAACCAGAACAACCGCCGACGGAATGAAGTATGTAATCCTTCCGAAGACCGCGGTGGCGGCGAAAATCCCGGCCTCGACCCCGGGTAACGTGTGTTGCACGGCCATGACATCAACATTGGTTGGAACGCTGGAGAACAGTGTCGCGAGAATCGCGGAACCAGCAAGAAGGTCTGGGGATCGAATCGTGAGGCCTCTTCGTTCTCTCGAGGCCAGGTACGTCCTCAAGTGGAACGCCCCGAGAAAAGAGGCTGACAAGATCCCGAAGACAATCGCGCCGATCGCACCCCAGACCGAGAGGCCCAGAAGGACTGACAAGACGCCGGCAACCAGCCGGAGTCCGGAATTCAGAAGGAAGTTGGCAGAGAGAAGTCTGAATTTCTCCAACCCCTGAAGGCCGCCCTGCCCTACTGCCAGAAGAAACGAGCCGAGAACTCCCACCGAAAGGAGCCAGACAAGCGACACGTCCCGAAGGTGGAGCAGGTTCGCGAGATACCCAGAAAGCAACAGGATGAAGATCGCGGATACGGCCCCCGCAGTCGCCATCTTTCGATAAAAAGTGTTGAGCAGGAGCCCAACCCGGGTGGAGGATGAGGCCGCTCCGCGGATGAGTCGCGCTTCGATTGTTGTAACGGCGCTCGTCATGTAAAGGAGAAACGCGAGGAGGCCGAAGAGGGCCGCGAACTCACCAAACGATTCCGCTCCGAGAGACCTTCCTACCAGAACCTGAAAGGAGTATGCGAGGATCCCGGAGAGAATCGTTGCGGTCGAAACGACTCCACTCGATGTTACAAACTGATCCGACCTAAGTCCGCGCGCGCGGGCGACCGGTTTCGTGAAGGTCTTCACGTTCTCCCGAGCTCAAGGCCCGTTTTTGGACTGGGCGGAGGGCATACGCACCAAGCTTCTGAAGGTATCCCCGGACCAGTCCTGAGCCACAACGTTGAATTCCGGCAAAGAAATATAGTGAGTCCAACTGCTGATTCGTCCCACACTCCACGTATTCCGCGGAGGACTGAATGGCCGAGGTCTCAAATGCGGCGCTCGTCCGCCTAGAGAGGACAATTGCCACCGTATCGAAAGGACTCCGGAACGCGCTAATCGCAAACCAGAACTGGCTAATTCTCCTCTTGTTCATTGCTGATGTTTCCTTTCGATTGCCGCTCGCACTCTCGCTTGCACTACAAGGCGATTCGGCCACACACGCCCTTGTCGGCGAACAGATTGTTGCTACAGGGAGGCTGCCCAACCAGATTCCGTATTTTGTGACGGATCCCGGCAAAGGGTGGCCTGTGGCATACCCGCAGTTTTTCTTTGTCCTCCTCGCCGGTGGCTATGCAGTCGCGGGAGAGGCTGGCTTGAAGGCGATTTCGCCTTTGCTAGGAAGTCTCACCGTTGTCTTCTTGTTCGTCTTTGCAAGACGGCTCTACGGGGTCAAGGTCGCGGCTTTGTCCGCGATCGTCTTGATGGGCGAGAGGCATCTCTTTATCGTTACGATCGAGACGCTCATGGAATCCGCTGTGGCGCTGTTCACGCTCGTTGCTTTCTTCGAGTTCCACTATTACATCGAAAAGCGCAGGAATCGAGATCTGCTTGGGGCGATCGCAGGACTGGCCCTGCTCCTGTCCACAAAGCAGCAGGCCTATGTGGCAATCCTCTCTTTGGTCCTAACTACTCCGCTCCTGGCGGCATTCTTCAGATTACACCGCGAGCGGAAACCCGCTGGCTGGAGCTTTCCGTTTCGTGCCGCCCTTGCGACCATCATAGGAGCACTGCTCATTGCGTCTCCTTGGCTCGTGCTTCAGATCCAGACCGCAGGAACCGTCGACTACCCGCCCGGGCTCTCGATCACGCAGAGCTTCATGACGCCGAAGTGGACGCTCGATCCGGATTCCATGCGGGTGCTCAATTCCATACGGGCCGTCGTTTTCTACGTCCCTCCCGAGCAAGCCGCTGGATTCCTGGTGTACCTCCAGTTCTACACGGCTCCGATACCGTTCCTCTTCGTCATCGCCATCACGACTGTGGTCGGATACCTCGCAATCGCTCTCGATCGAACAAAGAGAATCTTTGCCATCCTGTTATCCGCCAACCAAGTGACATACGTATTCCTCCTCTGGTACTGGGCTCTTCCTTGGCGTTATCTTGTCGCAGTCGCGGTCTT
>VBLZ01000167.1 GCA_005878515.1 Methanobacteriota archaeon | reverse complement strand
CCCGACGTCGTCGCGGTCCTTGACACCGGTTTCGACCACGTGGATCTCCAAGTGAATCCGCTGTATCTGCGAGGCCGCTACCGCAAGCTCTCCCGCGGAGTGCCTCAGACGCGCTGGCCGTGCCGGCGTTGTCGCGGCAAAGGGTGTGCCCGATGCGGGGGGACCGGGAAGATGTACCCAACCAGCGTCGAGGAGGTGATTGCCGCGGAGGTCATGCGGGAATCCGGCGGCACCGGCCACGCGTTGCACGGCATGGGCCGCGAGGACGTCGACGCGCGGATGCTCGGCCGCGGGCGACCGTTCATCGTCGAGATCAAGGAGCCCCGTAAACGTCGGATCGACTTGAACGCAGCCGTTCGACGCATGAACACCTCCGGGATCGTGGAGGTCGACCAGCTGACCCCGGCGACCGGAGCGGACGTCGTCGCCCTGAAGGAGGACCGCGCCGCGAAGACGTACCGCGTGCTCCTCCGGACGGTGCCTCCCGTGGACGAAGCAAAGCTTAAAGGGACGCTCCCGGTTTTGGTCGGCGAGCCGATCGCCCAGCGCACGCCTGGGCGGGTTGTTCACCGGCGCGCGGATACCATACGGGCTCGACGGTTGCTCTCGGCCGAGGTCGTCGGCGTAGAGGGAGACCGGGCGGAACTCCGGGTGACCGCGGAAGCCGGGACCTACATCAAGGAGTGGGTCCACGGGGACGGGGGCCGGACGCGGCCGTCCCTGGCGGAACGACTCGGCGCGGCGTGCGAGGTGCTCGAGCTCGACGTCCTCGACGTGCACGACGGCGGGTGAGGAGATGGTCAAGGCCTCGAAAGGGATCATGGAGAAGACGCGGCAGAAGTTCCGCCGCAGCCCCCGCCAGCGCGGGCTCTCCCCGATCACGAGGTCGCTCGCGACGTTCAAGGTCGGGGAGCACGTGACGATTGTCATCGATTCGAGCGTCCAGAAAGGATGGCCTCACCACCGATTCCACGGGATGACGGGCACGGTGGTGGAACGCCGCGGCGCCGCCTTCGTCGTCGATGTCCGCTTCGGCGGACGAGTCAAGCAAGCGATCGTCCGACCCGAGCACCTGAGGCGGGCATAGGAGGGGACCATGGAAGAGTCGTACGTGTCCCTTGCCGAGCTGAAGGTCATCCTGGAGAAGGAGAAGACGGTCCGGGGCGAGTTGAATCCGGAGCAGCAGTACTCGCTCTCCCACGCGTCCCTCTTCGCCCGCGTCCCGGCCGACAAGGTCCTCGCAATCGCGAAGGAGCTCATGGAGATCCCGATGATGTCGCCCTTCAACGCGCTGAAGATTGTCGACCTGATGCCGACGCACCTCGACGACGTGCGCGCGATTTTCGCGAAGGAACGCTTCAGCCTATCGAAAGAGGATGCGGACAAAGTCCTCGAAATTGTGGGGAAGTACCGCTGACGAGGCGACGCGCATGGAAGATTACGCCCGGATCCTTGATTTCCTACCGCAAGGTCATCCCGACCAGTCGAAATTCCATCGGGAGCCTCTGGCCTACGCACTCGGGGTCGACGAGTTCAAACTGTTCGAGCTCGTGCCGAAGGAAGGCGTGAGCCTTTCCGTCGGGCAACGCGTGTACATCGGCAAGGAGGTCGACATGCGCGCCGAGGTCTTGCATGTGAAGCGCCGCGTCGGATACGAGGAACTCACGACCGCCGCACAGAAGGAGTTGCCGTTCGTGATTGCGGAAACGGTCAAGGAGAAAGAGGACAAGTTCGTCGACTTCTTCAACCGCGCCCAGGCGATCACGACGCGATTCCACATGCTCGAGCTGTTGCCCGGCCTCGGCAAGAAGACGATGTGGGCGATCCTCGAGGAGCACAAGAAGGGTCCGTTCAAGTCATTCCAGGATCTCGATCAGCGCGTGCCGAGCGTCCATCATCCCGAGAAGCTCATCGCGAAGCGGATCGAGATGGAGATCTCGGACCCGACGCAAAAGTACCGGCTGTTCGTCGCTCGCTAGGCGCAGAAGTCCGGCGGGAGAGGACAATCGGCAGGCCGCTTGTCATCGAGCCGAGTCCCGGGCCGGCGACACGACTACTAAGTCCGGAATGCCTGCTGTTGTGGCAACCTTAATTACATAAGCGCTCCGCAGAGCCTGCGTCTCGGGAACGGCCATCCAGAGTCCAGAGGCTCTTCATGAGACCGAAGACAAGCGCGAAGATCAGCATCGTGATTCCCGCGATCTCAAACGCGGCGGCTACACCCACCCCTTCAGCGAGGAGTGCGCCGACAGCGATAGCAGGAGGACCGGCGACGAAACTCAGTACGCCATCGATGGCGAAGTACCGTCCTCGCATGCCGGCGGGAGCAATGTTCTGAACGGAGCTGAGCCAGACGTTCGCCGAGAAGCCAACTGCCACACCCATCAAGAGGCCCGAAGTGATCGCGACGATCGGCGTGGGAAAGAGGCCCAGGGCCAAGAGAAGCACGCCCGACACTCCGCCGTAGAGGATGACCCACACTTTTCCCGCGAAGGACAGGGCTCGGGTCGTTCCGACAAGGAGGGAACCGATCACGTCTCCCACCGCATAGGCCGCAAGAATCCCACCGAAGACCACCGCCCCGCCTTTCACTACGCTGCCCACGTACACGACCAAGAAAGCCCATGTCGCACCGAAGAGAAAGTTGAACGCAGTTGCGGACAGAGACAGCTCCCAAAGCCCCTTCTCGCCAAGGAGCCAACGGAAACCAACCCGCATATCGTGGGCCATCCCGCGCAATCCGGTTCGAGTTTCACTATCGGGCTCCGTTCCGCGGTGGGGCCGTGGCCGTACGAGGATAGCGACCAAGAAGGCGGCGAACGCGTACGCGGCTGCGCTGTATACGAACCCGAACGAAACTCCGAGCAAGACGATTAGCCCGCCGGCTCCCGCGCTCGACAATGCGGCCGCGATCGAGGTGGAGGCTCTGTCGATGCCATTGGCGTTAACCAAGTCGCTCGCGTCAACGAGTTCCGGGAGAACGGAGAGGCTTGTAGAGCGGTAGAGTTCCGCAGTCGCTGACCATGCTAGGACGAATGCGATGAGCAGATTCAAGTGGAATCCTTGAAGGGTAAGGAGGACGACGAGGAGGGCGAATGTCAAACCCTGGATGGTGTGAGAGATAAACAGGAGGGCCCGACGACTAAAGCGGTCAACTAGCGTGCCGGCGGGCAGACTTGCGGCGAGGGTTGCGATGGACTCCGCGATCGCAACAATCCCAACGTCGATTGCGGAATGGGTCGACGTGAAGACCAGCCAGGCGACACAAACGTTCGCCACACTGGATGAGGCCCGCGCAGCAACGTCCTGTCCCACGAACCCGAAGAATTTCCGATTGCGAAGCAAACGTTTTGCTGAGTCTCCGACTCGCGAAGGTTCGTGAACCGAAGGGAGCACGGACGGTACATCGGGCAACGTGACATATGTACTCAAGCGTTCACAAAGTTGGAACCAGCCTGCGATTTACTCGGACCTGTATCCATGACCCGCTCCAACTCGCGACGGGGACGAGCGGCCTACCCAACGTCACGCAGGGCAGCATACCGGTGTGGGTCAAGGCTAAGAGATCTGTTCTGGGTAGGTCAGATGCTACGCCGCATTCTTCGTCAGAGCCGCTTCGATTTCTCGGCAATCGTGGGAGGAGAGGCCGAGCTTCTTGCGCAGCGCTTCAAGGAGTTCACGCACGTCTTCGGTCACCGGGCCGTCCTCCAGGGCCTGTGCGGCGACTGCGCGGTAAATCCCGGCGCGGTTCTCGATCACTTCCTCCAAGACCTCGCTCTCGATGCGCTCTTGTTCCTCCCGCGAGATCCCGAGGTTTTCTCGGAGTTGCTCCACGAGGAGGCGTTCCGTCGCGGTGACTCGGCCGTCTTTCCAAGCGGTCATGACGGCCCGGGTGTAGTCCTCGAGGCGCTTCACGCGTTCGTCCATGGCCCGTTTCCGGCGATCATCGATTCCTTCGAGGTACTCGAGATCTAACTCGTCGACGTTCATCGCTTCCCGCACGATGTCAGAAAGGGTCAGGTGGACGGACGTCGCATGGTCGATGTCCTCGAGGCTCATCTCCTTCGTGGTGCCGGCGACTTTCACGGGCACCCGAACCTTCGACAAGCGCTCCTTGATTCCCATCGCGCGCTCCCACCCGCGGGGCGCGAGGTAGTACGCGAGCATCCGCTGCTTCTCGCCCTCGATATGAGCCTTCGTTTCCGTGAGGAAGCCGTCGCGCACCATCTCATCCAGGTACCGAGACAGATGCTTCCGCTGAATCCCCGCCGCGAATGCGATCGCCTTTTGCGTGAGCGCCTGGGGCAGGACGTACCGCTCCTCCATGTTCCGGAAGTCGGAGAAGTACAGGAGAATCCGGTCCTCCGTCGTCAGCGCGAGGGGTGAGTCCTCCTTCACGGCCCGGGCACTCCCGGCGGCACGGATAATCCTTCGCGTGACCGATTCGCCCACCTTGGTGCCATCTTCTTAAGGTCCTCCTTGGTGCCAGGATCGGCGATGCTCTCCCTCCCGGTCCAGCCTGCGCCTGCCCCGTTCGCGGCGATCTTCGATGCAGATACCCGGGCGGCGATCGCGAGCGGGTTGTGCATTCAATGCCGCGGCGCGAAGCTGCTCTGCGGTAAGGCGCGCTGCCCTATCCTCGTCCGGTGGGACTCCATGATGAAGACCGCCCCCATGGTCGACCGGATCGACCTGGACGGGTCGTCCCCTCCCGGCGTCTTCGTCGGCCGATTCGGGTACCCGAAGGTGTACGTCGGCCCGCTCGTCCCGCCTGTCCACGGCGACACGCAGATCCTCGATGCCCCCGAGGAATGGATCGGCCATCCGATGGAGGATATCGTCCACTTCCGGTCGCAGCTGGTCCGTGGGATGCACCGCGTCCATGTTCAGGATGTGGACGGCGGCGGTCGCATCGTCGATCAGACGCGCGAGCTCGCGCTCGGGACCTCTCCCGCAGACGTCGAGGTGGGATTCGCACGGAAGCCCCACGGCCGGGTCGTCCTCGACGACAACGTCCAACCGTTCGGGCCGTCCGCACCCCTGAGCCGTTTCGATCTGGGCTCTCTGAAAGTCGACCAAAATCTGGATCGCGCGTTCTCCGACACGGACCTGCGAGCCAGAGAGGCCGTCATCGATCTGTACGAACGGCGCACACCGGTTTCCAAGATTCAGCGGGCCTTCAGCGTGGGCGCGTTCGGGATCGAGAAGAATCGCAGGTTCGTACCGACCCGATGGTCGATCACGGCCGTCGACGACACGATCGGGAAGGAACTCCGGGAACGGGTCAAGACGTTCCCGCTCATCAACGAGATCCGGGTGCACGAGGCGATCGGCTTCGACGACCGATTCCTCGTCGTGATGATCCCACGTCCATGGCGATACGAGTTGATCGAAGCGTGGTATCCGAATACGCTGTGGAATCCGTTGGGCCGCGACATCGTGATGTTCGGGGATCACGAGGGATTCGAGGGCCGGACGACGTACGCGAGCATCGGTGGGTGCTACTACGCCGCGCGCCTCGCGGTCGGCGAGGCCCTGGCCCGGGAGAGGCGGCAAGCCGCGACGGTAATCCTGCGGGAGACTCATCCGGGATATATCATGCCGGTCGGCGTGTGGAATGTCCGCGAGCACGTCCGGGAGGCGCTTCGCCATCTCCCGCACCGGTTTCCCTCGATGGCCGACACCCTGGAGTATCTCCACACCCGTCTCGACATTCCGATGTCGAGGTACGTCTGCACGAGCGAGGTCCTCCAGTACGTCCTGCATCAACGCACCTTCGATGACTTCGATCTCTTCGCGCTCCCAGCCACTTCGGCATCGTCTTGATGCGTCCCACTCAGTTCCCGGATTGTGTCAGCTCGAAACGAATTCCCGCAGCGGCCAGTGCCCGCGGTGGGCGCACTCGTGTTCCGGGATGGGGCCGTTCTCCTGGTGAAGCGCGGCGCGGAGCCGAACCGGGACCGGTGGAGCCTGCCTGGCGGCGCCTTGGAGACGGGCGAGACGGTCGAAGCGGCGGTGGTCCGGGAGATCCGCGAGGAGACCGGTGTCGACGTTCGGCCTCTCCGAGTCCTGGACGTCCGCGACTTCATCGAGCGGAAGGACAGCCGGGTACGTTGGCACTACGTCCTCATCGATGTCCTCTGCGAGTACGTCCGAGGGGACCCATTCCCAGCGACCGACGCGGAGAACGCGCGGCTCATTCCTCTCCGCGAGTTGGGCGAGTACGACGTGGTCCCGACTGCGCTTGAGGTCATCCAGATGACCTCGGCCCGACGGATCGGATCCGGAGAAACCGCTTCTCGCTAGTCAATTGGAGCAGAGCGCGACCAAACATCATCGATATCTTTATCGCGGCTCGGAATGCTTTCGAACTGTGGCGATGCCAAGCCCGGCTCCGGCCGGTCTGCCGATTCCGTACTGGCCCAGCGTGGTCGTGAAGCCGGACACGGTCCGGGGTATCCAAACGTACTACGTCACTCTGATCCTCGACATGATCTTCGGAGTGTTCGCTCTGATCGTCGGCCTCTCGTCGATCCTCATCACGGTCACGGATCCGGCGAGCGCAATCGCCGCCGCAGCAATCACAGGCTCGGCGGCCTGCGGTCTCGTGATCGTGTTCGTGATCAACTTCATCGTGAGCCTGATGGCCGTCATCCGGATGCACCATGGCGCGGACGAGTACGGGCCCGAACACGCGGTGAACGCGCGGCGCGGGGTCCTCTTCAAGTGGATCGGGACGACG
>VBLZ01000166.1 GCA_005878515.1 Methanobacteriota archaeon | reverse complement strand
CCTTGCCGGTCGTCGTCTTGCCGCAGCCGCTCTCCCCGACGAGGCAGAAGATCTCCCCCCGCCCGACGTCGAGGTCGATCCCATCGACCGCGCGGACGTATTCCGGCGTGGCTTTCCGCAACGCCTCGAAGAATCCCCGCCGCTTCTCGAACCAGACGCGGAAGTCGCGGAGGACGAGGTACGGCTCGCGAGCCACCTCACGTCGCCTCCTTCGGCGGCGGGGTGGCGGTGTTCAGGTGGCATGCGGCGAAGTGGTCCGTCCCGACCGGATCGAGGCCGGGTTCCTGGTCGACGCACAGCTGCCACGCATACTTGCACCGCGGATGGAAGCGGCACCCGAGCGGCGGATTGATCAACGAAGGCAAGAGTCCCGGGATGTACGCCGGCAGCGTCTGCGGGCCCTCGATGTCCGGGAACGCGCCGATCAGGTCCTTCGTGTACGGATGCTTCGCGTTCTTGTAGACGTCCCGGACGCTCCCGCGCTCCACGATCTTTCCGGCATACATGATCGCCATCGAATCGCACGTCTCCGCCATCACGCTGAGGTCGTGCGAGATCAGGATCATCGAGAGGTCGAGCTCCCGCTTGAGGCGCTCGAGGAGTTCGAGGATCTGCGCTTGGATCATGACGTCGAGCGCGGTCACCGGCTCGTCCGCGATCACGATCCGCGGGTTGCACGCGAGGGCCATCGCGATCATCACGCGCTGCCGCATGCCGCCGGAGAACTCGTGCGGGTACTCCCGGGCGCGCTCGCGGTGGATCCCGACGAGTTCGAGGAGCTCGCCGACGCGCTTCATCGCGACTTCTTTGTCGACCTTGTCGTGGATGACGATCGGCTCCGCGATCTGGTCCCCGATCCGCTTCACCGGGTTCAGGGCGTTCATCGCCCCCTGGAAGATGATCGAGATGTGCTTCCACCGGATCGCCCGGAGTTGGCCCTCCGTGACCTTCGCGAGGTCGTAGCCAACGTAATCGATCGTCCCGTCGACGATCTTGCCGTTCGACGGGAGGAGGCGCATGATCGACAAGGCGGCCGTTGTCTTGCCGCAGCCGCTCTCCCCGGCGAGGCCGAGGCTCTCGCCTTCCCCCAACGTGAAGTCGACGCCGTCGACCGCCCGCACCGTCCCCTCCTGCGTCTGGAAATGCGTCTTGAGGCCCTTCACGGTCAGGAGCGGCATCTTACCGCTCCGCGCGATGGTTCGGCCGACGTCGGGAACCCGTTCTTCGGAGCGTGAATCGAGGACGCCGGGAAGCGCCTTAACGTTTACTCAGAACCGCGACGCATCCGAGCGCATCGTATAAGGGGCATGGGGCTTTCGCGGTCGACGAAGGCCGTGTCGACCCCGGACCTGCGCACGCGCGTGCGTCGCTTCTACGCGTACCAGGGCGCGTCTTCGTTCGCGATCTGGATCCCGTTCTGGGCGCTCTGGATCCGCGGTCACCTCGCCTCCGATTTCGAGTTCACCCTCGTCGATGTCGCGTTCTGGGTCGGGCTCCTCGTGTTCCAGCTGCCCGTCGGCGTGGTCGCGGACCGCACGCCCCGCCGGCGGACGATCGTCCTGAGCGAGCTGTTCCGGTCTGCGGGCATCCTGGGCTATGGGATCAGCGCGACGTTCTGGGGGTACGTCGCCGCGAACATCGTGTGGTCCCTCGGGGCGGCGTTCTCGATCGGGACATCCGCGTATCTGTACGAGACGTTGCTGGAGGCGGGCCACGAATCGGAGTTCCCTCGGTACATCGGCCGCGTCACGATGATTCAGCTCCTCTTCAACGCCGCGGGCGCCTTCGTCGGCGGTGTTTTCGTCGGCCTGGTCGGCGACCTCCGGCTCACTCTCCTGGTCGGCGCACTGCTGAACCTCGGGGCGGTCGGCGTCGCGGTGACGTTTCGTGAGCCCAGGGTGGACCGCACGCCCGAGTCGACATATGTGGAGCAACTCGTCCAAGGCCTCCGCGTCGTGCGCCGACGCGAGGGCGTCTCCTTGCTGATCGGCGTCGAGGTGTTCCTCGGCGTCACGCTCTACGTCATGGCCGTGTTCCGGCCCCTCTATCTTCAGGCGCTTGGCCTCTCCGAATCCGCGATTGCGATTTCGATTAGCGCCTTCCTCCTCGTCGCGGCGATCTGGTCCGCGTTCGCGGGGACGATCACGCGGGTCCTCGGGGAATTCGGGACGCTCGCTCTCCTGGTCCTGATGGCGTCAGCCGCGTTCTTCGGCATGTATGGCGCGGGGCAGTTCTCCGGGGCGGCGTTGTTCCAGGTCCCAATCTACATCGTCTGGAGCCTGCAACCCGCCCTCACCACCGCGTTCCTGAACCGCCGGTTGGAGCCGGGCCAGCGCGCGACCGTGTTGTCGATGGGCGCGTTCGCGTACACGCTCGGCCTCGTCGTCGTCGAGCCGCTCGCGGGGGCGCTCACGACGACCACCGGACTGTTGAACCTCGGCCTGTTCCTCGGAATCGTGACGTTCGTCCCGTGCGCCTACATCCTCGCGCGGTGGCGTACGACCGTCGCAGCGTGGCCCGCCGTGACCCCCTTGCCGTCACGGCTCATCGCCGGCCACCGCGTCTCCCGGTTCCATCGCCTCCTGGAGCGGATGAGCCGTCTCAGGCCGTGACGGGCTCGGCGGCCATCGTCTGCGGCGTCACGAGGTGGCACGCGACCGTGTTGCCTGGCCCGATCTCGATGAGCGGGGGCTCTGACGATTCATGCAGCGTGACGTGGACGGCACCGGCGGTCTCCCGGACATCCGCGATTCCCTTCAGGGCGAGCCGCGAACTCCGGTTCTCGGACACGACCCGACGGAGCGTTGCGGCGGCCGTTCCCGGAGACGTGCCCGGAGCCATTCCGAGCGAGACGGTCGCCGGGTCGAGCGGTTGGATTCCGGCGAATCCCGGCAAGAGTCCTCCGGCCCAGAGAGCCGTGAGTTCTTCCGCGATCTCGGCGGCGCTCCATCCGCACTTCTCGAACGCGAGGGGGCAACGGGGATGAAAGCGGCATCCGTTCGGGATGTTCACGGCGTCCGGCCGTTCTCCCTTCAGGATCGTGCGCTTCGCGAGATGCCTCGGATCGGGACTCGGGACGACCGAGATGAGGGCCTGGGTGTACGGATGCTTCGGATGGGAGATGACCTGCTCGGCGGTCCCTTCCTCGACGATCTTGCCGAGATACATGACCGCGATCCGATCGGCCAAGATCCATGCGAGGCTCAGGTCGTGCGTGATGAAGAGGTACGTCAAGCCGCGTTTCTCCCTGAGGTCCGTCATGAGCTGAAGGATCTCGGTCCGGATCGACACGTCGAGCATCGAGACCGGCTCGTCCGCGACGATGAAGTCGGGCTCGAGGGCCAACGCCGCCGCGATCGAGACCCGCTGGCGTTGGCCGCCGCTCAGCTCGTGCGGGAAGCGGAAGACGAACTCCTGCGCCGGTCTCAGCCCGGCATCCTCGAGGGACCGCGTCACGAGCGCAGCGATCTCCTCCGGGTCGTGAGCGATCTTATTCACGATGAGGGGCTCCGAGACGATCTCGTAGACGGATTGTTTCGGGTTCAGGGACTCGTACGGATCCTGGAAGATCAGGTGCAAGCGTCGCCGAAGGGTCCGCATCTTGATGCCGAGGAGTCCCTCCGTCTCCCGTCGTCGGCCTAGGAGGATCTTCGCCGCAGCGCCGGCCGCGGTGGGGGCAAAGATCACGCCGAGCAGCATCGCGAAGGACGCCGCTCCCCAGACCGCCGCCCAGATCCCGAGAGGATCGGATGGCGGGTTCGGCAGGCTCGAGGGCCATCCGAGGGCCGCCACGATCGGGATGAGGTTGAACGCGAGGATCGCGAGGAGCGCCAGGATTGCCGGCGTCCGGGCGGAAGGCCGCGTCGGAGGCAACGAGGCGATGACTCCGATGAGCAGACCGCACAACAGGCTCGCCCCGAGGATGAAGCCACTATCCACGAGGGCTCCCGGGATCACGGCCGCGGCAAAGACCGAGAGGCCCACCCCGAGGATGAACGCCGCGGCGACCGCTCCGAACCAAATGAGGATCTGCCGGGTGTCCCAGGGGAGCTGTTCCTTCCACGAGAACGAGTACTTTCGTCGGAGGGCATCGATCTGGGCGGCGGCGTCCGGTCCACCGGCCGAGCGCAGCGCCTCGTACTTTCGATACTCGTCCGTCGGGATCTCGAAGAAGACGTCGCCTTCGGTCGCGTCCACAAGGCGGAGGAGCGCTTTGCCGGTCGTCGTCTTGCCACAGCCGCTCTCGCCGACGAGGCAGAAGACCTCCCCCCGTTTGACATCGAACGAGACGCCGTCCACCGCCCGGACCCACAGGGAGGAGCGACCGGTCAGCTCCCGGAGGAGGCTGCGCCGGAGATGGAACCACACCTTCAGATCGCGGACCCGAATCAGCGGGCTTCCACCGTCATCGCCCGTGGCGTCACCTCCGGGACCCCGGGGTACAGGAAACACGCCGCTCGGCGGCCGGGGGTGACCTCCGCGAGGGCGGGCTCGGCGGTTGTGCAGCGGTCGAACGCGAACTTGCATCGCGGATGGAAGACGCAGCCGGCCGGCGGATTGATGAGGCTGGGCACGTCCCCGGGAATCGAGGACGGCATCGTGCGCTGTCCTCGGATGTCGGGGAAGGCCGCGACGAGTCCCTGGGCGTACGGGTGCTTCGGATCCGTGAAGACGTCGACGGTCTTGCCGACCTCCATCATCTTCCCGGCGTACATGATCGCGACCTTGTCGCACGTCTCCGCCATCACGCTGAGGTCATGGGAAATCAGGATCATCGACAGGTGCAGTTCTTTCCGTAGCCGCTCGAGCAGTTCGAGAATCTGCGCCTGGATCATGACGTCCAAGGCGGTGACCGGCTCGTCGGCGATTACGAGCTTCGGATTGCAGGCGAGGGCCATGGCGATCATCACGCGCTGCCGCATGCCGCCGGAGAACTCGTGGGGAAAGTCCCGACGCCGCTCCCGATTGATCCCGACGAGCTCGAGCAGTTCGCCGACGCGCCTCATCGCCTCGTCTTCGTCGACCCTCTCGTGGAGGATGATCGGCTCGGCGATTTGCCGCCCGATGTTCCGGACCGGGTTCAGCGAGTTCATCGCGCCCTGGAAGATGATCGAGATGTCCTTCCAGCGGATCTTCCGGATCCTCAGGTCGGAAGCCTTGACGAGGTCCCGACCGTGGAACACGATGGAGCCGGAAATGATCTTGCCGTTGTAAGGGAGGAGGCGCATCAGGGCGAGGGCGGTCGTCGTCTTCCCACATCCGCTCTCCCCCGCGAGGCCAAGGGCTTCCCCCTCGTCAAGATCAAACGAAACCCCGTCGACCGCGTGCACCGGCCCGGACTCGGTGGCGTATTCGATCACGAGGTCCTTGACTTCGAGGAGCAGAAGCCTATCGCCTCCGCAACCGAGGATTCAGGATTTCGTCGAGGGCGAACCCGAACAGGTAGAACCCGAACACAAGGAAGACGAGACAGAGGCCGGGGACGACAAGCCACCAGACGTTGCCTCCGATCACGAGTGCGCCGCCGCCGATCGCTTGGTTGATCACTTTCCCCCAGCTCACCGTGTTGTAGATGGACAGCCCCAGAAACGCGAGGACGGCTTCCGACAGGATTGAGACCGCCACCGTAAGGATCGTGTTCGCGAAGATGAGGGGGAATGCGTTCGGGAAGATGTGCCGCAGTAGAATGTGGGACCGGGACGAACCGATCATCCGGGCTCGTTCAACGAACAATCGTTCTTTGACAGAGAGGACCTGGGCTCGGATCACCCGAGCCGTAATCGACCAGCCCGTCAGGCCGATCACGAGGATGAGCCCGAGGAGGTCGATGGTTCCGATTCGAGCGGCGACGACGATCATGAGGACCAGCCATGGAACCGACAGGACGACGTCGTTGAAGCGCATCATGACCTCGTCGACCCATCCTCCCAGATAACCGGATACGAGCCCAACGGCCGTCCCCAGGACGCTTGCGACCATCGCGGCGAAGATCCCGACGATAAGACTGATTTGGGACCCCCAAATGACTTGTGAATAGATGTCGGCCCCCTCCTCGCTAATCCCTAAGGGGTGCTGGGCGCTCGGCGGACTCAGCGGGCACGAGACGCTCGGGACGCAATTGCTCGTGTCTGCGACGCGATCAATCGGACCGTACGGCGCCAGCCACGGCGCAAAGACCGCCATGGCGATGAAGAAGATGAGGATCGCGAGGCCGACCATGGCCGTCCGGCTGTGTCGGATGCGGACCCAGACCACCTGCAACCGACGGAGCGCGACCCGGAGGGAGGCCTGGAATGGTGAGATAGCCCCCGGTCGGACCACCGCTTCGGTCGCGCCCATGTTTTTCCCTCACGTCACCTTGATCCGCGGGTCGAGCAAGAGGAGGATGAAGTCGGAGACGAGGTTCGCAAGCACGATTGCGACGCCTCCCACGACGACGATGAACTGGAGGAGCGGAAAATCGAGGTTGTCGATCGCCTGGATCGTCTCCCAGCCGATTCCGTAGTAGTTGAAAACGACCTCAACCTGATACGCTCCGCCGATTACGAAGGCGATGTCGAGCGCGATGAGAGCGACCATCGGCGGCAGACCGCTCGGGAGAATGTGACGGCGGAGGACCTGGCTATCGCTCAGTCCTTTCGCCTTCGCGGTGGTGACAAAGTCCTCCGTCATGACGTCGATGAGGGAGCTCCGCATCACCAGAGAGATCCCCGCGAGCGTACCAAGGGTCAGGGTGAGGGCGGGCAGGAAGAGGTGCTGAGCCGCG
>VBLZ01000165.1 GCA_005878515.1 Methanobacteriota archaeon | reverse complement strand
AGCCGAAGGGATGGGATGGACCGGACGGACGGGTCTCATTGGTTCTACTCGTACCTCCCGCAAGGCGTGGCCGGCGGCGCGACGTCGACCTTGATTCCCCTGTTCGCGTACGCGCTCGGCGGATCGCTCCTCACCGTCGGGATCATCGCGGCCGCCACGAGCCTCGCCTCGGTCCCCGCGTTCATCCTCTGGGGGTCGCTCTCCGATCGCACCGCGCGCCGCAAGATCTTCCTCCTGATCGGTTTCCTCGGGAGCGGGGTCGCCCTCTTGGCGATGGCCCTCTGCGGGACCATGTCCCAGTTCTACCTCGCGAACCTTCTTGCGGGTTTCTTGGGCGCGGCGAGCGGCCCCGCCGGGACGGTCCTCCTCATGGAGACCTCGAAGCGGGCGGAATGGCCCGCGCGGCTCGCCCTCGTGAGTCGGATCGGAGCGATCGGGTGGGTCGCGGGGTTGGGCATGGGGGTCGCATGGCTCGCTATTGGACCGGGACTGCTCAGCGCGGAGCTGTCGTCAATGCGCGCGCTCTTCGTGATCGGTGCCGCGCTCGGATTGCTGTCCGGTCTCCTCGTTCAGATCTGGACTCGGGAACCGGCGGTCCGCGTGGATCGCCGGGAGGTTCACATAACGGACATCCATGCCCGCATCGAGCGCGGTCGGTATCTGCCGATTCGCATCCTTCACTACATCAACCCGCTCGACTGGCGAAGGAAGGTGCGACTTCCGCACGCATTGCGGATGTATCTCGTGTGTGTCTTTCTGCTGTTCGGCGGATTCACCGCGTTTTACGGGTTCTTCCCGATCTTCTTGAAGCAGTCGTACGGACTCGGGGCTCCCGAGATCTTTGCGGTGTACATCGCGAGCCAGGCGACTTCGATTGCCGTGTATCCGCGCGTCGGCCGTTGGGTCTCGGCTCGCGGGGATCGGTCGACGCAGTTGTATGCGGCCGTGGGCCGATCGATGCTGTTCCCGTCGTTCCTGCTCGTCGGGATCGCGGCGCTGCCGTACGGTGCGCGTCTCGGGGCCGCCATCGCGCTCCACGCCGGCGTCGGACTCTGCTGGGCCCTGATCAATGTCGCGGGCTCGACGCTCGTGTCACGACTCGCTCCCGAGAATGGCCGAGCGGAGGCGTTCGGGACCTACAACGCGGTCCAGGGTTTCGGGTCGATCCTCGGGCCCCTCCTCGGGGGATTCGCCGCGCAGTATCTCGGATACGCGATGGCGTTCGGCACGAGTGTGGCCCTCATCCTCGCCGGCTGCGCGATTCTCGCGGCCACGCGCGTGTCGGAGATCGGAGCGCTCAGCGAAAACCGTAAATGAGGACCCGACTTCCGGCGACCCGGGCGCACGGTGAAGGTCCTCATCCTGGGCGGATACGGCGCGATGGCCCAGTCGACGGTCCCGGATCTTCTCTCGAGTCCCGGGGTCGAGCGGGTCGGCATCGCCGGGCGGAACGCCTCGAAGGCGAAGGCTGTCGCGGCTTCGCAACGGGATGACCGTGCGACCGCGGTCTCGGTCGACGCCCGCGATCAGGCCGCCCTCGTCCGCGAGCTGAAGCGCTGGGATTGCGTGATCAACAGCACCTGGTACGATCTCAACGTCCCCATCACGGAAGCGGCGATCGCGGCGGGGATTCACTATTGCGATCTCGGAGGCCTCTATCACCAGACGCTCCGGCAACTGAAACTGGATACGCGCGCGAGGGACGCGGGCGTCACGTGCGTCCTCGGGATCGGCTCGACGCCCGGCACGATGAACGTCATGGGCGTGCACGGGGCGAGCAAGCTCGACAAAGTGTCCAAGGTGCAACTTCGGAGCAGCGGCGCCGTGGTGGCCGGCGGAGAGCCGGGAAAGTTCGTTCCGCCGTACGCGATTCGCACGATCTTCGACGAGTTCTCGCTCGATGCGCCGATTCTCCGCAAAGGGAAGATCCGGTTCGTGCCAGCGCTGTCCGGGCTCGAGCGCTCCGAGTTCATGCCTCCGGTCGGAGTCGTCGAAGGATATTACACGATTCATTCTGAACTCGCGACGATGCCGAAGACGATCGGGAAGGGGGTGCAAGAAATGGACTTCATCGTGGCGTTCCCGCAGGCGTTCCGCGAGACCGTTGCGACCCTCGTCCGCCTCGGCCTCGCAAGCCGCGAAGAGACTGTCGTCGAGGGGACTAAGGTCCATCCGTACGACGTGACCTCAAACGTAATCGATGCCCTGCCCAAGCCGAAGGAGCCCGAACTCGATGTCGATATCCAACGATGCGTCGTGGTCGGCGAGAAGGACGGGCATCCGGTGACCTTGCGGTACGAGGCGGTCACGTGGCCTCACAAGAAGTGGAACGTCGGTGGGGGCGTCGTCGACACGGGCGTGCCACCTTCGATCGCGGCCCAATGGATGGTGAACGGCTTGGTCAAGCGGAGGGGCGTCATTCCGCCGGAGGTGGCGTTCGATCCGTTGCCATACTTCAAGGAGCTCTCAGCTCGGGGCCGAGGCATCCGGATTTCCGAGTACGCGGAGGGCACCCGGGCCCTCAACTGATTCGATCCGTTCTCAGGCGGTTCGGGACGCCCTCTCCACGCTCGGTGGCGTCGGAGCATCGCCGTACACGGCCGCCTGCTCTCCGACGGCCTGCAGCTGGACCGTCGGCGCCTTTTCCTTGTGCCGCCGGGCTTCCTTTCCGATCGCCGCGAACGCGTTGTCGGCGACCTCGAGGGCCCATTCGATGTCTTCTTCCGTGTGCTCCGTGCAGATGAACGCGCGCTCGCCGGTGTTCGGGATGCCGAAGAGGACATTGTTCCCGAGGCAGTGGATGAACCAGTTCCACCACCGACGCGTGTTCGCGCTCAGCGTGTCCCGGAAGTTTCGGATCTCGTCTTTCGTCGTGAAGTAGACGTTCCCGATGGACCCGACGTATTCGACCCAGGCCGGGATGCGACGGTCGTCCGCGAGGTCCTGCAGCCCACTGTAGAGTTGCCGACCGAGGCCGTTGATGTGATTGTAATATTCCGGATGCTCTCCGAGGATCTCGAGCCCCTTGAGGCCCGCGGCGACGCTGATCGGATGGCCGTTGTAGGTCCCCGCGTGGAACGTGGCGTACTTCCAGCCGCGGCCCGGCTCGAGGACGTTCATGATCTGGGCCTCGCCCCCGAAACCCGCCAGCTGGAACCCGCCGCCCGCGATCTTGCCGAACGTGGTCATGTCCGGACGGATGTCGTAGTACTCCTGTGCGCCCCCGTAGGCAAGGCGGAAGCCGGTGAGGACCTCGTCGAAGATCAGGACGATGCCCTTCTTCCGCGTGAGCTGTCGCAGGCGCCTGAGGTAGTTGGCCTTCGGTGCAATGACGCCGGGGCCGCAGAGCACAGGCTCGATGATCAGCGCGCCGACCTCGTCCTCGTTTTCTTCGAGGATTGCGGCGGTGGCCTCGATGTCGTTGTATGGGAAGATCACGACCAGGTCGGAGACGGCCTTCGGGATCCCCCGGCCGTACGGGATGGCGCGGTAGCCGTTCATTCGGCTCGCGGTGCGGCTGTCCATGTCGAGGCTCTGCAGTACGTAGTCGTGGGCTCCGTGGTAGGCCCCTTCGGCTTTGGCGATCTTGTCGCGGCCCGTGTACGCCCGCGCGGTTCGAAGCGCGTGCATCGTCGCCTCAGTGCCGCTGTTGCACAGCCGCACTTTCTTCATCGACGGCACGGCCTTCCGAACCGCCTGGATGTAGTCGATGTAGAGCTCGCTCGTCACCCCGAGCATCGATCCGGACTCGAGCTGCTTGATCACCTCGAGGGCGATGTCCCGGTTGTTGTGGCCCAGCAGCAAGGCGCCGAAGCCCATCATGAGATCGAGGATCTTGTTGCCGTCGACGTCGTAGATGTAGCCGCCGTCGCCGTAGTCGGCGAGGAACGGATGCGGCTTGAAGTACCGGACGTTGCTCTCGACCCCGCCAGGCGTGATCCGAACGGCGCGGCGCCAGAGCTGCCCGCTCTTCTTGTGTCGCGTCAGATACTTGCGGCTGAACTTCTGGGACGGCAACGGATCACCTCCAAGTGAAAACAAGGTCGGCGCGGCCGCCGACACACGGGATTCGAGGTCGCCGAAGACCTGAGAATCCCGGTTCACCTGGGCATTCCTAAAAGGTGTCTGGAAATATGAATAGCTTTCGCGCATAGTTTGCGCTTTTTATATCATACGTGAGAGATTATGAAAGTATAGCTATAACCTATACTCACCGTGTGACGCGGCCTATCGAAGGACGTGGCCAATCCTTATATGATTCATAACCAAAACGGTACAAAGAGGTCTGTCGGAAGCCACAACCGGCCCTCGGATACCCCCCTGCCAGTTCCTGTCGAACGTCCATTTCTGTCCGTCGATTTTGGGAGGCCATCCGCGACCCTTTCTCATGGTCCGACGGGCTGGAGAGAGGCCAAGGACAAGACGACGGCTACGAACGCCGCGATTTGAAGGAGCGCCCGTACCGTCTGCCATCGCGTGAACCCACCGTAGATGTCTGCGAGGATCGCCTCTTCGGAAATTCCGGAGCGGAGCCGAAGCAAGTTCGGGGCCGCGCGAGTCGTCGCGAGGACGTGGGCCGCTGAGAGCGCTGCGGCGACGTAGGCAAACGAAGCGGATGTCGCCGGTGACGTCCGATCGACAACAAAAGTGATTCCGAGTGCGATCGTGAGGGCGGGTGCCCCCAGGCCCAGGGCCGGATGAATCAAAAAGCCGGTTCGGAGGTCGGCGGCGCGATGATACGCCGCCATGGCGGCGAGACCGATTCCTCGGCGAGCGGGAAGTTCCACCACGGACTTGATGGGACTCCCCCCGCAAGAATCCCGTTCAAGAGGGTGGCCGCCACCAACAGACTCCATTCCAGAGTTGAGGTCATTGTCACGGCCCCGCGAATTGCCATCGCACGACCCGCTGCCCCGGTCGAGGTCTCGGACGAGGTTGGACATCGAACGGCGGCGGCGCTTCGTCTCGGCACGATGCGTGGGGCAGGATTTGAACCTGCGAACCCCTACGGGACAGGATTCTGAGCCCTGCGCCTTTGACCAAGCTGGGCCACCCACGCACACGCAGCGGGAGGCGATTTGGTGGGCTCGTAATAATCTTGCGGTGGACACCGGGAGGAGCGCAGGTCTAAGCGGTTCCCGCCCATCCCGAGGACGGCATGCTCGAAAAACGCGAAGCGCGATTCTTCCCCGGGTTGCGCCGCGATGACGCATGGGCGAGAGCCTGGGATTGGTGGGGCCGCCAGGGATTCCACCTCGCGAAGACGGGGCCATACCGCTTCCACGGGTCTTCCCATTACGCGCGGATCGGATTGCGCCACGAATTCGACTTGATCGTGGACGACGTCCCGGGCGGATCCAACGTCGACCTGACGTTCAGCGCGCAGATCACGGATGAAGGCCTCATCGCCGGTGCCGTGACCGCGGTGTTCCTCCTTCCTGTTGCGGTGCTGGGTGGTGCGGTGTCTTATGCGGAATACGAGACGGACGCTCAGAACCTGATCGTCGCCTTCTGGCAAGTCCTCTCCGTGCCCTCCGGAGCGGCGACGGACAGGCCGACATCCGCGATGCCGGCGAAGTGCAAGGGCTGTGGTGCTGCGCTTCTCCCGGACTGGAAAGTGTGCCCCTATTGCGGACGAGCTCGAAACTGAGCGGACGTGATGGCGATCGAAGCTCACCGGTGCCGCTTCATGATTTTCATGAAGCCGTTCGAGTCGAACACCTCGAGTTCTCGGTCCGCGAGCGTGGACCGGAATTCATCCCACGTGATGACTTCGATCCGGTTGTTCCGACCTTTCGTGAATTGAATCCCATCGGTTCCTTTGACTCGGCCGGGCCTCAATCCTTTCTTCTTTGCCTTCTCGATGGCCTCCTCGACGCTCACGGGTTCCATGACCATCCGATCCCTCCGCGACGAGGTCCAACTCGCGCGCGTTTGCATCCGGGCGTCGCTATATAATGGTTGTTTCAGGGAGGCGCCCGGTCACGCCAGGAGAGTTTCTAATGCATCCGTCGTATGTCGATTGGTGCCGCGGTTCGGTTCATCCGGGATCCGGGGACTGGGGAACGTCGACGTGACCCCCGACCTCGCGCTCCATGTCGGGATGATCCTCGGAGAAGCCTACGGTGGCACGATTGTCGGACACGATCCGCGCGTCACCGGGCCGATGCTCGTCGAGGCGCTCACCGCGGGACTCCTTTCGTCGGGTGCGCCCGCGGTCGAAGCGGGTCTCGTCTCGACGCCGACCTTGGCCCGAGGAGCCCGTGAATTCGCATGCGGCGCGGTCGTCACGGCATCCCACAACCCCGCCCCATACAATGGAATCAAGCTGTGGAATCCGGACGGGATGGCCTTCGATGAAGACCAACAGCGCGAGATCGAAGAGACGCTTGACCGAGGCAATTTTCCGATGCCCTCCTGGGACCACGTCGGTTCGGTCATGTCTCGTCCGGATCTGGTCGAGCAGCATGTCGAGTCGATCCTGAACGAGGTGGGGACGGCGAAGCTTCGCGTCGTCGTCGACTGCGCGTGCGGTGCGACGGCGACGATCACGCCGTTCCTCCTACGGCAGATGGGATGCGACGTGATCGCCATCAACGCGCAGGCGGACGGACACTTCCCGGGTCGAGATCCCGAGCC
>VBLZ01000164.1 GCA_005878515.1 Methanobacteriota archaeon | reverse complement strand
GGACCTCCCCGGAGAGCGTCGTGCAAATCAGGCCGCCGGCTTCCTTGCGCAAGGTGCGGACCGACTCGGGCTTCACGAACTCGCTGGCGATCGTGAGGTCCGTCTCCTCTTCACGGCCGTCGCCGTCGTACACGAGGATGAACTCCCCGCGCCGCAAGGCGGCCAGCGCGCGTTCGAGCGCCACGAATTCTGAGGAGCTGGGCGGCGTATATCAAGATTGTTGTAGGAACCAATTTATTGGTCCCCACTGGGAGGGACGGAGGCCTTATTTCGGCCGGTCCCATGGGGCTCACGATGTTGGAGCCGCGGGCGATCGCGCAAGTCGATCCGGGGGGAATGCGGGACATCATCGCGTCTCTCCCGGACCAAATCGCTGCGGCGTTGCGATCGAGCGCGAAGGCTCATTTTCCGGTGGACGAAGCGCAGCGCATTTTCCTGGTCGGAATGGGAGGCTCGGCGATCGCGGGCGATGTGTTCGCGGCGTGGGCCGCCGACCGCTCGAAGGTTCCGATTCAGGTCGTGCGTGACTACCGCCTTCCGTCGTACGCGCGCTCGGAGGATCTCCTCGTCGCGGTGTCGTATTCCGGAAACACGGAAGAGACGCTGGCCGCGACGGCCCAGGGGATCAAGCTCGGGTGCCGCGTGATCGCGATCACGTCCGGCGGGACGCTGGCGGAGCTCGCGAGGAAGAACGACTTCTCAATGTTTCAAGTCCCGGCGGGATTGCCGCCCCGCGGCGCGTTCGGCCATCTCTTCGGAATCCTTGCCGCGATCAGCGGGGACTGGACGGTCGCGGAGGGCGGAGACGAACTCGCTGGGGCCGTAACGCACCTTAAGGAGCTCCGCATGAAGCTCCGTCCGGAGAGAGGCATGCGCTCCAACCGAGCGAAAGCGCTCGCGGTCCGCATCAAGCCCATCGTGCCCATCATCTACGCGGCACCTCCATTCTCGGCGGTCGCGAGACGTTGGCAGACGCAACTGAACGAGAACTCCAAGGTCCTCGCCTTCTCCTCCACCTTCCCCGAAGCAGACCACAACGAGCTCGTCGGATGGATGGAGGATCCGCGCAATCGAACCCACCGACCCATCCTCCTCCGGGACCGCGACGAGGCGCCGGACCTTCGCCGGCAACTCGATATCACGGTTTCCCTCATGAAGCAGAGGACGAAGGTCGAGCAAGTCCAAGACGAGGGCCCCACGCTGTTGAGCCGGCTCCTCGGGACCCTGTATCTGGGCGACTACGTGAGCCTGTACCTCGCGGCGCTGCGACGCGTCGATCCGCTGGTCCTGAAGCCGATCCAAGCCTTGAAGGCGAAGCTCGCCGAATCCCACCGAACAAGCTGAACGCGAGAGACGTCGGGGCGAGCTGGACTAGCTCGAAGGAGTCATCGACCAGACGAAGAATGCGATTCCAATGGCGAGGAGAATCGCAAACATCGTCCCCATAACTAAGAGGAACGGATTCCCTGTTCCTATCCACTGTACGAACGTGACCAGGACGAACGCGGTAACGACGCTAAGGCCGAACAGGTTCGCCAGGACCCAACGACCCAAGGAGTACACCCTCGCCAACCCGAACCCACTTTGCACCTCCACGTAGGCGAGGTCCGTCCCGCGCACGGTGTAAGTCCACCAGAGAAGTCGAAGCCGTTTCATCGGAGAAGCTCGGCCGACGGGCGACACTCCTCACACCTCATCAACATTGTGAGGGAGCGCCCACCGAACCGGCCCGGGTAATTCACAGAGGGAGTCAATCGGTCTCGCTGACGAAAGAGCTGAACGCCGGGGGGGAGATTTGAACTCCCGAGGTCTTTCAACCACGGCGTGGCTGGCGACGGCCTGCCGCCGATTCCAGCGCCGCGCCCTACCGGGCTAGGCGACCCCGGCCTGTGACCGTCCCGAAAAAGAGGAACGAGTGCCGCGACCATCGGCTGCGTCGTAATAAAGATTCCTCGGTTCTCACGCGCGCAATCCTCGGAATGTCCGCGCGAGTTCGACGCGTTCTCGCCCAGATGGATGGCTGTAAAACAGCCACTTCTCCCAGGGACTCGGATCCGCCACGCCGAGGTTCTGATCGTGAAGTTTCACCATCGCGCTGGCGAAGTTCGGCGCGTCCTGCGTGAGGCCGAGGGAGAACCGATCCGCCCTCGCCTCCCGCGCGCGGGACCAAGACAACTCGAGCGGCTGCAGCGACAGGGAGACGAGGCCGAGCAGCGCCGCCAAGAGAGGAAGGCCCGCCATGTCAGCAATCGAACGGATCCCGAACGCGGGGTACAGGATTGAGTACAGCGAGCCGGCGACGGCCAGCGTCACGAGGGACGTCACGGACCCCAGCACGAAGCCGCGAAGCGGGTCGAGGAACTTCTGATGGGCGAGCTCGTGGGCGAGTACCGTGTCCACCTCGTCCGGCCGGAAGTCGTGAAGGAGCGTATCGGTGACCACGACCCGCCGCGTCCGCCCGAGCCCCATGACCGCGGCGTTTGAACGTCGTGTCTTCTCGGAAGCTCGGAGTTCGAAGACCCCTACGATCGGCACCTTCGCGCGGGCCGCGAGCGATTCGAACCGGGCCCGCAGGGCGGGGTCGTCGAGGGGCCGAAAGCGATAGAACATCGGCACGAGAATGATCGGGGCGATGAATGCGAGGACGACCGAGACCGCGAGGCCGAGCGCCCAGGCCGCGAGCCACCACCAAGTCGGCCAGACCGCGAGCAGCCACAACAAGACCAATCCTGCGGCGACTGTCGATCCCAATCCGAGGCCGAAAGCCTTCGCGAGATCTTTCACCCAGCCTGCGAAGCGCTGAGCCGAGAGACCGAACGCGCGTTCCCAGCGATATCCGCTGATATAGCGAAACGGGAGGTCCACCGCCATCACGAGCGCGAACAGGATGACCAAGAACGCGACCGTCGCGGCCCACGATGGTACCGGCAACGAGAGGACACAATCTCGGACGGCACCCGCCCCGCCGAAGACGAGGATCAACGTGAGCGCCGCCGCGACCGCCGTCCGGCTGGCGGACAATCGGATGCGGAGCGACCTCAAGCGGCGAGCGGTCAACTGGCGCTCGACGTCGAAGCCCCAGGCGTCGACCGACACGCGCTCACTTCCAGAGGCGCGGGTAGGTCCCGGGGGCCATGAGCACGCGGTCCGTGTCGGCGGCGGCGCCGGACTTCGCGATGACGATCCGGTCCGACGTCATGAGCGCCTTCGCAATCGCGACCGCTTCCCCTTTTCCCGTGTACACGCCGACGAGATCCCCGACCCGAATATGCTCGGACAGCTTCGCGACGCCGGGGACCGCGAGGTTCGCTCCATGGCAGAGCGCATCCACCGCGGTGTCCTTGATGATCAGCCGGGGCAGATGCCGGAGGAGATCCTCCACGGGGCGGAGGATCGCGCGGACCGGTGTGTCGTCGCCGTCTTCCTTCCAGTATGCGATAGCGTCACGGAACGCGTTCAGGGGATGGGCGTCCGCCTCGGAGAATGTCGCGGCGCGGGTCCGTCGCAGGTCGACGAGGTTTGCGCCGACTCCGAGCGCATCGCCGATGTCCGCGCACAGCGTGCGAATGTAAGTGCCCGATTCGCATCGCACCCGGAAGAGGACGTTCCGACTGTCGACCTCAAGCGGTTCGAGCTCGTACACGTGCCGGGTCCGCTGCTCGCGCTTGACCGCCGAGCGGATCGGAGGGATTTGAAAGATCTCTCCCACGAATCGACCCATCATGGATCGAATGCGCCGCTCGTCGACGTCCTGGTGGAGTTGCATCACGCCGACGTATTCCTTGTCCCCGGCGAGGACCGCCTCGACCGCGCGGGTCGCATCGGCGAGGGCGACCGGGAGGACGCCGGTCACCCGCGGATCGAGGGTGCCGGAATGGCCCGCCTTCGGGACGCCGAACATGTCCCGCACCCATGCGCTGACCTGATGGGACGTCGGGCCCGCGGGCTTGTCGACGATCGCGACTCCGAGGCGGATTCGTTCCGCGATCGACCGGTCCTCGGGCCGCGTCCCCCATTTCGAGTCGGGCACGTCGTGGAGGACGACGAGGTCGCTCATCCCCCCACCCGCGCCGCGATCAACGTCACGATCTCGTCCGGGGTCCGGTCTCGGGAATCGATCATGAGGTCGAAGATCCGCGTGTCACCCAGATCGATTCCGTAGATCGATTTGTATCGGATCCCCTCCGACCGCTCGCGCGCCGTGATCTCGCGTTTCGCCTCCTCCACGGTCGTGCCCTCCCGGCCCGCAATTCGCTTCGCGCGCACCGCGAGCGGCGCATCGATCAGCACCTTCAGGCACGGGATTTTCTCTTTCGCGAGCAAATACGCCTGGATGCGTCCGTCGACCACGACGTCCCGACCCTTCGCCACGTGCGCTCGAATCTCCGAGAGGACGGCCTTGTCCAAGGCGCGATCGAGGCTCGGATCGCGTTCCGCGGCGCGCCCGAGAGCTTCGAGGCTCAACCCGCGCTCTTTCGCCATGGCCCGGAATCGCGTGCCCGCGGAAACGAGCACGGCGCCGCGAGCCGCGGCCCATCGTTCGGCGACCGTCGTCTTGCCGCTGCCGGGCGGGCCTCCAATCACGAGGATCATCGACGTCCCTCAGGCGGTCTCATCCGGTCCCGCGCGAAGCGGGACGCCCATCGCCTGAAGCCGGCGTCGGAAACGGAAGTACTTGAGGACGCGGACGACGATCTGCCCGAACGGGAGCGCGAGTAGCGAATAGAGGAGGACCCACGACGGGAAGACGTAGACGGAGTTCACGAACACGTGGCTGGACCAGGGGACCGCGATCCACTGGTTCCCGAGGCCCTGGAGGACGACATCGACGAAGAGGCGGAGCCACGTGAAGATCACGATGAACATGAACATCGTCCAAGCCATCGATTTCATCGGCGCGGTCTGGACCTCCATCGAGTCCTTCATGAAGCCCTGCTGCGCCTCCTTGAGCTGAGCGAGCCTCGTCTGCTGGCCTTTCCGCATCGCCTCCATCTGCTCCTTGCGCCAGGCGGACATGACCTTCTGGGTGCGGGCCATCTTCACCCAGTTCGTGTAGTGGTCCCGGATGATCGAGCCGATCGTGGTCGTCAACAGGCCGGCGAGGAGTATCGTGAGGACGGGGAGCGTCCCCCCGAAGCCGAACATCGGGAACAGGACCACATTCGCGAACGCCGCGAATCCCGTCCCCACCGCCGGATCGATGATCGCGTAGAGGGCCAGCAGGAACAGGAAGATCATGAGGAACCGGGTCAGGCTCGGACGGCTGAACGGCATCGGACGCACGGCCGTCGGGGCCGTTTCCGCGCTTTCCTCGACGTCCGCGGAGCCGGAATCCTCGGCCACGGATTCGCCAATGGACCTGCCGATATAAGGATTTGCAACTCGCATCAGGAGGGAATCAGCCGCTGTCCTGCGGCGTGGGCGTCGTCCCGAGCGCGGACTGGATTTTGTTCGCGAGATCCTCATAACGCTCGGTCAGGGCCTTCTCCTGCTTCTGGAGGGACTTCACGCGAATCGTGAGGGTCTCCTTGTGCTCCTCGAGCTCCTTCTTCAACGCCTCGCGATCGTCCTGCTTGACGAGCAGCATCCCGATGCTCTTGTACACCGGCGTATCGTCCTTGATCTTGACGAGCTCTTCCAGGGTCCCTTCGATCTCGCGCAGTTTCGCTTCGAGCTGCACCCGCTGGCTCCCGAGGACCTGGAGCTGGTTCTGCAGCTGCTGGTACTGGGCAATTTGATTCTGAAGCTGCGGGGAAATCTCCTTCACGACGTCACCTCGTGTCGCACGCGGGCCGCGACGTCGGCCCAACGGAGGTACGAGTTCACGGCGGCGCGCAACGCGCCCGTGTCGTCCGCGTCGATCGTGAGGGTCAGCCGATTTCGCTCGGCGCGCATCGAGATGCGGGCCTTCGGGACGTCGCGTCCGGCCTCGGGCCGCAATGACCGATAGACCACGCCGGCGTCGGGACCGGAGAGCACGATCGTCGCGCGCCGCATGATCATCGCGCCTTGACGACCTTCTTTACGTTCGGCCGCTCTTTGTAGAACATCTTCGAGCCGCACCGCTCGCACTGAATCCCGACCGTGTTGATGTTCGCCCGGATCGGTTCCAGGCACTTTGCGCACTTGTACATGTCAGGCCTCCTCCGCCTTCGCTTCAGGCTTCGGCGTGGTCTCCGTGACCTCCCGCTTGAACGACGTGGTCACGATCGGCCGGTAGGCGCCGCCCGCGAAGACGTAGCCGCATCGGCGGCACGCCCAGACCCCGCTCGATCTCCGGCGGACCGAGATTGCGGCGCATCGCGGACACGTGTGCCGCCCTTTCAGGCCTTCCTCGATCTCTTGCACCCGGCGGCGAATGCGTACGCCGTAGCGGGGGCCGAAACGGCCGACGATGCCTGCCTTTCTCGTGCGACGGGCCATGGAGGACCTCAGGAAGATTGAAGGAGCGGGCGGATGTCGCGGCCGACGCGCTGGGCCGTCTCGATAATCCGCTTCACTTCTTCGTAAGTAAAGCTTCCACTTAAGCCTTTTTGCATCGTGCGGATGTCGCCATTCTCATCCGTCGTCACGGTGAGCCGCGCATCGGCCATGCGCTCCTCGTCGAGGCTCGGATCGACCAGCAGGAGGTCCTTGATCTTCGCCGTCGTCACGCTGACCGGCCAGTGCTCGACCGGGAGCGGGAAGTCGTCGCCGAGGCCTTGGGCTTTCGCCGGAGCGATCGTCGAGGAGAGGGCCGCGACCGCGCCGTAGGAGCACGCGTCGAACAAATTCCCGTCGTAATCGAGGACATGGAT
>VBLZ01000163.1 GCA_005878515.1 Methanobacteriota archaeon | reverse complement strand
GCATCCTTCAGCGAATCAGGCTGACGATTCGAAAAGCCGCGCCGGAAGCCGTCGAGACAATCAGCTATCAAATGCCGACGTTCAAACTGAACGGCAAGGGGTTGGTCTACTTCGCGGCGTACGAGAATCACATTGGATTCTATCCGATCCCTTCCGGCATGAAGGCCTTTGAGAAGGAACTTTCTCCATTCAAGCAAGGAAAAGGTTCGGTCCAATTTCCGATCGATCAGCCCATTCCGTACGACTTGGTACGAAGAATCGTCGTGTTCCGAGCGAAGGAAAATCGAGAGAGGAGCGGATAGGCGAATCCTTCCCCTCGCTGCCTGAAGGCAACTGTTCCTTCGGACGGCATAAGGCCCGCATCCGCCGGCCCACTCGGAGCTGAATGGGGCAAGCCCGCGGCAATCCCAAACAAGACTCATCCCTCCAGAACGACGTATCTACATTCAGGGAGGGAAGAGGATGGCAGACATCATTAGCATCACCCAAGCGATCGTGCTTGTGGCTGGGTTCGGGCTCGTCGTGGCGTTGGCGTTTTTCCTGAAAGGACTCTATCTGATCCGCGCCGGCGAGGTCGGCGTCCTCGTGAAGCGACTCGGCGGACGGAAGATGCCGGCCGGACAGGTCATCGCCCGGCATGGCGAGATCGGGACGCAAGCCGCGACGCTGATGCCGGGCCTGTACTGGCGGATGCCCGTCGTGTGGAGCATGCGCCGGTCCAAGGTGGTCCAAGTCGGCGAGACGGAGATCGCGACGGTCGAGGCGATTGATGGTCGTCCGCTGCCGAAGGGACGACTCCTCGGCGACGAGGTCGAGTGCAACCAATTCCAGGACGGCGAGGCGTTCCTCGACAACGGCGGGTTCAAGGGCCCGCAGGTCGCGATCATCCGACCGGGGACGTATCGGATCAATCCGTTCCTGTTCTACGTGGCCAAGCAGCCCGCGACGGAGGTCGCGTCCGGCAAGGTCGGCGTCGTGACCGCCCAAGACGGACAGCCGCTCCCGCCCAGGTTCATCGTAGCGCCGCAGCCCGACGTCTCCCCGACGAAGGCCCACCTAAGCGCCCGTCCGCACAACTTCTTCCAGGACGGCCAAGCCTTCCTGGACAGCGGCGGCTTCCGAGGCCCGCAGCTCGACACGCTCCAGCCCGGCCGGTATTACATCAACCCGACGCTCTTCCAGGTCCAGATCGACGACGTGGCCGAGGTGCCTCCGGGTTTCGTGGCCGTCCTCCGGTCGAACATCGGGGAGGAGCTCGACCAGGCCGACATCCAGCCCGTGCCCGTGACGGACAGCCCGGACTTCGACCAGACGATCCACGCGGCGGTCGAGCGGTTGCTCGTCCCGGACCGAAACCGGCGTGGGATCTGGCGCAATCCCGTGGCCCCGGGCAAGTACAACCTGAACCGGGTCGCGTTCACGGCCTACCTCGTGCCGACTTCGGCGATCATGGTCGACTGGGCTCGGTCCGACCGGCCGGACGCGCCGAGTCTCTCGCGTCGTCCGACGGATCCTCCGACCGCGGAATCGGACTATCCCTACCTGACGGAACAGGGGGAGAAGGGCTTGTCGTTCTTCCGCTTCGGCCAGTTGCTCGTGACGTCCAAGGACGGTTTCAAGCTCGAGGTCGACGTGCGAATGGTCATCCGCATCCTGCCGGAGAACGCGGCGTTCGTCATCGCCCGGTTCGGGTCCGTGTTCAACCTGATCCAGCAGATCGTGCATCCCCTGATTGACGCGTCGTTCCGCAACAACGCGGGCGAAAAGAAGGCGCTCGAGTTCGTGCAGGGCCGGTCGCAGCTGCAAGAGGAGGCCCTGAACCGGGCCCGCGTGCAGTTCGCGAAGTACTACGTCGAAGCGCAGAACCTGCTGATTTCGTACATCGCCGTCGATCCGACCCTGCTCGCGACCCAGACGAACAAGGAGATCGCGATCCAGCAGCAGACGCAATACGAGCAGCAGGCCGTGGCCGAGCAGCGGCGCATCGCGGTCCAGGAGATGACGGCGCGGGCGAACCTCCAGCCGAAGGTCGTCGAGGCCTCGTATCAGGTCCAGATCAACGAGAACCTCGCGAAGGCCGCGATCAAGCAGGCGGAAGGCGTTCGTGACTCGACCCGCATCCAGGCGGACGGAAACGCGGCCGCGATCCGGATGGTTGGCGAGGCGCAAGCAGACGCGTACCACGCCCAGGCCGACGTTCTCGGCTCCGACCGGGTCGCGCTCGTCAAGGTCATGGAGGAGGTCCGCGACGGCAAGATCCGCGTGACGCCGGATACCCTCGTCACGTCCGGCGGGGATGGGTCCGGGGCAGGAACCCTCTTGACGGCCTACCTCGCCAAGCTCCTCACGGAGCCGAACGGGGGCAAGCCTCCCGAGCCGTACAAGCGAGTCGAACACCCCGACTATTCGTCGGATCTGACGCAGAATTCGACCGGCAAGAAAGAGGATCGATCCACGAAGCACCCGGAGAGCGAATCACAACGAGAATGAGATTCCGCGGACAGGTCACAGCATCGTGATCATGGACCGAGAACGATTTCGCCATGGGTCGGTGGCCCCTCTCCAGCAGTTACTTATCAGTCGTTCGCTTGTCGCCGGAATGTGGCGTCTAGGACCCAGGTCGTCGTCGCGGGCGCGGCGCGGACCCCGATCGGCCGGTTCAAGGGCGCGTTCTCGGACGTGCCTGCGCCCCGGCTGGGCGCCTTCGCGGTGAGGGAGGCGATCCGCCGGGCGAACATCGAGCCGAAAGACGTCAGCGAGTTGTTCTTCGGCTCCGTGATCCAGGCGGGGCTCTACCAGAACTGTGCCCGCCAGGTCGTCATCTTCTCGGGGATTCCGGAGAGCGTGAGCGGAACCACCGTGAACATGGTTTGCGGCAGCGGGATGAAGGCGATGGTCGAGGGCGTGCGCGCGATCCAGGACGACCCCGATGCGATCATCATCGCGGGAGGCACGGAGAACATGACGCGGGCGCCGTATCTGATGCCGCGGGCCCGCCAAGGCTTCAACCTCGGCCACGCGGAGGTCCTCGACTCGATGATCACCGACGGTCTCTGGGACATCTACAACGACTTCCACATGGCGATTGGCGGGGAGATCATCGCGGAGCGGATGGGGCTCACGCGGGAGATGTGCGATGAGTACGCGCTGCGCTCTCAAACGTTCGCGAACAATGCCACGGAGTCGGGCCGGTTCGCGAAGGAGATCGTCCCGGTCGAGACCCGGAGCGATGAGAAGGAGGTTACGGTGAAACGGGACGGCGGGATCCGACCGGACACGACCCGCGAGGCCTTGGCGAGACTCCCGCCGGTGTTCAAGAAGGACGGCGTACTCACCGCCGGCAATTCATCCCAAATTTCCGACGGCGCGAGCGCGACGGTGCTGATGAGCGAGCGCAGGGCGCGCGAGATTGGGGTGGACCCGCTCGGCACGATCCGGGACTTCTGCTCCCAGGCCGTCAAGCCCGAGGAGGTGATGTTCGCGCCGATCCCGTGCGTGCAGAAGCTGATGAAGCGGACGGGGCTCGGGCTCGATGAGTTCGATTTGGTCGAGCACAACGAAGCGTTCTCCTCGGCGAGCATCGGCGTGAGGAAAGAGCTCGGCATCCCCTGGGACGTCTTCAACGTCTGCGGGGGCGCCGTGGCCCTCGGCCATCCGATCGGCTGCTCGGGAAACCGCATCGTGGTCACGCTGCTGCACTCCATGAAGGAGAAGGACGTGCACCGCGGGCTCGCGACCCTTTGCATCGGCGGCGGCGACGCGATGGCAATGGCGCTGGAGCGATGAGGTCTCGGAGTCGAATCCTGAGGTGAGTGAGGGCCCGATCGGATTCGAACCCTTCCTCGCCGAGACGGGCCTCTCCTACTTCGGACTAAGGCCGAGTTGGGCCATGAAGCCGGCGAGATCGAAGTACTCGTGAACTTCCGTGATCTGTCGGCGCTCAAGCTTGAAAACCCCGGCCACTTTCATACTGAAGGACTTGCCCGTTGCAGGGATTGCTTGTCCGCCGGGCCCGAGCAGGGGTCCCTTGTGCGTCCCCGAGCTGGTGGTCTCCAAACATACCCAGTCGCCTTGGCCGAAGCTCCGGTCTTTCTGTGTTCGAAGATCCGGAAACGCCCGATTGAATTGTTCATAATACGCGCGGACGGCGGCGCGCCCCTTGATCGGTTCTGGCGCCGCGGGGTTCAGGTCGATGACGGACTCGGCGTGGAGCCTCACGAATCGATCCCAATCGTGGGCGTTCAGCGCAGCGATTCCGGAGTCAATCACTCGCAAGTTCTCCGCAATCGTCACGCGTTTCCCTCCCTCTTCGTTGGGCCTCAGGCACTTGAACCGCCCCTGCCTGCTCCCTTTCCAGGAATAGGCTGAAGGAAGATAAAGGTCGCCCGGCTGCCGTGGACCTGAGGGGCGATACGTTTCCGCTTAAGCGGCCTCGACACGAATCTCGGATTGCCATGATGGACCGCGATTCTGGCCGGAGAACGGGCCTGCTGGGATTCGAACCCAGGTCAGAGGCTCCGGAGGCCTCTGTCCTATCCAAGCTAGACTACAGGCCCTCGGCCGCCGAAAGAAGTCCCCGGATTAAGGCTTTCCGCGGCGATGGAACGAGACGGGCTCCGCTTTCGCTTTGCTCGACTTCCTTGAAGACCGCTCCGCGCGGTCCTTGAATACGATGACGACAACAATCGCGATAGCAATGACGACCGGGACCAGTGCAATCCAAGCTGCGTTCGGCAAGATGAATTGGGCGCCCGGTAGCTTGGGGGCGGAGCCCGGGTTGCCAGGGATTCGCCAACCGTAGTCCACGTACGTGTAAACAGCTCCGGTCTCCGTCGCGGTCGCGTCGATCTCCCACGCCGTGATGATCCCCAGCCGAGACTTCGCGACGGCAACTGAGAGGGTGTCCTGCGCGATCGTGGTGCTGCCGCTCAGGTCGATCGGGACGAAGCCCGTCGCGTTCGACGAGAGGAGGGTCGTTCGATTCACGTGCGTCACGGCGAAGTGTGTGGCATTGTCCTGCCGTGTGTATAGGCGAATTTGGTACGAGGTATTGTCCAGGTTGGCGATCGTGCCCTTCACCTGGATCGCGAGGGTGACGTCCGCACTCGCGTTCGCCGAGGTCAAGTGAAGCATGTTCACACTGTCCGGAAACGGACTCATCGTGAGGTTGCCGTCCGTCAGGACCGGGGTCATGTTTGATGTCCAGTATTCGACGACGTCGCTGGCCGGGTCGGTGTAGCTGAGATCGAACGAAACGGCGGAAACGAAGCTCGTGCCGTACGTAAGGATCATGAAGCCTGCCAGGAGAACTCCCGCCAAGACGGCTTTCACGATAATACAGGGTCGGGGACCGGGGATAAGGCAAATGGTCCGGTTATCGAGAACAGGACGCGTTTCGGTTATTGAGAATGGGAAGAGCCGTCTCACTTCTTCGCGAATTCGGTATAGCCGCAGCGCCCGCACGACACCCGATCGCCGTGCCGCGCGAGGAACACGCCCGGGCCGCACTTGGGGCAGTTCGCCCGCTCCCGCGTGATCCGATCCCCGTCAATCTTGTAGAACTTTCGCTTCAGTCCGGCCGTGCCTTTCTCCTTCTTCGCTTCGGCCATCACTTCGCCTCTTTCTTCTTGCCTTCAGGTTTCTTATCCGCCTTCTTCTCGTCCTTTTTTTCCTCTTTCTTCTCGGCGGGCTTCTTCTCTTCCTTGGCCGAGGGTTTCTTCTCCTCTTTCGGCGGGGCCTTCTCCGGTTTCGCTTCCGCCTTCGCCTCCGCCTTCGGGGCCTCGGCTTTCGGTGCGGGCGCGGCGGGCTTTTCCGCTTTCTCGGCCCTGGGCGTGGGAGTGGGTTTCTCCGGCTTCGGCGCCGCCTCTTTCTTGACCTCCGGTTCGATCAGCTTATTGCGGACGAGGATGTGCTTGCGCTCGACCGCGAGCGCCTCTTCTTTCGATTTGTAGACCTTCGCCTCTCCAACGGTCTCGTAGCGGCCGAAGGTCGAGGCCTGATAATCGATAACGACGATGTCCTTCGTCGCCTTGAGCTCCTTCGCGAGGAAGGCTCGGAGGGCGTCCCGCGTCGGCGTCGGCTCCGCTTTGTGCGTCGCCTTGAACGTGACCTCGACCCGCTTTAGCAGCGGATTCTCCTTCCTCTGGAGGACCTCGAGTTGCATCGGCTACCGTTCCATGCGCCGCAAGACGTCGAGGGCCCTCGATTTCGCGGTCTCGTCCGCCCGGACGACCACGACGCCCTGGGACGGCATGCCGTACAGGACCGCCGCGGACGGGGGTGCCAGCGCGATGCAGACGAGAGCGAGAAGGTCCTCTTCGCCTCGGACTTCGACGCGTACCCGCTCGTCCGACTTAAAGGCTTCGGAGAGCACGCGCCAGGCGTCCGGCGTGATCGTCCCCGGAGGATTCGTGACTCGGAGCGCCTTCGAACCGATCCGTTGCAGCGCGTCCCGCAGCTCCGGATCCTCCTGACGTTTCGTCTTGAAGTCGACCACGCAGATGTCCGGCGTCCGTCCGCGAGCGACGAGGTCCAGCGTGCAGAAGTCCCCGACCGTCACGACCGGATTCGCCCGGCCGATCGTGGGCAGGATGCTCGGCCCTTGGACCAGGGCGCCGATCGGCCATCGGAGATACTCGCGCAGCGAGTCCGGAAGTCGCAACGTCGCGTTGGCGAAATCAGCGAACGCGGAGGGCGAACTTCCCGTTGACATGGATGCCCATCTTCTTCGCGATCTCGGACCGAGGGTGGTCCACGATGATGACGTACCCTTGCCAGTCTTTCGATGTCTCGCCCCCGCACAGGGGGCACTTGTCCTCGTCGGTCACGTGACCGCAGTTCTTGCACGCCTTCGGGATCTTCACGACCATGGCTCAGCCTTTCCTTTTCCTCACGCGGCCTTCCGCCCTCGCGCGGTCCTCTTCGATCCAGTCGAGCTTGCCGAGGGCCGGTTGACGCATCGTCAGGCCGATCTTCGACTCCCGCGGCGCCCGTTCGTTCAGGGAAACCGCGACGATGCGCGTGCGGACCTTGTCGCCGATCCGGAGGTCGCGCTTCGTGTCCTTGCCGATCAGCCGCTGGCCCTCTTCGTCGACGTCAACCCGATCGTCCATGACCTGCGAGATGTGCAGGAGGCCGTCCAGAGGACCGAATCTCACGAAGGCGCCGAACTTAAGGATTTCCACCACGGTGCCCTCGACGATCTCCTGCAGAGTGGGGGCAAAGACGAGCGCGTCATAGCGCACCCGCTGGTAGACCGCACCGTCCCCGTGGACGATCCGGCCTTCACCGACGCGCTCGATGTTGCTAGCAATGAGGGTGAGGGTCTTATCCGCCCCAATCTTCCCTTCTAAGGTCGTCCGCGTGAGCTCGCGGGAGACCGCGTCAATGTCCTCCCCAAGGCGCTCCGGCGGGATCCGGACGACGTCTTCCCGCTGGACCCGCTGGTACATGAAAATCGACTGGCGGCTGTACCGGTTCCCCCTATTTAGGGCTTTACGTCGGACCGAGACAGGCCCGCAAGTTCCACGCGGAATGCGCCTCGTCACGCGCGGGCCCCACCCGCGGTTGCCCCTGTAACTTTATCCCATTTGCGCCCTTATCGAGACCATCGAATCCGACGGTGACCGTAGCTGGCCGCCGCAGGTGCCGGATCGGCCCGGGAGTTGACGTGAGGTGGGCAGGAGTAAGGGTGACCTCGTTATTTTCGTCAGCAAGAGACTCATCCAACTTGTCGCAGTGCTGTTCGGCGTCGTAACGATCACGTTCTTCTTCACGCACGTCGCCATCCCTAATCCCTGCTACGTATGGTCCGGTCCACGGGCGACCCAGGCGACAATCCAGCAGTGCATCGACAAGAACGATTTGGACAAGCCTCTCTTTGATCAGTACGTCTTGTACCTTGGAAAACTGCTGTCCGGCGACTGGTCGACGAGCCCTCGCGGGGTCCCCGTCCTGCCGACGATTCTGGCGGCCTTCCCCGAGACCTTGGAACTCGTCCTCGCGGCACTTTTCCTCATGGTCGCCGTCGGGATTCCGCTCGGCGTCATCGCGGCAAACAACAGTGGCAGGTGGTCAGACCATCTCGTGCGCACGTTCTACCTGAGCGGCTGGGCCACTCCGACCTATTTGGGCGGGGTGGTCCTCTCGATCGCGATCGGGCCGTTGGTTGGGCTCCCGCATTCCGGGAACTTCGGCTCGATCCCGAGCTTCCCGGAGCCGTTCCACATGTCCGTGATCGACGCCCTCGTCAGCCTCAACTTTCCTGCGGTCGTGGACGCAATCGCGCATCTCATATTACCCGCGACTGCGCTCGCCTTCATCAACCTCGGCATTGCCACGCGGATGACGCGCGGCTCGATGCTCGAAGTCCTCCCGATGGACTACGTGAAGACAGCCCGCATCAAAGGGCTCTCGGACTTTTGGGTCCTGTACAAGCACGCGCTGCGCAACTCGCTTATTTCGACGGTGACCGTCCTCGGGATTACGGCGGGATCTCTCCTCTCCACGAGTGTCGTGATTGAAGAGATCTTTCAGTGGCCCGGTGTCGGCCGCTACGCGTTCGAGTCGATTGTAAAGTACAACTTCAACGGGACAATCGGCGTCGTCATTTTCTTCGCAGTCGGCGTCGTCGTCGCTAATCTCATCGCGGATATCCTGTACGGGCTCTTGGACCCCCGGGTGGACTGGCGTTGACGGCCAGATCTAGCTCGACTGGGATCGGGGCCGACGCAAATCGCCAGCTATCGCGATTCCTCGCGTGGATCGGCCAGTTGCGCCGTGGCAGCCGCGGTCTCTATAGGGTGTTGCGGGCCAATCCGTTGACGCTCGTCGGCTTCGCGCTCGTGGTCCTCCTCACACTCACCGCGGTCGCCCTGGTGATCGTGCCGCCGATCAGCGCGGCATTTGGGCATCCGATGTCGTTGACTCCGTACGATCCGAATGCTCTCCTACCATGCCCAACCGTGGGCAACCAATCGTTCTGCGCCCAGCCCCCTTCACTCGAGCATTTCTTCGGGACCGATCGCGCGGGGAGGGACGTCTTCTCTCGGGTCCTGACCGCGCTGCCTCTCGACCTGGCGATCGGGTTCCTCATCGCCGGATTCGCCCTCCTCACCGGAGGGGGACTCGGTCTCATCGCAGGTTTCTGGGACCGGCCGGGCACGATTGGGGCCGCGGTATCCCTGACGATTATGCGCATTACCGACGTCTTCCTCGCGTTCCCGTCGTTGGTACTCGCGCTTGCGATTGCCGCATCACTCGGCCGCGGGACGATTCCCTCGATCATCGCGATTCTGCTCACGTGGTGGCCATACTACGTCCGGCTGACTCGGGGAGAAGTCCTCGCTGTGAAACACCAGCCTTATGTAACGGCCGCGCGAGCTGCCGGCGTCGCCGAGTGGCGCATCCTGTTCCGTCACGTTCTCCGGAACATCGCGGAGCCCTTGGTGGTGTATTTCACGATGGACGTCGGCACGGTCCTCGTCGTCTTCTCGACGATCTCCTTCATCGGGATTGGGGTGCCGCCCAATGTCCCGGAGTGGGGGAACATGATTCAGGCGTACTCGGACTACTTGCTCATCTTCCCCTGGGTGGTCGCGTTCCCCGGACTCGCCATTTTCGTCACGGTCCTTGCGTTCAGCCTCCTTGGGGATGGGCTGCGGGACATCTTGGACCCACGGAGCCGCCGGGCGCTCTCGCAGGCCGAGACGACGACGCGTGCTCCCGCCGCAGCCGCAACCGCGGCGGGGGCTTCGGGGTGACGTCGTGGCGGAGCCTCTCCTCGAGGTGAAAGGCCTCAGCGTGGACTACGAGGTCGGCGCGGGGACGTTCCACGCCCTCTCGGAAGTCTCCCTTGAGCTCCCTGCGGGCCACGTCGTGGGGATCGTCGGCGAGACTGGCTGTGGAAAGAGCACGCTCGCGCACGCGATCCCGCGTCTCCTCCGCGAGCCGCCCGCGCGCATCCGCTCCGGAGAAGTTCGGTTCCGAGGGATGGACCTCCTGACCTTGCCGAAGTGGAAGCTCCCGCTCGTCCGCGGCACCGGCATCAGCATGGTCTTCCAGGAGCCGATCAACTCCCTGAACCCCGCGTTCCGGGTTTTCGATCAGCTCGCAGAGGCCGTGCGCATCCGGAAGATGCGGGAGTCAGGCCAGGCACCCGGCCTCGTTCCGGGATCCGAAGGATTCGACTATTCGAAGCGGGAGGGCCCGAAGCCCGCCGATGCCCTTACACGTCCCCTCCTCCCGTCGAGGCCCGAGGCGAGGAAAGGGTTCTCGCGCGTCCTCCATCGAGTGGATTTCCGCGAGGACGCGCTTGATTACCTGCGGCTCGTGCGCATCAACGATCCAGAGACGATCCTGGACCTCTATCCTCACGAACTCTCCGGCGGCATGCGACAGCGCATCATGATCGCGATGGCCCTGAGTGAGAAGCCGTCCCTGCTGATCGCGGACGAGCCCACGAGCGCCCTCGACATCACGATCCAGGCGCAGGTCCTCACCCTCATGAAAGAGCTCATCGAAGAGATTCGGACGTCCATCCTCTTCATCAGCCACGACCTGGGCGTGATCGCGGAGATGGCGGACGACGTTGGCGTGATGTACGCCGGGCACCTCGTCGAGTTCGGGCCCGTCGATGACGTCTACGAGCACCCTCGCCATCCGTACACGAAAGCGCTCCTCCGCTCCGCGCCGAATCAATACAAGGACGACGGACCGCTGCCCTCCCTCCCCGGATCGGTCCCGAATCTCTCGCGGCTTCCGTCGGGCTGTTCGTTCCATCCGAGATGCCCCCTCGCGAAGCCCGTGTGCTCGGACGATCCCGGGCCCGTCCTTGAGGTCCAGAAGGGAACCGCCGCGGGCCACGAAGCCGCATGCTACTTCAGCGAGGAGGTGGCGGGCCTCCCATGACCGAAGCACTCGCCGAAGTGCGCGACGTGACGAAACACTTCCCCCTGACCCAACCCCTCCTCGCGGCGGTCCAGCGGAAGTCGAAGGACGTGATCCACGCGGTCGAACGCGTGTCCGTTGCGATCGGGCCAGGCGAGACCGTGGGCTTGATCGGAGAGTCGGGTTCTGGCAAGACGACCCTCGGGTGGCTCTTCGCCCGCCTCCACGAGCCGACGTCGGGTATCGTGCGACTCGGTGGTCGGGACATCAGCCACCTCGACGGCTCAGCACTCCGAGACATCCGGCGGCGGGTCCAGATCGTCTTCCAAGACCCGGTTGGTTCCCTCGACCCGCGTCTGCGCGTGTGGCAGATTGTCGGAGAGCCGCTTCAGGCACTGGAACGCCTCGGCCGTTCCGAGGTGCGGGACCGCGTGGCCGCGCTCTTGCCCACGGTCGGGCTCCCCGCGGGGTCGTTGGATCAATATCCGCACGAATTCTCGGGAGGCGGCCGGCAGCGCCTCTCGCTCGCACGCGCCCTGAGCGTCCAGCCGAAACTCGTCATCCTGGACGAACCGACGAGTGCGTTGGACGTCGCGGTGCAGGCCCAGATCCTGAATCGCCTCGTCGCGTTGCAACGCGAGCTCGGACTTTCGTACCTCCTGATCACCCACAACGTGGCCGCGGTGCGGTACGTCGCCGACCGCGTCGCGGTGATGTACCTCGGGAAGATCGCGGAACTCGGCGGGGTGCGTGACGTCCTCGAGCGGCCGTTGCATCCGTACACGAAGGCGCTCCTCGCGGCCGTGCCGGCTCCGGAACCGGGTCGCCGCAGGACACGGTATCGCGTCACCGGGGAGATTCCGAGCCTCGTGCACCCGCCGCCGGGTTGTCCCTTCGCGGCCCGATGCCCGTTCGTCATCGATCGATGCCGCACCGAGGAACCGCTGCTCCGGATTCCGGAGGGGATGGAGAGGCGTTGGGTGGCGTGCCACCGGGCGGAGGAACTGGTGGACGTGCGGCCTGCCGACCTGCTCGCGGCTGAACCGGTGTCTGGATCCGATTCCGCGGCCGAGGCTGGGTAAGGCGTGACCGGATCGCTCAGCGATCTGGTCGTGGCCTTGAAACCAGTGGGCGAGGTTCAGTCAGCACGCATCGTGTTCTGGACCACGACGAACGGCAGGGCAGCTCCCATCGGGTTCGTGACATATCCGTGGACGGCCGACGAGATGACCTGGTACTGTTGCGGGACCACGAGCCAGGCAACCGTGTAGTTGTCGTACATCAGCTGGGTGATCTGCGTGTAGTACTGGGTGAGGTTCGTCGGATTCGTGTCCCCCGCTGCGGCGATCACCAGGCTGTCCATCGTGGCGTTGACGTACCCGGCCATGCAGTCATTCGCGCTGCCGTAGCTGATCGCGTTGTTCTGCGTCCAATCGTCCGGAGAGATGTAATCTGAGGTGTAGAACTCCTGTCCGATTGGGAACGGCCCGCCACTGAAGGTCGTCTGGGAGATGCAGTTCCCCGCGTTGTCCCGGCCCTGCTCGGTGTAAAGGTCGTCGATGTTGTTGATGCCGACGGGGTTGATCCGAATTCCGATCTTCGCGAGATCGGACTGCAGGAGGAGCGCGACTTGCTCCCAGTCGCCCAACTTGATGTACATGTAATTAATCGTATTCGGATAGCCGCCTGGCAGCTTCCAGCGCGACTGGTTCATTTCCTGCATCGCCAGGTTCAGGTCGTACGGGTAAGGCTGGAGGTTCCCCGGGTTGTAGTACGGATAGCCCGGCGGAACCGGCCCGACCCATCGCTGGGCTTTCCCGTTGAACGCGCGGCTAATGATGTTGTCGTAGTTGATGGCGTGGACGACCGCAGCCCGGACGTTCGGGTCGGTGAATGGGTCAGTGTTTTGGTTCATGTAGATCCACCATCCACCCGCAGTCGATCCGTATACGATGTCCAGCAGCCTCGCGTCGACGCACGCGGCGGCGGTCAGCGAGTCGATCTGCGACGGCCCAACGTACGCGAACGACAGGCCCGCGACGGCACCGGACTTTATGTCGGCGATCGCGGTGATAGCCGACGACTGGAAGTTAATCTGGATGGACGCTTTCGCGGGCTGGATGATGTTGTTCCAAGGTTCCGCAGCGGAGGCGTTGTTGGCCCAGTAGTTCGGATCCGGCTGAATGAGGTAGCCCGTCGCGGAGTTGAAGGTCCTCACGACGTACGGTCCCGTCCCGACCATGTTCGTGGCCATGAAGGCGTTCGTCCCGCCCACCGTCACGCCGCCGCTCGCCTGGACGACCGCGGGGTCCACGGCGCTCGCGATGGGACCCGCAATCGCCGCGAGCAAGAAAGAGTAGGCGACGGTTCCGAGGTAGCCATAGCCCATGTTCAGCTCGATCGTGAACCGATCGACGACCCGGAACGACTGGTCCGGGGCCATCATTACGGCCAAATCGGCCGCGACGGGGTTCTGGAAGTCGAACGAGTTGAGGTAACCTGCCATCTGGGTGGCGGCTCTCCGGTTCTGGGCGGCGGTGGCGTAGTACGTGAGTCCAGGGTACCAGAAATTCTCCTGGAGGATGAAACTCCCCGCTTGGTTCATGACAATTCCGCGGTACAGGCTGAACCACATCACGTAGGCGTTGAATTGGTGTCCGTTCGAGAAGTGCACATCCTGCCGCAGGGCGAACGTGTAGTTGTACCCGCTCGGAGAGACGGTCCAGCGCTTCGCAAGGACACCTAGGTAATCGGTGTACTTCGTCCCGTTGTAGTTCACCAGGCTCTGGTAGATCTGCTGGACTATGCCCCAACCGGGCGTCGAGAACGTGACGTGGGGATCCAATGTGTCGGGGGTCTCCGGCTGATCGAAGATGAGCGGATCTTTCGAGGAGAGGGTGCACGTGGTCCCCGCGGGCCGCGTCAGGACGATATACGACGCGATCCCGGCAACGATCACGACGATCGCAATCACCGCGACGACGATCCGGACCGTCCGCGGATTCCTCTTCCCACCCAGGGGCTCCATCCCCGGGGGCGCACCGCCCGGCTCCTCGCTAGCGGCCACGCGTTCTCCTCCGGTTTTCGGGAACGTGCCGAGGCATATAACGCTATGCGCGGCGCCGTTTCGCGGTGGGATGCGCAGCCATCCTGGAGGCGTGTCTCAAATCAGGAGGGGCGCGATCACGAGCGTGATCGTCGACAGGAGTTTGACGAGGATATGTAAGGAGGGGCCCGCAGTATCTTTGAACGGGTCGCCGACGGTATCGCCTACGACGGCGGCCTTGTGAGTCGGGCTCCCTTTCCCGCCGAGGTTGCCCGCTTCGATGAACTTCTTTGCGTTGTCCCACGCACCGCCACCGGTATTCAGGACGAGCGCCATGAGGACGCCCGCGATGGTCCCGACCATCAGCATGCCACCAAGTGGCTCAGGCCCGAGCAGGCCGGGCGTGATCCGCACGAATCGGAAGAAGAAGCCGACGGCGACCGGTGTCGCAACCGCGAGCAACCCGGGGACGATCATCTCCTTAAGCGCACTGCGAGTCACGATGTCGACCGACCGTGCGTAGTCGGGTTTCGAGGTGCCGGCCATAATGCCGGGGTCCTCGTGGAACTGGTCCCGGACGTCCTTGATGATCGCCCACGCCGCGCGACCGACCGCCCGAATCGCGTAGGCCGTGAAGAGGAATACGAGTGCCGCACCGATGAAGCCGCCTACGAACGTCTCCGGGTGGGCAAGGTCCACACTCTTGAGATTGGCCTCGGTGAGAAATGCGTTGAACAGCAAGAACGCCGCGAGGCCCGCGCTGCCGACGGCGTACCCTTTCGTCAGGGCCTTCGTCGTGTTCCCAGCCGCGTCGAGCTTGTCCATGTTCCGGCGGGCCTCGTCGGACATGCCCGACATCTCGATGATCCCCGCGCCGTTGTCGACGATCGGCCCGAACGTGTCCATCGCGAGGATGTACGCCGCCGTGGAAAGCATTCCCATCGTGGCGATCGCGGTCCCATAGATTCCGCCATTTGGAATCCCGGTCGACTGCCCAAGCCAATACGAGATCAGGAGCGCCGAGACGACGACGATGACTGGGAGCCAGGTGGCCTCCAGGCCGACCGAGAATCCGGAGATGATGTTCGTCGCCGGACCCGTCTCGGATGCGCGTGCGATTTCTTTCACCGGTCGGTACCGAGCTTCCGTGTAATACTGCGTGATCCAGACATACAGGAAAGCCGTCACCATTCCTGCAATGCCGCAGAGCCAGTAGAAGAGCCAGGTCTCCGGAGAAGCCAGTTGGACCCCGGGCATGAGTGGATCGATATCGACGCCAGCGGGCTCGAGCATCGCCCACGCCGCGAAACCAAACAGGACCGCGGCGAGAACGGTGGTCACCAGGTACCCCCGGTTCAAGGCGCCCATCGGAGCCTCGTCTTCCCCCGCCCGCACAACGTACACCCCAACGATCGAGGCCAACACGCCGAACCCGCGCGCGACGAGCGGGAACAGGACTCCGAGAACGCCGAACCACGGGAACAGCGCGACCCCGAGGACCATCGCCCCGATGTTCTCCGCGGCGGTCGACTCGAAGAGATCCGCGCCTCGTCCGGCGCAGTCCCCGACGTTGTCGCCGACGAGGTCGGCGATGACCGCGGGATTCCGCGGATCGTCCTCGGGGATTCCCGCTTCCACTTTGCCGACAAGGTCCGCACCGACGTCCGCGGCCTTGGTGTAGATTCCGCCCCCGAGTTGGGCGAACAGGGCCACGAGACTCGCCCCGAAGCCGAATCCGACGATCGACAAGATGAGGTTGTATTGACTGTCGTGGTCCGGGTTGACTCCGTATCCGTAGCCGTAGTAGAGGATCGAAACGCCGGCGAGGGAAAGCCCGACGATGGAAAGACCGGATACCGCGCCGCCTCGAAGCGCTACCACGAGGGCGTCGTTGAAAGACCGCATCGAACCCGCAGCGGAGCGGACGTTCGTGCGAATCGCGATCTGCATCCCGATGTAGCCGGACAATGCCGAGAACGTCGCGCCGAGTGCGAACGCGCCAGCGGTCTTCAGGCCCAGCACAAGGGCGTCCGATTTCCCACTCGCCACCCTCTGCCCAAAGATCGCCACGGCGAAGACGACGGCAAGGATAGAAGCGATGATTGCGATCGACTTGTACTGCCGGCGCAAGAAGGCGCGGGCTCCCTGCTGAATCGCCGCCGCAATCTCCCTCATCCGCTCGGAGCCCGTGTCCTGTCGGAGGATGCCCCGCGCCAAGATTCCCGCGAAGCCGAGCGCCGCGAGGATCGCGATTGGGATGATGAAGGTCAGATCAAGTTGCGCGATGGCGTCCCCTCCTCGGCCGTGAGTGCGGCCGCAAGTTGCTCCACGTATTTAGGCTTTGACGGGTCGCTCAGGCGCCGTACTTCTCGACGCGGTTCGAGGCATTCAAGAGGACGTTCATCACGTCCGTCCCGCGAAGTCGCCCCAGGGCACCGTGTGCCATGCTCCGCTCGTCGAAGTTGAGGACCTCGTCCACTCGGACCCCCTCGCCGAAAATCGTAAGGGGCACCGGATCGCCCGAGTGGTCCTTCAATGCGACCGGGGTCGAGTGATCGGCGGTCAGGGCCACGACGACGTCCGTAGCGAGCATCGTCTTCAGGTGGCCCATCATCGCGTCCATCCGCTCGATGACTCGGATCTTCTCGGAGGCGTTTCCGTCGTGACCGCACAGGTCCGGCGCCTTCACGTGGAGGACGACGAGATCGTGAGTCCGCAAGGCGTCCAGGGCCCCGTCCGCCTTTGCGATCATGTCTGTGTCCAGGCCGCCCGTCGCGCCCGGCACGTCGATTACGTCCATGCCAATGGTCCGGAACATCCCGCGGATCAGCGCGACGCCTGCGATCCCGGCCGCGGTCACGTGGAACCGCTCGGTGATCGGAACGAGATCGGGAAAGACGCCGGCACCGCGCAGCACGATCGCGTTCGCCGGCGGTTCGCCTTTCGCGACCCGCGCCCGGTTCACCGGATGGGACTTGAGGATCTTGTAGGCCTGCTTCGTGAACGCGTTGACGGCCTTCGCGGTGACCTTCGCCGCGGACTCGAGGGGTTTCGATTCCTCGATCGTCTCGCCGATCTCATGGGGATCCGTGTCCGTGACCCGCGGGGAAAGCCCACGGCCCCGCAAGACGACCGCGACGCGGTGTTCGGTCCCGGCGAGCACCGTCGCCTTGATCCGACCGAGCTTGAGGCCATCGAGGGCCTTCGCCAGTTCGTCCGTCCCTTCGCGGATCCGGCCGGCCCGGCGGTCCGTCAGTTTCATCTCCTCGTCGACCGACGCGAAGTTCCCTCGGAACGCGATGTCCCCGGGTTGCAGGTCTAGGCCGTCGAAAATGACGAGCAGGATTTTCCGCGCATCCATTTCGGCCGCCGAAGGTCCGGTCCCTAGATATGTCTTTGCTGGGCCGACGGCGATGAGTCTGCGGCATGAACAGTTACGCGAAGATTTTTCCTGCCAGTGGTCCTATTCCACCCTCTGGAGGGCTTGCATGTCCGCGAGCGCCGTGTGTCCACGCTGCGGAACGCCGCATTCGTTGGCGAACCGCTTCTGTTCCAGGTGCGGAACTTCGTTATCAGGGGCCGTCGCACCCAGGACGATTCCGGCGCCGCCAGGAATGATGGTCACCCCGTCCCCGCCGCCTGCATCGGAGAACCTGGCCCTGTTCGTCGCGGTCCTTGTGGTCGCGATCGTGGTTGTTCTGGCCGGCGTCTTCGCCGTCGTCCTATCGGTGCGACCGAACACCGTCCCAACCCCGCCTGCTTCCCGGGTCATCGGAGTAAACGTGGCCAGGAGCAGCGACGGGACGAACTGGGTTCTCACCTTCACGTCGGTCCCGACGAGATTGACTCCGTTCAACACAATGCTGGCGATCGTGACCAGCGGCGGCGTCACGGCCCTCTCCGCGACCCCGCTCGGTTACCTCAATTACAGTTCCGTGGGGGCACTTTATGTTCAGGCTCAACCGGGTGGGCCCGTCGCGGTCGGGGATCGGCTCCTCGTCAACACATCGATCTATCCGACCGGCTTCGGGTACCAGCTCTCCGACGGGATCCGCCTCTTGGCTTACGGCACCTTGCAGTGAACCGGGCGGTCCTACGTGCGAGACTCGGCTCTCGCCACCGACACGGGCATGCCCGGCGTCGCCTCGAGCTGGGCCGCGGCGTTCGCCTCGCGGCGCGAGATCTCCAAGAAGCCGCTCGAGGACAACGTGGCAAGCAGATCTCCGGGAGCCACGAGCCCGTACGTCCTCACGAAAGGCACGGTCATTTCATAGCCACCGACCGTCACCGCGAGGCGGTCGCCGAACGCCCACGCTTTCTGGGCGAGAGGCCGCGGGATGTTCGTCACGACGTTGCCGAAGCGGTCGTAGGTGATGACGACGGCGTCGAATCCGCCTTTCCGTTTCTTCGGTTCGCCGAAGTCGAGATCGACAAAATCCTTGATCGGGGGCCCCACGTCCTTCACCTTGGTCCCGGACATCAGATGCGCGGCGACCGGGGCGAACAGGTCCCGGCCGTGGAACGTGTCGGAGAGTTCGGGTCGGCCGAGTTTCCGGTTCGTGATCTCGCGCACCTCCTTCAAGCCGAGTCGCCGCGCGGCCGGGATCAGGAGTCCGTTGTCGGGCCCGACCAGGAACGCTCCTTCGCAGACACAGACGATTGCGCGGCGCTTCGTGCCGACGCCCGGATCGACCACGCCGACGTGAGCCGCGAATGGATAGTAGGGGACCGCCGCATAGAGGACATACGCCCCGTGGCGGATATCATGCGGCCGGATCGAATGGTCGATGTCCACGATCGTGGCCTCCGGATCGACGGTCAGGATCGCGCCCTTCATCGCCCCGATGTACTCGCCCGCACCGAAGTCGGTGGTCAGGGTGACGATCGCGCTCATTCCTTTCGACTCCCTCAGCTCAGGCGCCGGAGGCCCTCTTTGATTCGAGCGAGTTCCTTCTTTCGACGGGCGAGCTCGCCGTCGGCCTTCGTCGCGCGAGCTTCGCGGTCCTTCAGCTTCGTTTCCCGCGTCTTGAGGCCGGTCTGGGCCGTCTGCAACGCGATCCGCTCGGCCCCGATTCGATCGCGCTCCGCCGCGAGTTTCGCGAGCCGTTCCTCGAGGCCCTTGCGTTGCGCGGCGACGGACTCCTGCCTTCGCTTCCCGTCCGCCTCGGCGCGCGTCACGCGCTTTTCCGCGGCGGATTCGCGGTCTTCGACCTCGTCAATGCGATGCTGCAGGCCCTCTTCCCGTTCGCGGAGCGCGGCCTCCTGTGCCTCGAGCTCGCCTTCGCGCCCTTCGATCGCGGCTTCGCGGCGTTGGATCTCTTGTTTGGACCGAGACTCGCGACTCGACACCGCGTCGGATCGCTTTTCGAGCTTCTTCGTCTCCTGAGCATGCGAGGCCTCGGACTTCGCCAGCGCAGCCTTCCGGATTTCGATGTCCTGCAGGTCCGCGAGGAACGCGGTCTCCTGTTCCTCTAGCGTGGCCTTCAACGACTCGACCGACTCCGATTCTTTCGTGAGGGCTCGCTCCGCTGCGGCGACCTCGCTCTCGCGCTTTTCGACTTCCGCTTGCTTGGCGGCGTATTCCTCTTCGAGCGCGGCCCGCCGGGATCGTACGTCGCCTTCGACCACCTCGGCCGCGTCGGACCGTTCTGCCGTTCGCTCTTCGGCGGTCGCGGCGGACTTCTCGCGTTTCTCGATCGCGGCCTCCCGGCGTTTTGCCGCTGCCTCCCGTTTGTCCAAGTCCCGTTCGGCCGTCTCGATTGTCCGGAGTCGTTGCTGGGCGGCTCGCTCGGATCGAAGCAACTTGACAGCCTGCGCCTTCATCCTCGTGCGATTGGCCGAGAGCTCCTCGTCCATCCGGTCGAGCCGGCGCTTCAACTGGTCGAGCGCCTTCCCGCGGGTCGCGAGATCCCGCTGTCGTCGCCGGACGTCGATCTGTCGCTCCCGCGCTTCGCGTTCCTCCTCCGAGACCTTCCGATCCTTGGCCGCCAGGTCCTTCGCGAGTTTCTCCATGCGTTTCGTCGCCCGCTCGAGTTCCTCCCGCCGGTCGTCGAGGCTTGCATCTTGCGTTTCGAAGGCTT
>VBLZ01000162.1 GCA_005878515.1 Methanobacteriota archaeon | reverse complement strand
CGCCTTCCTCGATCATCGGCGAGAACGACCCCACGACGGACCCCAGATGCGTCCTCCGAGCCAGGTCGACTTCTTCGGAGATCCGCTTCGCGTATCCGCCGACCTCGTGCAGTTCTCCGGCGTCGATCATCGCCTCCGCTCGCGCGAGGATTTCCGAGGCCGTCCGGACGTCCGCGCCGAACTTTGCGTGGGCCTCGACCTTCGCCCGGAGCTCCGTCAAGCTGTCCCGTGCGACCCGCGTTTCCTTGTCGCGCCGGGTCTCATCGAGGATGTCTTCGATGACCTTCTTGTACTCGATCGCCTCCACGAAGCGTCCATCGTTGATTGCTTCGCGCGCGTTCAGCAACACGACCTCCGCACGGCCCGGATCGAGGCCGGTGGAGCGCACGTCGGCGACCTCGCGTTCGACGTACGACACGAGGTCCTTCGCGGCCGCCTCCAGTCCGTCGTTCAAGCGGGCGGCCATCTCCTTCGTATCCGTGAGCTCCCGGGAGATGTCCTCGAAGCGTCCCTCTTCGAAGGCGGCCTCCGCCCGGTCGAGCGCCGATTCCGCGCCGACGATCGAGATGTCCGCGCGCGCGAGATCCGAAATCGTCTTGCGGAGCGTCGCGAGCTCGGCCCGCGCGGCCTCCTGCGCTCTCCGACGGGCCTCCGCCTCTCGACCTTTCAGGTCCCGGAGCCCTTCCGCGACCTCCTTCTCGGCGGCCCGCGCATGCTCGAGCGCATCGGCATACTCCCCTCGCTCGAACGCACCTTCCGCCGTGTCGAGGAGGGCGACGGCTTTCTCGACCTCGAGCCCGGCGTCCCGCCCTTCGTGAATCTTGCGTTCCGCGCGGCCGATTAGGTTCCTCGAGGCGGCGACGAGCTCGTCCATCAGTTCCTTCGCGGGCGCGTCGAGGTCGGTTAGGATCGCATCGACGTCGTCGAAGTTCTGCTCCTCGAGGGCGCGCTCTGCCGCTTTCAGACTCTCCTCGGCGCCCGTGATGTCGATGTCCGCCTTTCGCAGGTCCATGATGAGCTTCTTGACCGTGATGAATTTCGTCGCGGCGCTCCGCGCCTTCTCCAAGCCGCGCCGCTGTGCCTCTTGATGTCGGGCCTGCCGTCTCTCCGAGAGAAGCCGATCGATCTCGCCCGTCGCCTGAACGACCTCGCCCGGCTGGCTGGTTTGAACCGCGGCTTGTGCTCGCTCGAGGAGGCCCGCGAACTCCGGCGCCTCGACGCCTTCGCGGATGGCCTGATCGACCGCCTTCCGGGCTCGCTCAAGGGCGACCTTCGCCTGGCTGTTCAACGTGACCTTGACGCCCTTCACGATCCCCTCCGCCGACGCGACGAATCGTTCCGCCTCATCGAGGGACCCTCGGTCGATCGCTTGCTCCGCCGCCGCGAGCGTCTCGAGCGCATGCGCCAGATCGACGTTGTGCGCGAGGAGGTCTTGGACCTCGGCCCGCACGGACTCCATCCGGTGGTGGATTTCCTCCGTCCGTTCGAGCTTCGACCGCGTCGCGTCGGCATCGGATTTTCGTTTCGAGTCCGCGGCGGCAAGCGCGAATTCTTCGACCTCGGAAATGCAGGCTTTGCCGGCGTAGATCGTGTCGCCGTAGCGGGCTTCTGAGTACGACGTCTCGGCGTCTCGCAACATTTGGGCCGCTGCGTCGACTTGAATGCCATCCGCCTTCGCCCGGGCGACCTCGCCCCGGGCCTGCCCGAGCACCTCGGCGGCGGAGCTCCGCATCAGCTCTCGCGTCGCGACGATGTCGTGCTCGACGTTATCGAGGAGAGCGTCCGCATGGAAGAACCGGCGTTCCTGGATGCCGATGGCGGCGTCCGCGAGCTTCCCCTCGAGCCCGACCGTGTCGTTCTGTCCGCCCTGTCGGAGCGCGACGATGTCGTCCCGCGCCTGGAGCACGCGCACGTTCAGCTTTGACTCCGTCTCGGCGTCGGCATCGGCCATGCGCTTGTCGATTAGGGCCTGCATGTCGAGCTTCTTGCCGAGCGAGACTGCGTCGTCGACGTCTTTCAGGAGCTGCCGGGCGAGCGCGGGATCGAGGCCCCGGGACGCGTTGAGTAAGATGATTTGCAGGGATTGCTCCATGATCGCGCGGAAATGGGAGTCCCGCGCGCTTTCAGCGGCGTGACGGGCCCGGCCGACGAGGCGCCTCGCCGCTTGGAGGTCTCTCGCCTCGACCGCTTTCGTGAGATCGACGAGGATCTGCTCGAAGTCCGCGGCGTCCGCCCCCAGATCCCTCAAATCCTCCGCGTCGACTTGGAGGCTCGCGAACGCGTCCCGGACCGTCTGGAGGCGGGACGCCTCCCGTACCGCGTCATGGGCGTCCTTCGCCAGCGCCCGGACCCTGCCGTACTCTTTTGCCGCCAGCGCCTTGCCGGCGTCGTCGAGGATCGCCTCGGCGCCGCTCACGTCGACTCCCTTCCGGCGCTCCCGCGCGGCTTCGCGGGCGGACTCCCGCAGGCCCAATTCGGCGACCGCATACCGTCGCGCCTCCTGCAAGCTGCCGCGGGCCCTCTGGGCCAGGACGGGGATGTCGGCGTACACGCCCCGTCGGAGCGCGTCCCGCGCCTGGGTCAGCACCTTGCGGGCCTCGGCGATGTTCACGCCGTCCCGACGAGCGGCCTCGACGTCCGCCGCGGCGCGGTCCAAGATTGTCTCCGCGCGCGCGTACTTGCGCTGCGCGTCCGCTTTCTCGATCGCCTTCGAGGCGAGCGGTCGGATTCGATGGTACTCCCGCAGGGCGAGCGCGTTCCGGGCTTCGGCGAGGTGGTCCTCCGCGTCCTCGACGTTCCCGCCGCGCTCTTTCGCGTATTGCACGCGGGCTTGGGCTTTTTCGACGATTCCCTGGAGGACCCGCTCCCGTCGCTGGTCGAGCGTTCGGATGGAGATTCGCCGAAGCAGGCGTTCCGCCGCGACGAAGTCGCTCCGGCCCGCGAGGGCCCGGGCCTGCTCGATATTCCGCTGGAACGCCAACGTTTCAATGCCGGCCTTCTTCGCCCCTTCGAGGACCGCGTCCGCATAGGCGAGCGCATCCACGACCCGCGCCTTTCGCCTCGCGATCTCGAGGACCCTCCGAGAGGCACGTGCAAGATCCAAAGCCCGTCCGAGGTCGCCGGCGGCCTCGGTCTGCTCCGCCCGCTCGAGGAGGTTCCGCGCGAACGACGGGTCGGCCGGATCGCGGCTCGAGGCCGCGAGGTCCTTCCGCGCCGCCGCGATCGCCCGCTTCGTGATGTCGGAGGCCGCCCGGGCGGTCAGGCCGCGGTCGAACGGCTGCCCGCAGATGTCGCAGGCGGACCGACCGTCCGGTACGTCCGACTCGCATAGGGGGCAGCGGGCCATGTGGCTCCAACCGAGGGGTCGCCCTCCGCACCCGGAGGGAATGACACCGTTGGATGTCGGGTCAGCCAGTATAAATGAAGCGTCCTCGATATCTCACCTGATAACCGTATGGCCGAGACCTGTTCCCGACCCGTTCCCGAAAAGCTTCAGTAGCCGCGCGGTGTTCGGACGATGTCGGGCGGTCCCGCGAAGGGCGCACGGGGAGGTGTCTCGGTTTGGCGGCTCGGCGGGGTCGGTCGCTCGTCGGCATGGCGGTCGTCGATGGGGACGGCATCGAGGTCGGCTACGTCTCCGGGGAAGAGGCGAACACGCTCGTCCTCGGGGAAGGCTCCGGAGGCCGGATGCGCCTCGGACGTCGGTATGTGAGCGGGGTGGCGGACCGCGTGACCTTGCGCGGCCCCGCGGCGGAGATCTTCGCTGGCCTGAACGTGGTGGATTCGGATGGCGAGTTCGTCGGTATCGTGCGCGACACGAACGAGGCGGACGACGTCCTCGATTCCTTCATCGTCGAGGACGAGTCCGGGGAGATGGTGAACGTCCTCCTCGAGGACGTGCGGTCGATCGACGAGTGGGTGGAGCTGTCCGTCGCGGGCGATTCCCTCTACGAAAAGAGCTAGGCCTCGTCCTCCGAGGTCGGCGTGAGCACGATGCCGGTCCCGAGCCACACGAGTAGAGCGATCGTGACCAGGATGCCGCCGTAAGTCGTGATGAGGTTGACCGCCAGGAGCGCCACGGGCAACAGCGTTCCGATCACGAATCCGAGACGGACCATCGCAAGCGCCTCGATGCCCTCTTGCTCCTAAAGGTTTGCGAGCCTCGGATCGGCTCCAAGGCGAATTGTGTCCTAGACGCGCTTCGAACCCGCGCGACCCTTCTCGGCCGCGCGGCGGATGGCCATCAGGTTCGCGCGGATCCGGTCCGGGAAGATGCCGGTCCCCGAGACCAAGATGTCGGCGCCCGCCTCGGCGACGATCGGCGCGGTGTCGACCTTGATGCCGCCGTCCACCTGGATCTCCGTCGTCAGGCCCTCTTTGTCGATGTACCGTCGGGCCTCGCGAATCTTCGGGACAACGTCCGCTCGGAAGGCTTGCCCCGAGAATCCGGGATGGACGGTCATGATGAGGAGCATGTCGGAGTCCCCGAGGTAGGGGACTGCTTTCTCGAATGGCGTCGCGGGATTGAGGACGACCCCCGGGCTGATCCCTGCATCGCGGATCGCCCGGATCGTCGCGCGCACGTCATCGTCGCTCTCGACGTGGACCGTGAGGTCGTCCACTCCGGCGTCGGCGAACGGCTTCACGAATTCTTGCGGATGCGTCACCATCAGGTGGGCGTCGAACGGGACCCGGGTCAGCGGCCGGATCGACTTCACGATGGCCGGCCCCATCGTCAGGTTGGGGACGAAGTGGCCATCCATCACGTCGATGTGGAGCATGTCCGCGCCGGCCTCCGCGGCTTCGCGCACTTGGTCTCCCAAACGATCGAACCGTGCGGACAAGATGGACGGAGCGATCTTGATGGCCATCGGGGCTGCGCAATGAACGCGCGTAGAATAAGACTTCCCTCCCTCGGGGCGAATACCGCAGGGAAGGGACGGTTCCGGTGCGCGCCTAGGCTCGATGGAACGACGCAAGTTCCGCGACGATCTTCATTCCGCCGATGAACGAGACCGCCTTCACGACGTTTCCGACGTCGCCGCTGAACCATGCTTCCGCCGCGAGACGAGGCTGGCCGCACTCGTCGCCTCCGAGGCCCACGACCGGTCCTTCGCGATCGTCGGTTGCGAGGCGGTCGATCGTCGGGAGGGCCACGCGGACCGGGATCGAAGCGAACGTCCCGGAGGGCGTCGTGACGTTCTCCGACTCACCCGAGTGGAGCATCAGCCGGATCGGCACTGTCACGTTGAAATTGCGCCAGAACCCGAACGAATCGTTCGGTCCGTCGAAGCGCCACGCGATCATCGCATGGATGGTCGCGTTGCTCGACACGTTCCAGGTCTCGTTTTCCTCGATCGGGAAGGACCAGATGTTGAGGGCGGGCTCGTACGTCGTCTGGACGGTCGCGGTGTACGATGTATTGAACCAACCGCGGGCGGTCCAGAGCGCGCTCTTCAACTGCACGGTGCGGACCTCTTTCAGCTCTGCGAGATCCGAGGCGCGATACAGGGCGTACCCGTCGACCGTCGCGTTCTCCATCACCGGCGGAAACAGCAGCGTCGAGGAGTTCGTTTCGTTCCCATCCCGGGCCGGGTCAAATACGCCCGCGAGGTGGAACGAGCCATGGACGGTGACATTGTACTGCGAGCCGTCGGCGGCCGCGACCGTGCGGGTCAGAGTTCCGGTGAGCGACGGGCCTCCCCAGGTCGGACCTGCAATGATAACGTCGGGCGGAGTCGAGTTGACGTTGTACGTCCACGAATCTCCGATGTGCCACGTCGGAACCCCGATCGACGAGGCCTGGGGCGTGTTCGGGCCCGTGGGAGAGCCCAACTTCGCGAGATTCGCGGGACCGAATGCAACCGCCGCAACCGCGATGCCAACCAATGCGATCGTGATCGCAATCAAGCCAACAGGTCTGATTCGCATCCCGTTCCTCCTGTCGCGGAGGCGGCGAAGCACGCGTGAAGTATATGGGCGTTGTTAGACAGACGTAGAACTCTGCGTACCTCATTGAACATGTTCAGGAATGATAATGTCCGGGACGGGACCGGGAGTCTCCGAAGGCACGCCCGCGGACGGATTGGCTCGCGCTCTCGGTCTTCTATGCTTGCAGCCATATTATAGTCGCGGTTCAACAGCGCCTACGGCGATTGACGAGGGGTTCGTGCAAGCGTTCATCACCTCCGCAGGCCTTTCGACTGGGATGGCGTCGGCCGAACCGCGAGCCATCCGCCGGTCTGGCGGGATAAATCGATGGACCCTGGAACCGCTGTTCAGCGTGGTTTACATCTTGCTTCTCGCCACCGGGGTCCTTGCCGTAACGCTCGCGGCGGCCGGGTTGGACTTTGCGCTCGTGATGGTTACGATGATCTTGTTATGGGCTGCGGTCGTGGTGGTGTGGTCCCGCAGAAGCGCCGCGAAAGAGTCGCGTTGAGCCCGCGACAAAGCCCTTAAGAACCGCCCGTCATGTCCCGGCCGACTCCGGGAGGGAGTAGGGGCGGGCAGGTCATGATCGATATCTCCGAAGAGCTCATCGCGACCCTGAAGAAGAAGGCCGTCACCCTTCGGAAGCACATCATCCGGATGACGCACAACGCACAGAGCGGCCATCCGGGCGGCTCCATGTCCGCGGCCGACATCGTCACCGCGCTCTACTTCCACGTACTCCGCGTCGATCCGAAGAATCCGACCTGGCCGGACCGCGACCGATTCGTCCTCAGCAAGGGCCACGCCTGTCCGGTCTGGTACGCGGCCCTGGCGGAACGCG
>VBLZ01000161.1 GCA_005878515.1 Methanobacteriota archaeon | reverse complement strand
GCGCGGACCCTGTTGCGCCAGCAGAACCGGGCGGTCCGGGATGCGCTCCTGGACGAGAAGAAGCTCGAGGCGTCTGCGGACGCGGCCCTGAAGGCCCTGCTCGAGAAAGGGAAAGTGGAGATCGGCCGATGAAGGCGGTCGTCCTCGCGGGCGGCGAAGGGACCCGCTTGAAACCGCTGACGTACAAGCGACCGAAGCCGCTCATCCCGGTCGCGGGGCGGCCGTGCATCGACTACGTGCTGCGCTCCCTCGCGGCGTCCGGGTTCCATGAGATCATCGTGACGACCGCGTACTTGTCGGACACCTTGATCAAATCGATCGGCGACGGCCTCGACTACAACGCGTCGATCGTCTACAGCTTCGAGGAGAACCCGGCGGGCACCGCGGGCGCCGTGCGCCGGGTCGGCATGTTCATCGACGACACGTTCCTCGTCGCGATGGGCGACATCCTGTGCGACGTCGACTTCAAGGCGCTGTACGATTTCCACAAGCGGAAAGGCGGCGTCGTGACGATCGCCCTGACCGACGTCGAGGACCCGACCCAGTTCGGGATCGTCGGCCTCGACTCGAAGGGCCGCATCCAGAAGTTCAAGGAGAAGCCGCGGAAGGAGGAGGCCTTCTCGAACCTCGCGAACGCGGGCATCTACGTCCTCGAGCCGGAGGTTCTCGAGTTCATCCCGCCGGACCAGAAGTTCGACTTCTCGAAGGACCTGTTCCCGAAGCTCCTCTCCAAAGGCCTGCCGCTGTACGGATCCCGGATCGATGGCGTGTGGATGGACATCGGGCGTCCACACGACCTCTGGAAAGCCAGCATGGAGATCGTCCGGCGGGAGGGAAAGCCGCTCCGCCGCGCCGGCGTGAAGAGCGAGGGACCCGTGATCCTCGATCCGGCCGCGCGGATCGACGAAGGGGTCACGATCCGTGGTCCCTGCTACGTCGGGGCGAATGCCGTCCTCCGATCCGGGAGCGTGGTGGACAACGCCTGCCTCTACGAATCCGCACGGGTCGAGGGGAACGCGGTCGTTCGCAACAGCATCGTCCTCGAGGGCAGCGTGATCGGGGCTGCCGCGGAGATCCTCGACAGCGTGATCTCCCGCGGCTGCGTGATCGAGGAGGGAGCGCGAATCGCATCGAGCATCATCGGGGACATGATGACGATTCGCGCGGGCTCGCGGCTCGAGAACGCCACGGTCTCCCAGCCGCCCTAGGGTGCGTCCGGTCGGCGCGCCTATCGCGATCCGTCGGGCGACATCAGCACGTCGTAGTGGGTGACGGTCGGCTCGAATTCGAGGAGGAACTCTTTGTCCTCCGGATAGTAGACCGCCCGCTCCGGATTCGGTCCCGCGAACCGGCGGATCGCATCGAACGACTCCCAGAACGTGATCAACAGGAAGTGGGTCCGGTCGCCTTCGGTTCGGCGGAGGACGATCACGCCCTGATTACCTGGCGTCTCCCGATATTCCTTCAGCCCTGACTCCTTCAGCACGTCGAAGTACGCGTCGGCTTTGGATGACGGCGTCACGCCGTGCCATGTCCTCGCGATCATGCCAGCCCTCCCGTGCGGCATCGGAGTCGGACGGATGAAGGCGTCGCCGGCGATGGACGGCTTGACTACCGGAGGGGGCCGCCGACCTGGACCGCGCCTCGCTTGATGACGACGCGGGCCGCGTTCCCGCCGATGCGATACCCGAGGTGGCGATACGAAGGGACCCCGAGGATCACGAGGTCCGCCAATTTCCCAGGCTCTAAGCTCCCGACCTCGTCCCCCAATCCGATCGCGTGCGCCGAGTTGATCGTTGCGGCCACCACCGCCTCCGACGGCAGCAGGCCATTGTGGTGGCACGCGAGCGCGATCGTGAGTTGCGTGGACTCGGACCAGCAGTTCGGGTTGAAGTCCGTCCCGAGGGCGACGGCAACGCCCGCTGCAATTAGCCGCCGGCCATCCGCGAACGGGAGATGGGAGACCAAAGATGCCGCGGGCAGCAAGACCCCGACGACCGCAGTCCGCGCGAGTGCATCGATTCCCTCGGGGGACGAATGGAGCAGATGGTCCGCGGATGCCGCCCCGAGGTCCGCGGCGAGTGCGGCACCCCCGGAGTCCGCGAGTTCGTCCGCGTGGACCTTCGTCGCGAGGCCAGCCGCCTTCGCGCGGCCGAGGATTCGCTTGCCTTGTTCCGCAGAGAAATATCCGTCGTCAACGAACACATCGCAGTACGAGGCGAGCCGAGCCGTCGCGACCGCATCGACCATTTCACCGCCCACGAGATCGACGTAGGCGTCGACCTGACCCTCGAATTCCGGGGGAATCGCATGCGCCCCGAGGAAGGTCCGAACGACATCGACGCCCGAGGTCCGACCCGCCTCCGCCGCGACGCGCAGTATCTTGAGCTCGTCCGCGGTCCGCAGTCCGTATCCGCTCTTCACCTCGATCGTCGTCGTCCCGAAGGCGAGCATCGACCGGAGGCGCTCCGCCGCCGTTCGGACCAGATCTTCCTCGCGGGCGTCCCTCGTCGCTCGCACGGTGTGGAGAATGCCGCCTCCGCGAGCCGCGATTTCTCGATACCCCATGCCTTTCGCCTTCCAGTCGACCTCGTGCTCCCGGGTTCCGGCGAAGACGGAATGCGTGTGCGCGTCTACGAAGCCGGGCAGGACCGTCTGTCCGGTCGCGTCGATCGTCACACTCGCACGAGGATGTCGACCGAGCACTTCCGCGGTCGCGCCGACGTCGACGATCCGCTCGCCTTCGGCGTAGAGGGCCCCATCCTCCACGATCCCGAGTTCGCCGGCCGCTTCGTGTCGGCGTGGGCCCGGGGGTCCTCGCAAGGACAGCAGTTCCGTCGCGTGGACCACGAGGAGGGACCGGGGTTCGGCCGCTCGTTCCTCGCGGGTCGCGCGAATCTTGTGGGCCTGGACCGGTCTCATGAAAGGCTCGCTACTCCGATCGGGTCCGATGTGACGACGAACGCTTTTCCTCCCGCGGCGCGAATCGCCTCGGTGGTCTCCGCGGGGCGGTCCGAAAGGGCCACGATGCTCCCGCCGCCGCCGGCCCCGGTGAGCTTCGCGCCGTAGCTCGTCTTCCGCGCGGCGTCCGCCAGGCGGTCGAGCATTGGATGACCCACGCCGAGTTGATTGAGAAGGGTGTGGTTCCGGTCCATTAGACGTCCGGCCGCGACGAGGTCGTTGCGGCGGAGCGCGTCCAATCCGTCCAGGGTGATCCGGCCGATTTCGCGTACCGCATTCGCGGTCTCGGGGGATCGGTCCACCCGTTCCTTCACGTTCGCGACGAGCGGCCCGGTCGCGGCGCTGATCCCCGTGTTGCCGATGACGAAGTCGAAGGCGGGGAGGTCCGTCCGGTGGAGGCACCACTGGCGGGCATCTCGTTTGATCGTCCACAGGAGTCCGTCTTGGGGCTTCGGGAGGACCAGGAGTCCGCCGCCGGCGCTCGCCGTGCTCGTGTCGATCGGGCTCGCGCGGCCCTGGACCTCGTGTTCGACCTCGAAGCCCTCCCGCGCGATCGTCTTCGGGTCGATGGCTCCGCCGACTCCATGCAAGGTCCCGAGGGTCGCCACGGTCACCGCCGCCGAGGACCCGAGTCCCGCGCCGCTCGGGACCATCGACCGGATCTCGAGCCACAGCGGGCCGGACGTCTTCACCTTGGCAACCGCGGCCTTCACGTATCGGTACCGGGGCTCGTCGATCGAGCCGCCGTCCGCCCGCCATTCCGAATGCGGCCGCGCGTACACCTCGGCGCGGAGGTTGATCGCCGTGCTGAGGGCCGGCTCACCGAAGACGACCGCATGCTCTCCGAAGAGGATCAGCTTCCCGGGAGCGGAGGCCGCCATCGGCGGCGATTCCCCCCGACCCGGCTTAATCTTTCGGGCTCAGCTGACTTCCGGACTCGACGGGAACCGGGTCGGCATGCGGCTGTAGAGCGTCGGGTCTCCGGTCTGCGGCGGGACTTTCTTCAACGCGGCTTCGAAGTGCCGCTTCTCGATGGTGACTTTCTTCAGCGTCGCTTCGTCCAGGTCCGGATACTTCGTCGCCGTCTCGCGGATCGCGAGCATCGCGGCCTCGTTGCACACCGCGGCAAGTTCCGCTCCGGTGTACCTGTCGGTCCGCCGGGCGATGTCATCGAGGTCGACGTCCTTTCCGAGCGGCTTCCGGCGCGCGTGGATCTTGAGGATCGCTTTCCGCGTCGCGAGGTCCGGCGGCGCGATGTAGATGTGCCGGTCGAACCGCCCGGGCCGGAGCAGTGCCGGATCCACGAGGTCCATCCGGTTCGTCGCGGCGATGACCGTGACGTTGTGCAACTCCTCGAGCCCGTCCATCTCCGTCAGGATCTGCGAGATGACGCGCTCCGTGACCTGCGAGTCCTCCATGCCGCCGCGGACCGGCGTGATCGCGTCGACCTCGTCGAAGAAGATGATGCACGGCGCCGCCGTCTTCGCCTTCCGGAACGTCTCGCGGACCATCCGCTCCGACTCGCCGACCCACTTGCTCATGAATTCCGGGCCGCGGACGGAGATGAAGTTCGCCTCAGACTCCGTGGCCACGGCCTTCGCGAGCAACGTCTTCCCGGTGCCCGGAGGCCCGAAGATGATGATGCCCCGCGGCGGACGCGCGTCGAAGTGCGCGAACACCTTGTTCATGCGGAGCGGCCACTCGATCGACTCGCGGAGCTCCTGCTTCGCCTCGTCGAGGCCGCCGATGTCCTCCCATCGGACGTTGGGCTTTTCGATTAGGACCTCCCGCAGCGTGGACGGCTCCATCTCCCGGTACGCTTGCAGGAAGTCGTCGCGGGTGACCGTGAGGCGATTCAGGATTTCGGGCGGGATCACATCGGCCTGGAGATCGATGTCGGGCAGGATGCGTCGCAGCGATCGCATGGCGGCCTCCTTCGAGAGGGCCGCGAGGTCGGCGCCGACATATCCGTGGGTGAGGCCCGCGAGTTCCTTCAGGTCGACGTCTTTCGACAGGGGCATGCCGCGGGTATGGATCTGGAGGATCTCCAGCCGGCCATCCCGGTCCGGGACGCCGATCTCGATCTCTCGATCGAACCGGCCCGGCCGGCGCAGCGCCGGATCGAGCGCGTTCGGCCGGTTCGTGGCGCCGATGACGACGACCTTGCCGCGCGCCTGCAGGCCGTCCATCAGGGCGAGCAGTTGTGCGACGACCCGCCGCTCGACCTCGCCCGCGACCTCGTCTCGCTTCGGCGCGATCGAGTCCAGTTCGTCGATGAAGATGATGCTCGGGGCTTCCTCCTCGGCCTGTTTGAAAATGTCCCGCAGGTTCTCTTCGCTTTGCCCGTAGAACTTGGACATGATCTCCGGCCCGGAGATCGAATGGAAGTTCGCATTCGTCTCCGATGCGACGGCCTTGGCGAGGAGGGTCTTGCCCGTCCCCGGGGGACCGTGCAAGAGGACCCCTTTCGGCGCTTCGACACCGAGCCGCTCGAACAACTCCGGGTGGCGGAGGGGTAGTTCGATCATCTCGCGGACTTTGCGGACCTCGCTCCCGAGGCCGCCGATGTCCTCGTAATCGACCTTCGGGACTTTCGCCTCTTCCTCTTTCATCGGCTTCTCGGCGATCTTGATCTCCGTTTCGGCTTCCACGAGGACGGCATCCGCGCCGGGCGAGAACGACGTGACGACGAAGTCGAACTTGCGGCCCATGACGCTCACGCTGATCACGTCGCCGCGGGTGATCGCGCGGCCCTGCAGGACCTGCGCCATGTACTGCTCGCCGCCCATGATTCGGATCGGTTCGGTCGGAGCGAGCGACACCTTCTCGGCGGGCCGGGCGAGTGCCTTCCGCAACCCGACCTTGTCGTCGATTCCGACGCCGGCGTTGCGACGCTGCATCCCGTCCATCCGGATCACGCCGCGGTTCGCGTCCTCGGGATATCCGGGGCGAACCCCGGCAGCGGTGGACTTCGCGCCCTCGATGAGGACGATGTCCCCTTCCTTCAGCTCGAGGATCTTCATGACCTCGGGGTCGATGCGCACGATCCCGCGGCCCGCGTCCGCGGGTTTCGCCTCGGCGACCCGGAGGAATTTCTCACGGCCGGCGGCCATCTTCAGCGTGCCTCCTTTCGCGCGTCCGCGCGAGCGGCCTTCGCGTGATTTCGCAGCAAGTACTCGGCGTTACTTGAACTCATGTGGAAAACCTCGAAGCGAGAGAGAGAAAGGGAATAGGTCAAGGGCCGAGTCACTCGACCGGCACCTTGACGGGTTTCGGCTCCGGGGTCGGCTCCCTCTTCGGGACCCGGACCTCGAGGGCACCTTCCTTCAGTGTCGCAGCGGCCAGGTCGGCCTTGACCTCCTCCGGGAAGCTCAGCACGCGGTGGAGGGCCTGGTAGGTCCGCTCGCGGTACTCGTAGTTCTTCTCCTTCTCCTCCCGGGAGCGGTTCGTCTCCGCGCGGAGCTCAATCCCGTCCGCGGTGACGGTC
>VBLZ01000160.1 GCA_005878515.1 Methanobacteriota archaeon | reverse complement strand
GGAACTCGATCCCCGATGGCTCCACCCGGTACACGGGCAGGCCGACCTCCAGGCCGAGGAACCCGCGAAGCCCGCGGGCAATCCCTTCGACCGAGTAAAGGTCCGGCCGGTTCGGGAACACGTCGAACGTCATCACGTCGCCCTGGACGCCCTCGGGACCCGCGCCCATGAAGGTGATCCGGTCCACGAATTCTTCAATCGAGAGCGACTTGCCGACGAGGTCGGCCAGGTCATCCCGATGGATGTCGACGTTCGTCAAGGACGCCTCCGATGTCTTCTCCGTATTTATACAGTTTCAGGGGACGGAAAACAAGAAGGCGGTGCGGTCGCTTTCGGAAGCGAATCGCGGAGCCGTGGCATCATGGAAAAGCAACATACGATTGGCATCGCCGGCGTCGGCAAGATGGGCGAAGCGCTCGTTCGCGGGTTGATCGTCGGGCGCGTCGTCCCGGCGTCGAGGATCCTCGTCAGCGACGCCATTCCCGCCCGCGCGAGAGAGATCGCCGCGAAACACGGGGTCACGTCCCTCAACACGGTCGCGGACCTCGCTCGGGATTCGGACATCCTCGTCCTCGCGGCGAAACCGAAGGACATGCCTGCGCTGGTCAACGGGATCGCGGGCCACGTCAAACGCGATGCGCTGGTAATCACCCTGGCCGCGGGCGTCCGCACCGCGTTCGTCGAGAAGTCGCTCGATGGGAAGGGGCGGGTCGTGCGGATCATGCCCAACCTCGCCTGCGCGGTCGGCGAAGGCGCCACGGCGTTCGCCTTGGGTCACAGTGCGACCGAACACGACGCGCTCGTCGTCGAGGAGATCTTCGGTGCGATCGGTCGCGTGACGATGGTCGAGGAGCCGATGCTCGATGCAGTGACGGGGCTGAGCGGCAGTGGCCCGGGATTCATCGCGGCCCTCGCCCACTCGATGATCGAAGGCGGGGTGCGGTCCGGGTTGCCGCGGGACGTCGCCTACAAGCTCGCGCTCCAGACGATGAAGGGGACCGCAGAACTGCTTCTGATCGACGGCCTCGAGCCGATGCAGTTGTTCCGGATGGTCGCGACACCGAATGGGACGACCGAGGCGGGCTGGGCCGTCATGGAGAAGCGAGGAGTCCCGCCAGCGATTAGCGATGCGATCGTGGCCGCGTCGAAACGGGCCGCGAATCTCGCGGCGGAAGTCGCGAAGTCCCACGGGTAGGCGCTCCGCGTCGGTCCCCGATACCGAAGAGAAAAAGGGAGAGACGCTGGCCGGGCCTAGTGAGCCGCGGCAGCAGCGCCCTTCGCGCCGACTTTCGCGACAGCGGCCACGGCTGCGCCGATCCCACCACCCGCGGCGCCACCCGCGAGGGCGTTCTTCACCGCGGTCACGACCTCATAGCTGTGCGTGGTCGGCGGGATGTGCTGGAGCGCAATCGCAAGGCCGGGGACATCGCCATCCGCTGCGGCGGACGCGGCCCCGAGTGCGACGGCTCCGATCGCGGCTCCGATGGCGGCTGCAATCCCGAGAGATATCATCCGTCACCTCCACCTGGTGCCGGGACGTAGCCGAGTAAGGCTCTTATGGTACGGCCATCGAAGGTACAATTTCGGCAACGCGGGCGAGGAGGCCGCACATGATGAAGCGCCTCCCCGACATGGAGCGTTCTTGCTCAAATCAGTAGAAGTCGATGGGCGGCATCGACTTCAGCGACGCGACTGATGCAAGGGCTCGGTCCGAGCCTACGGCTTGCCAGTTGAGACAAGTGCGGCGAGACGTTCTGCGACGCTCTTGATCTTTTCCCGGAAGGGTGCGATCTTCGATCGATCGGACAGGCTGAGGTCTTCCAGGTACGACGCGTACCCCAGCATCTCGTTCAGCATGTCCTCGACCGTCTGTGGTTTCCGGCCCGGCATCCCGAACGGCCACTCGACCTCTTCTTTCGCCTTCGCGGTGAGCTCGTAACGGCCGTCATCCCGCTTCTTCAGTAGGTCCTCCTGCGTCATCTGTTCCAGCAGCGGATACACGGAGCCGGGGGACGGCCTCCACCATCCCTGTGTCATCGTCTCGATCTCGTCCATGATCTCTGCACCGTTCTTCGGCGCGTTCGCGAGGATCGAGATGATCCACGTCCGCAAGCCTCTCCGGCGGTGCATCATCCAACGAAACGGGGGGAACATGGGCTTCGAGAATCGTATCGGATAACCGATATTTATCCCTTACCATGCGAATCGGTTTTCCGGTATCGGAAATCCGATATGCGTAAATACCGCCCATGCAATACACCTCGCGGTGGCATCCACCATGGCAAGCATGCAAGCGGATCATGACTGGAATCGGCATCGAAGGCTCATCGGTTGGGGGATCGCAGGGCTCCTCCTGCTGATCGGCGTCGCAATTGTGATCGGAGTCGTCGTCCGGGCGATCGTCGGGCCCGGCGCGGGATTCGGGTACTTCCCGTTCTTCTTCTTCCCGTTCGGGTTCTTCATCTTCGTCTTCTTCCTGTTCTTCTTGTTCCGAGGCCTGTTCTGGGGCTGGGGCGGATGGGGCTGGCGGGGCTACCCCATGTACGGACGATACGGGTACCACGACGGCGCGGCCGAGATCCTCCGCCGACGGTATGCGAGCGGCGAGATCACGAAGGATCAGTTCGACCAGATGATGCGGGACATCACGCAAAGCCGAAACCCGCCTCCATAGACGAAGCAACCACAACAGGCGGCCCGCTCAGTACGTCGACCAGAACTCGCGAGCCGCCCACACACTTCCCCATTGCAAGTCGAACTCGTAATCGCTCAAGGGGGACAGCGGCGCCCGGTCCCCGGTGACGAGGAACGAGTCGCCCACGCTCACGGCTCCGTCGCCGTCCGTGTCGAGCCACGAAACCCAGTACGTCGTCGTCCCGAGCGCGATGCGCGTAGCGGTATGATTCGGTCCAAGCGCGACCGGCCCGATCGCGAAATTGTTTACGATGAAACGAAACTCGAAACCCGAATAGGCGTACGGACCGTGGGAAACGTTCAGGACCTCGAACGACGCGTTGCCATCGAGCAGCGAGGCCGGCGTGAAGACGAGATTGTCGGTCCGCACCGGCCGTGGTACCTGAAGGGAGTACACGGCAAACGAGGTGCCAATCACGATCGCGATCCCCGCGAAGACCGCAACCAGAAACCAGCGCTGCGATGTATCAGATCGGAGCGGCACCGCCCACCCAGAGGCCGTGGCGGGATTAAGCCTCTCGATTCGGTACTCGCGCGACCCGGTCCATGCTGCCCCGACCACGATGCAGAGCTCGGCCCGAAGTGGGCCCGGCCAGATTCGGACTGGCGACCTCCCGGTTATCAGCCGGACGCTCCAACCAGGCTAAGCTACGGGCCCGCGAGCCGCGAAATCTGGTGAATTCACTTAAACGTTCCCAATCGTCCGTTGGGATCGTTGCGTCGGTGGCCTCAGGTTGAAGGCCAGGACGCCCCAAATCGCACATGTCGGTGGCCAGCTCCGGCGACGTCCGGGGCAAGGGTCATTTCTGCCGAGCCGATACGCCTCTGTCATCCCTCGCGGCGCAACCTGGTTATCGAACCGATTCCAGCGCCGCAACGCTTATTATCACCGCTCCAAATCGGACGGCTCGGGACTAAATGGAGGTCCTTGAGGCCATTAAGTCGGTGAAGAGCGTGAGCAAGTACAAGCCCGATCCGGTCCCCGAGCAGAAAGTCCAGGCGGTAGTGAACGCCGCGCGCTTCGCGCTGTCGGCGGACAACTTCCAGCCGTGGAAGTTCATCGTCGTCTCGGACGAGGACGCGAAGCGGAAACTCGCGGGCGCCTGTACGAACGGGAAGCACATGGCCGACGCGCCCTTAGTGGTCGTCGCCTGCGCCCGGCTCGACGAGGCGGTCGCGATGATCGGCGGATACATGAACTCGTATCCGGTCGATCTCGGCATGGCCCTTGCGAACGTCACCGTGGCGGCAACGAGTGAGGGGTTGGGGACCTCCTGGATCTTCACCTTCAACGAGGAGAAGGTGAAATCCCTCCTGAACATCCCGGCCGACGCCCACGTGGTAGGGTTGACACCGTTGGGCATCCCGGAGGCCTACGAGGCCCCGGCGGGCAGGAAGCATCTGTCGGAAATCCTCGCGTACAACGCGTACGAATGAGCGATCCGGCACCCCATCCTCCTCGAGCAGGCATCGATGGCCCAGCGCGCCCTCACTCCCGGCAATGCCGCCTACTGCAGCGAATGCGGAGCGGAGACGCCGCCAGACGCCAAAACGTGCGCCCGCTGCGGCGAGCCGTTCGAAGGCACGATGCAGGCCGTCCTGTGCCCCATCTGCAATTCGATTAATCCGGCCGCTTCAACGGAGTGCCTGAACTGCAACGCGAAGTTCCCGGAGGCTGGACTCGACGAGGCACCGCCGCCGACGGGTCCCGAATCCCCGGAGGAGGCGTACCTTCGAAAGATCTTGCAGCTCAGCCGCGAGAAGGCGCGGAACCGGGGCGGTTCCGGGCCCGGCGCGGGTGGGGAGCCGGCATCGTCCCTCGAGGCTGACCGCGCGGAAGGCCAGACGGAAGAGTCGCTCTGGAAACTCGCGGAGCCGTTCGACCGGATGCTCGAACGGCGCAAGCAGCGCCTCGAGCAGATGGAGGCATTGATCGAGCGAGCCCAGACACGGATCAAGGCGCTCGAGTCGTCCGCGGACCCCGCCGAGGTGCAGGAGCGCGAGGAACTCAAACGGCAGATCGAGACGCTCCTCCTGGAGAAGGAGGACATCCTGAAGCTCGAGGAAGGTCTCGTCGACATGGAGACGACGTATCGGAACATCCTCCGGATGCAGAAGGAGGAATTGAAGGCCCGCGAAACCTCGCTCCGAGGTCGGATCGCCGCGTTTCGGCACGAGCTGGAGTCGCGTGAGAAGGCGTTCGGCCAGCTCAAGGAACGGGAATCCGATTTCGTGCGGCGCGAGGACGAGTTCCGGACCGTCATGAACCGCGTCCACGAGCGGGAGCGGGAGATCGAGAAGCGCGAGGAGTTGATGCGCGACAAGGCGCGGCTCCTCGACGAACGCCACCACGCGCTGAGCGAGGCGGAAGTCGACCTCGAGCGGCGGCGCTGGGAACTCGAGCAAAAGGTCGGTGCGGCGCGCACTCCGTCGAAAGAAGAACCAACCCCGGTCACCATCAAGTCGGATCAGGAGCTCGGCGCGCTCCAGTCGCGGATGGTCCAGCTCGAGGAGCAGATGGAACGCCTCGCGGTTGAGCGGAACCAGCTCATGGAGCAGCAGAAGGAACTGCTGAACATGAAGGGCGACTTGAAGGTCGTCATGAAGGACATCGACGAGCTCCTCGGGGATCTGCCGAAGGACAAGATCCGCGCGTTCGCGAAATCCGAGAAGTTCGCGCTCTACGAGAAAATCCTCGAACAGCTCCAGCTGCTGTGATCGCCGATGGGACTGCGCGAGAAGGCTCGGAAATCCCTCGAGGCCAATGAGGACGAAATCGATGCGCCGGTCCTGCTGAAGGTCGACGCCGCGGAGCGGGAAGAGGCAAAGGCTCGCGAGACCCAGCTGCGGAAAGAACTCGAGGACGCCCGCAAGCTCTCCGACGCCAAGACCGCGCAGATCGCGCGACAGGACGACACGATCCATGGCCTGCAGACTCGCGTCAAAGATCTCGAAGCCGCGAGCGCGATCGCGGAACGCGACGCGAAGAAAGCCGTGAAAGAACTCGAGGGCGAGATCAAGGAGGCCCGCGAGGAACTGCAAGACCTGCGGAAGAACAAGGCCGCCACCGCGGACGCCGAAGCCGCGATGGAAAAGGTCGAGAAGAAACGCACGGCGCTCGAGACCAAAGAGGCGTCCCTGCGCAACCGGGAGGAAGAGGTCGAGCGCCTCGTCGAATCCCTTGATGGCCGACACCGGGAGTTGGCGGCCCGCGAGAAGACGCTCACAGCCCTTCAGGACAAACTCGACACCACGAGTCGCGACGTGAAGGAGGCGCAACGGGAGATCGAAGCGTCTCGCACGAAACTCGAGGCGCGCGAAGCCGAGCTCGCGGAGACGCGGAAGGCCTTGCGGGATCAGGCAGACAAGCGGACGACCGAACTCGAGAAGGCCCTCGAGAACGCGCGGAAAGACCTCGCGAAGATGCTCCGCAACCTCGAGTCGGCGCGAAGCGAGACGCAGGCCGCACGCCGTGAAGGCAAGGACCAGGAAGCCGCGCTCACCACGGACCTCACCAAGGCGCAGAGCGCCGTCAGTCAGGAGAAGGACAAAGTCGCCCGATTGAAAGACGAGGTTGACGAGCTTCGCAAGCGGGCGGGGAAGGCAGGCGAACTCGGCGAGAAAGAAGCGGACCTCCGGGCCCAGTGGGCGAAACTCGACGCGCGGACCAAAGGCCTCGCCGACCGGGAGGCGACGCTCGCTGGGGACGAGACGCAGATCGAGGCCCGCGAGGCGGAGACCGAGAAGGCTTCCCGTCTCGCGGCCGAGCGCACGCTCGAGGCCGAGAAAGCGCTCAAAGCGATCAAGGACCGCGAACGGGCCGCCGAGAAGGCAGAGAAGAAACTCCGGGAGACCGAGGATCAACTCGCGGCGCAGACGAAGGCGAAGGACGAGGCCCGGGCGCGGGAGATCGATGACGGCCGGGAACTCCTCCAGGCGCGGGCTCGGGAGATCGCGAAGCGGACCAAGGAAAACGAGAGTCTGCGGGCATCCCTCCAGGCGGCGAACGAATCGAGGGAGCGCCGCGAACTCGAACTCGAGGCCGAGGTCACGAGGGCCAAGGCCGCGCTCGAGTCGGAAGCGGACCGGTCCGGGGCCCTCGAGAAAGATCTCAACGTATCACGAAGAGACTTGGCGAAGACGATGCGAACCCTGGAGTCTGCCCGGACGGAGGCTGACGCTTCCCGCCGCCAGGTTCAGGATCAAGAAAAAACACT
>VBLZ01000239.1 GCA_005878515.1 Methanobacteriota archaeon | reverse complement strand
TGGCCGCGGCGACCTCGCTCCCGGTCGCGGTGGCAGGCGGCCTGAACTCGGAGACAGTGGGCCAGGCCCTGAAGGCGGGCGCCTCGATCGTCATCGTCGGCGGGGCGATCATCAAGGCGGAAGACGTCGCGGGAGCCACGCGGACGATCAAGAAGGCGATCCTCCAGAGGAAGTCGATCCCGACCGGCCTGTACAAGAAGTACACGGATGCCGACGTCGGCGAAGCGTTCCGCAAGGTCTCGACGCCGAACCTGGCCGACGCGATGCAGAAACGCGGCGTCATGACCGGCCTCGTGCCGCGAATCAAGCACGGGACGAAGCTCGTCGGCCGCGCCATGACCGTCAAGACCGCGGACGGGGACTGGGCGAAGCCGGTCGAGGCGATCGACCGCGCGAAGGCGGGGGACGTGATCGTCATCGACGTCGGCGGCGGGCCGACCGCGGTCTGGGGCGAGCTCGCATCGAACTCCTGCCTCGTGAAAGGCGTGGCCGGCGTCGTGATCGACGGCGCGGTGCGGGACCTCGACACGATCCTCGAGTTGAATTTTCCGTGCTTCAGTCGGCACGTCGCACCGCACGCCGGGGAACCGAAGGGCCTCGGCGAGATCGGGAGCGAGATCGAGTGCGGCGGTCAGAAGGTCCATTCCGGCGACTGGATCGTCGGGGACGAGTCCGGCTTGATCGTCGTGGCGGGCGAGGAGGCCGTCGAGATGGCGAACCGCGCGCTCGACGTGCTCGAGCGGGAGAACCGGATCCGCGCGGAGATCAAACGCGGCGGCACCCTCAGCTCCGTCCTCGAACTCGAGAAGTGGGAACAGATTCGGTGAGGGCCGTGGACCGGCGTCGGGTGCAGGCGCTCCTTCGGGATCTCAAGGCGGGGAAGGTCACCGTCGGCCAGGCGATGGACGCCCTCCGGGACCTGCCGTATCAAGACCTCGGGTTCGCAAAGCTCGATTCGCACCGCGACCTCCGTCGCGCGGCGTCACGGCGGAGCTGATGGGCTGCAAAGTGACCCGCCTCTACGACGTCGGGGTGGCGGGCGTGCACCGGGTCCTCGACCAGCGGGATCTCTTGCGCGGGGCGAAGGTGATCGTGGTCGTCGCGGGGATGGAAGGGGCCCTGCCCAGCGTCGTGGCGGGCCTCGTCGACGTCCCCGTGATTGCCGTGCCGACATCCATCGGCTACGGCGCGAGCTTCGATGGCATGGCCGCCCTCCTGGGGATGATGAACTCATGCGCCCCAGGAGTCGCCGTCGTGAATATCGACAATGGCTTCGGCGCCGGCTACCTCGCGAGTCAGATGAGTCGATGAGCCGCGACCCGGCTAGATGGCCGTGATCCCGAGGTAGATTCCGCTCAGATACAGTGCGAGGGCGAGGACCAGGATCCCCCCGTAGACGGCCTTGTTCCACGCCCACACCTTCGAGCCGTCGAAGGGCATGATGGGGATCATGTTGAAGCCCGCGAGGATGACGTTCAGGTACCAGGCATTCACCAGGATGCTCGTCACGAAGGCCGCGAGGAAGTTCGTCAACGAGGACGTCCGAACGATGGCCGCGGCCACGAGCATGAATGAGGTCCCGATGACCAGGTTCGACATGGGTCCTGCGGCGCTGATCCGACCGTTCTGATCGCGCGTCACGTACCCCGAGACCATCGTGGCTCCCGGAGCCCCGATCAGGAAGCCGAAGAACGCAAAGACGAAGGACATGGCCAGTCCCCGCAAGCTATATCGGAATTCCGCCCAGTGCCCGTAGCGCTGCGCGACGATCTTGTGCGAGATCTCGTGAAGTCCGACGCCGCTCGCGACGGCGACGAGTGCGGTCGAGAACCAGAGCACGAGCCGGAGGGGAAGTTCGCTCGCTGGATGGCCTCTCGACGCCATCGCATTCGCAATCGTCAAGGCGGCGCTCAGGGCGAGGATGGCCACGCCGAGCTGGAACAACTCCTGGCGGCTGAAGCGCACCCCGGGTCGTGGGCCCGTCGGCTCCCGGGTGACGTAGATCGGCGGGGCCGCGTAATCGGAGTACGGTCCTCGCATCCGATTCCGGCACGATGCCTGCGTATTTAGGATTGTGGCCTCACGCGAACCGAGCGCCGCAGTTGCCGCATTCTTCTGCGGTACTCTCGAGGCGGATCTCGCAGAGCGGACATCGGTAGGTCCCCGAGTCGGCTTTCTTCGCGACCTGGATCCGGATGAGCCGCGCGCTCTGCTCGCGGAATGTCGCGAGGTCCTCGTCGAGGAGAGGCTCGACGCGGCCGACGTCGAAGCCTTTCGTCCGCCACACTTCGACCTGGTGGGAATATTCCTCGCGCAGCAGGTCGTCCCGCGTCACGCCGCCGAACGCCTGCAAGATCTCATTCCGGACGTCTTCCGGCATCCTTTGGAAGTCTTCGTCCGCCGCGAGATTCACGAGGTCGCCCGTGACATGCTCGAGACGCGCCTCGATCGCGACCGGGTCGAGTTCGAGGCCGAACGTCGAGCCACACGACGCGCAACGGGTCGCGTTCGCGAGCCAGGCGGCGCCGCACATCGGGCACCGGGCCCCGCTCACACCATGCTGCGGCCGCGGGACGAGATCCGCGAGGAGGACCTTCCGAGCGATCGTGTGATGGAGGCCCTGCCGGACCGCGCCCTCCGGCAACGCCAGCCGGACGACGTCGGCGAAGTCTCGGAAGCCCTTCAGGGCCAGCGCCTTTGCGCGGTCCTCGGAGATCCCCGGGACGGAGGCGAGGCTGTGGTACGCCTCGCGCTCCTCCAACGTCACCGGCTCCGCCTTCATCGGCGCGCCGCACGCGTCACACGCCGCGATCCATCCGTCGAACGACTTCCCGCATGTCGCGCAGACCGCTTGGTCGGGTCGCAGGATCGTATTGCAGCGGGGACAGACCGGCTTCCCGGACTTGAACCCGCAGACGAAACA
>VBLZ01000063.1 GCA_005878515.1 Methanobacteriota archaeon | reverse complement strand
GGTTTTTACGCGATCCGCAAACAGGCGCAGCGCCTCCGTCGCGGGGACGCCCCACGTGATCTGGGCGGCCATCTTCTTGATTTCCGGCGTGAGCTTGCCGTAGCGGCCTCCGGACGAGACGACGATTGCCTCGGCCAGCGTCATGCCGAACCGCCCGGCCTCCGCGACATCGCGGAGGAAGTCCGGGAGCCGGCGTTCGATCTGCTTGACCTCCCGCTGAAGCTTCGCCACGTAGAAGCCGTACGGCCCGATGAAGCCGAGGGTCGCCACCACGAGCCAGTAAAGGAAGCGCTCAACGTTCCCTTGGGTGGCTCGGAAGGCGAGGTTCACCGAGTCGATCAGGTTCAGGAAGGCGACGAACCCGAAGAGGACGAACAGGGCCGACGCGACGCCAATGACGCTCTTGCGGCGGTCCCCCTTCTCGGTCCGCCGGAGTCGGGCTTTCTCGAGCTCGACGTTCGTCATCTCAGCCCTCCTGTTCCATGTTCCAGATGACGAAGATGAACCCGAACTGGCTCATCGGGATCATGAGGGCGACGACCACGTACAAAAGGAGGACGACGAATCCGGACCCCGTCTTGCTGATCAGCGCCATGATCGCCATGATCACGACGAGGAAAAGCGGGAACGCCACGACGACAGTCACGAACGACTCCGCGAGCATCCCGAGCGTCTCCATCTTCTTCCGCATCTCCAGGCGGTCTTCTTTCTCGAACTGCTCCGCCTTCGAGAGGAAGTATGGTTTGAGCTGGCCGCCGCTCGTGGATGTCGTGACGACGCCTTGCAGGAAGTCCGAGAACTTCGAGGACGGGGAGCGCTGCGCCGCCTTCCGGAGCGCGGTCAGGATGTCTAGGCCGAGCAGCTCCGTGTCTCGGGTGATCCACTCCGCCTCCTTGGCGACCTCGCCGTAGATGGTCTGTTTCGAGAGCTCTTTGAAGATCACGTCCACGGGGACGTCGGCGGAGCTCATCGCGGAGATGAACGACATCGCGCCGGAGATCCGCTTGTCGATCTTGTGGCCGCGCTTCTTCGCCATGCCCGCGGGCTTGCCGTGATAACCGACTGGGAGCCCGAACGCGTACATGTACGAGAAGAAGATTGGGAGCGCCGCGACGATCGCGAAGATGAAGAGGAGCGTGACGATCGGGATGCTCAGGATGAGCAGGAACAGCGCCGCGACGAACGCGGCGACGACCGCGCCCACCGCCGCGAACGTCGTGTTCATCCAGGCGACCGCCAGGTACTCTTCGGGCCGGAGCCGGATGTGGGCCTTCAGGAGGTTGTCCTCGAGCTCCGGGTCGCTCCCGGTCCGTGCCTGGACGAACTTCCCGAACATGCGCCACGCGACCTGAGCCTTCGGGGGCAGGCTGACGTTGACCGGCTTGGCTCCCTTCGGGAGCTTCACCATGTGGGCGCCCTTGTCGGACTCCTCGCCGGGGCGGAACCGCTTCGTCTTCGTGAGCGTGCCTCGCGTCTCGAGTTTCTCGAACGCCGAGCTACCCAACCGTCTCGCCTCCTGTGTCCACGGCCTTCATGACCGCGTGGTCCTGCCAGCCCATCTCTTCTCGGACCCGCTTCGCGGTGTCCTCCGGGTACTGGTAGTACTGGACCACGATCTTCGCGATCTCTCGGAAGTCGATCATGTTCTTTTGCAACATGTAGTTGACAATATCGACGCGCCGCTGGAACTCCGCCTCCATCTCCTCGTGAGTCATGTTCTTCATCTCCATGATCTCATCGAACAGGAACGAGTGCCCCTTGTAGACGAAGGTGTCCGTAGCGGCGTCCCACTCGTAGACCGTGTTCGTGATGAGTTCGTTCGTCTCCGGCTCAAACCCGACGAGCTCGACGATCTGCTTCATCCGTCGCACGATCGAGTCTCCGATCCGGGCGTGGGACTGGATGATGACGAAGTTCAGGGCGGTCAGCAGGATGCGCGGCGTGTTGATCGGCGGGTTCTCCAGGCGGTTCACCATCGACTTGACGGAGTCCGCGTGCATCGTGGACATCGTCGGGTGGCCCGTCGCCATGGCCTGGAACATCGTGTACGTCTCCTTGCCGCGGACCTCTCCGACGACGATGTAGTTCGGCCGCTGCCGCAGCGCGGCTCGGACGAGGTCGTACATGTCGATCTCGCCGCCCGCCTTGCCGTCGGGGCCCCGCTCGCCGACCCCGGACCGCGTCGTCCCCGGGATCCAGTTCTCATGGGGCAGGTTGATCTCCCGGGTGTCCTCGATGGACACGATCTTCGCGCCCGGTCGGATGAAGAGGGCGGCGCTGTTCAGGGTCGCGGTCTTCCCGCTCGCGGTCCCGCCGCAGACCATCATCGACTTGCCGTTCTCGACGGCGATCCAGAGGTACGCGACCATCTCCGCGCTCGCGGTGCCGAACTTCACGAGTTCGACCGGCGTGAAGGGTTTCTCCTTGTACCGCCGGATCGTGAAGGACGACCCGCGGGTCGTGACCTCCTTGCTGTATGTCGCTTGGACACGGTGGCCTTCCACCGAGGTCCCGTCGAGGATCGGGTTCGCGACGGAGATTTGCTTGCCGCATCGCTGGCCGAGCATGACCGCGAAAGAGTTCAGGGCGTCCTCGTCATCGAAGATGACGTTCGTCTTGAGCGATTCGAACTTCTGGTGGAAGATGAACAGGGGGATGCTCGTGCCGTCGCAGGACACGTCTTCGATTCGCAGGTCATTCATGAGGACGTCGACCGGGCCGTATCCGACGAAGTCGCGGATGATGTAGTAGACGATCTTGTCCTTCGAGGCCGGGGCGAGGCGCAGGCCGCGCGATTGAATGAACGAGTCGACTGCCTCCTGGAGGTACTCCTTCTTGTCCTTCTCCGCCATCTTGTCCCATTCGTATTCGAGCGTGCGGTTCAGGGAGTCCTTGATCATGTCGAGGAACTCTTTCTCCTCCGAGTTGAGCTGCGGTTCCCAGACCTCGTAGACGTACTCGGAGCGATCGTGGTCATAGACGACGCGCGAGTAGGTGAACGGCTCTCGGATCGGGATGACCTCGATTTCCTCCAAGGTGTCGCGCGCGAGATTCGGGATGTGCGTGAGGTAGGAGCCGCGCGTGCCGGACCACTCGGCCTTCTTTTGAATCGCGCCCCGCGGCATGAGGATCTTTTTCTGTTTCGGCATCTTGGTTCACCCTAGAACTGGACGTTCGAACTCGTATCTCCCACGCCGACCTGGACCTGGGCGTGCTGCAGGCGGAAGAAACTCAGGGCGAGCAGCGCCGAGTTGTGAATCTCGAGGCGCATCGTGTACGTCCGCGCGGCTGGATTGTAGCTCGCGGAGACCTTGTAGATCACGACCACGCCGATTTTCCCTGTGTACGAGATGTCGAGCGGCGACGGGCAGAGCGGCGACGGGCAGAAGCTCCCTCCAAGATTGAGCGCGCCCGCCAGGGTTTGGTTGAGGAACCGGTACCAGGAGAGGCCGTACCGCGAGGTGTGGTTGACCCAGATCACCGCGTTGGCGGGGAATCCCTGGTAATCCTGCCGGTCGAAGGCGAACACCTGCGTGTTCACGACCTCCGTGCTCGTCCCGGAGACGCTGCCCGCGCCGTACAGGCTGACGAGGCCGAACGAGATGTCCAGCGTGTTGTTCGTCTTCACGACACTGAAGGTCGGCTGGGCCCGGATGACCTGGCCGTCCGATTGGTAGCGGATGACCGCGCCGTTCTCGTAGGCGATCTTCTGGGGGACGTAGTAACGGTTCCCGACGTCGAGTTCGATGGACCCGTTCGATTGCTCTTGGACATGGGTCGAGACGCCTCGGATCAGGTAGTCGAACGAAACGGTGAACGGGCCTCCGTCAGGGAACGATTGCAGCGTGCCGAGGGTCGAAGCCGCGAAAATCGGCACCCCGTCGACCCCGAGGCTCACCGCGGACGAGGCCGTCACCGGGATGTAGTGGGTCCCGCTAATCTGGGCGGCTTGCGCCGCGAGGATCTGAAGGTCGATCGCCCCCTTGATCCCGCCAAACTGGCCCAGCGCCCCGTTCATGTGGGACGCCTCGGAATCCTTCATCCAGACGGGCACATACTGGTTCACGATGAGACTGAGAAACGTGAGGAACACGAGCAGGGCCATGATCGTGCCGACCGTCGAGGCGACCCCTTCCTCGTCCCGGCGAATGTCGCGGATCAGAATACGCATGAAGGCACCTGAGGAGTATTCCTCGTAGACATTCCATCGGCCCATCCTGGATGACGCTATTTATAGGTGTCGCGCTGAAAATCTGACCTTGAGAATGAGTTGATTTTCTCCATGTGAGAAGGACCATTTTGGGGCCGCGATTTTGACGGCGTTTTCAGCGCGGTTTTCGAAACGCCTATCGCGGTCGTTTCGGCGCCCGCTTCGCGGCCGCGTAGAGGAGCGTCGCTTCGCCGGCCATGAACCGCTTCATTCCGTCGATCGACGCATACTCGTTCGGCGCGTGCGCCCGAGACCCGTGGCCAAGCCCCATCGACACCCATGGCAGCTTGAGGTATTCGTCGAAGGCGAAGGCGGGCATCGTGCCCCCGCTCGAAGGCCAGACCTCCGGCTGCTTCCCGTTCGCCTCGACGGCCTCGACCGCGGCCTTCGCGATCCACGAACCCGGGTCGGTCTTCGCGGGGCCGTACGGACCGTGCACTTCGATTCGTAAGTCGTCATATCCGCGTTTCTTCAGGTGGGCGCGCAGTTTGCGCAGCGTTCCTTCGACCGTCATGTCCTTGACCAATCGGATGTCGATCTTCGCGTACGCCTCGTGCGGGAGCACCGTTTTCGTGCCGCCGTGTTCGATGTACCCCGAGTAAATGCCGCAGATGTTCACGGTCGGCTCGAAGAGGTATTTCAGGAGGAGCTCATCTTTCGGCAGATCGAACTTGAACTTCGCCGTCCGTTCCTCCTGAAGCCAGGCGGACGGGTCGAACGTCTTCGCGAGGGTCTTCACCATCGCGGAATCTCGCTTCGTCGGCGGGACGACATCGTCCCAGATTCCATCGATGGCCGGACGCTGGTCCTCGTCGACCAGGGTGTTGAGCGCCTGCAGCAGCCGCCAGACCGGGGAGCCGATCCAGACTGCGTTCGAGCTGTGGATTTCGCTGTCCATCGGACCGCCGGCCTGCGGGTTGCCGCGGGACCAGACCGTGAGATACAGGCACCCTTTCACGCCCAGGTAGATCGTGGGCACGCCGCGCAGGTCCTCGGAGTAGTCGTTCGCGATCGCCGCGTCCGCCTTCAGTTCTCGACGGTGAGTCCGGATGTACGCGATGAAATTCGCGCTACTGATCTCTTCCTCGCCCTCCGCGAGGATCTTCAGGTTCACCGGCATCTCGTCGACGTCGCGGATCGTCTTCCAGGTGAAGAGGTGGTTCGCGAGGGCGCCCTTCGAGTTCGTCGAGCCGCGGCCGATGACCGCTCGGCCGACGCCGGGAACGTCGCGAATCTCCGCGGCAAAGGGCGGCGCTTGCCACGCCTTGAGGTCCCCGACCGGCTGAACGTCATACATCTCGTACACGATCAGGGTGACGGGCGCGCCCACGTCCAGCTCGCCGATGACGAGCGGATGACCGCCTTTCGCCCAGGTGCGGGTCTTGCAGCCGATGTCCGCCATCATCTGCCGGACGAGCTCCGAGCACTCTCGGATCCCTTCGCCGGTCGCGCTCACGGATGGCTGACGTAGCAGGCGACGCGTGTACTCGAGGGCCTCCGGGAACCGCGCGTCGAGGGCCCGGCCGACCTCGGGCGGCGCGAATCCGGCCATCGCCGCGGGAACGGGGACCGACCGATAAGGTTCTCGGTATCGCGCACCGCCGCTACGTTCTTCGGCGGTACCGCGATTGCGAACTCGATGCTGCGGATCGAAGCGGACGTCCTCATCCCGGGACGCGGAGAACCGATCCGGAACGCCGCGTTGATCGTCGACGGCCCGACGATCGCATATGCGGGTCCGATCGAAGGCGCGCCCTCGGCCGCCGGCGCATCCGTCGTGAATGTGCCCGCCCTGATGCCGGGAATGTGGGACGTCCACGGACATTTCATGGGGATCCGGACCCTGAACGTCGAAGAGATCACCCGCACGCCTCTCGCCGTGCTCGCGGCCCGAGCGACGAAAGACGCAGAGGTCGCGGTCTCCGCGGGGTTCACGAGCATCCGGGAGCTCTGCGGACTCGGCGTTCATCTGGCCCGGGCCGTCGCGGAAGGGACCGTCCATGGGCCGCGCATCTACGGAGCCGGCGGAGCGTTGAGTCAGACCGGAGGCCACGGAGACCTCCACGCGTTCCCGCTCGACTTCATCCACGACGTGTTGCGCCGCACCGGTTTCTCGTACCTCTGCGACGGCGTGCCGGAGTGCCTGAAAGGCGTCCGGATGCAGCTCCGGATCGGAGCGAGGGTCATCAAGGTCCTCGCGTCGGGCGGCGTCGCGAGCGAGCTCGACCATCCGGTCCATGCGCAGTTCTCGCGCGAGGAGCTCGAAGCGATCGTCGGGGAGGCGGCCCGCGCGGACCGAGTCGTCGCCGCCCACTGCCACGGCAAACCCGGAATCATCGCCGCGCTCCGAGCCGGATGCCGGACGATCGAGCACGGGACGTTCCTCGATGAAGAAGCCGCGGACCTGATGCTCGCCCGCGATGCGATCCTCGTGCCAACCCGGTTCATCATCGATCGACTCGTTCGCGTCGGGAAGGAAGGCGGGATCGCCGAGTATGCGTACCGCAAGGCCCTGGCGATCAACGAGCAACACCAGAAGGCGTTGCGGATCGCGATTCGCAAGGGCGTGCGGATGGCGACCGGGTCCGACATCTTCTCGTCCGCCGGTGGACCGGCCGGATGGGGGCTCAACGGCCACGAGGTGGGCC
>VBLZ01000102.1 GCA_005878515.1 Methanobacteriota archaeon | reverse complement strand
GTGTCACTTTGGCCAAAATCAAGATTGAGAACGTCGTCGCCTCGACCTCCCTCGGGGAGGAACTCGACCTCCAGGCGATCGCCCTCGCCCTCGGCGGGGCCGAATACGAGCCGGAGCAGTTCCCCGGACTCATCTACCGATTGAAGGAACCGAAGACCGCGACGCTCCTCTTCCGAAGCGGGAAGGTCGTCTGCACCGGCGCGAAGAGCCTCGAGCACGTCAAGACCGCGATCGACATGGTCGCGAAACAGATCGAGGCCGCCGGCATCCCGATCAAGAAGAACCCGGTGATCGAGGTCCAGAACATCGTCGCCTCGTCGGACCTGGGGACAGAAATCAACCTGAACGCGATCGCGATCTCTCTCGGCCTCGAGAAGGTGGAGTACGAGCCGGAGCAATTCCCCGGCCTCGTGTACCGCATCGACGTACCGAAAGTCGTCGTTCTCCTGTTCGGCAGCGGCAAGCTCGTCTGCACTGGCGCGCGCAAGCCTTCCGACGTCGAGGAGGCCGTCGAGAAGATCACGCAGGAGCTGAAAGCCGCTGGCTTGCTCCGCTAGGCGATGTTAGAGCTTCGGACCGAAATCGAAATCGACGCGCCTGCCGAACGCGTGTGGGCCGTCCTGCTCGATTTCGAGAGGTTTCCGGATTGGAACCCGTTCATCCGATCGATTCGCGGCCAGGCGCTGGTCGGTTCTCGACTCGAAGTGCTCCTCGGGGCGTCGGGTACGCGCCCGATGCGATTTCGACCCACTGTGAAGGCCGTCGTCCCGAACCGCGAGCTCCGCTGGCTCGGCCGGCTCGGGCTCCCTCGCCTCTTCGACGGCGAGCACATCTTTCAGATCGAGCCGCTCGGGCCGACGCGCGCACAGTTCGTTCAACGGGAGCGATTCCGAGGCCTATTCGTCCCGCTGCTCGCCCGGAGCCTGAATCGGGACGCCCGCCGCGGCTTCGAGGAGATGAACCGCGCGCTCCGAGAACGCGTCGCCGTTTCGACCGTGAGTCGGCCTACGACCGGGAAAGCCTAAGAGACCGCCCTCGTTTGGCGATGCGTGGCCATCTTCGACAACCACATCCATCTGCGTGCGAGCTTCAAAGGCGTCGAGGCCGCGAAGGCGTTCGAGAAAGCCGGCGGCACGGCGATCTTGCTGACGCACAGTCCGTACCCCGAGGCGCCGATCGCCGGCGCGGACGACTACCCGGCGGCGTATGAACTGACGCTCTCGATGGCGGAAGCGGTCCGCACCGCCACTCACCTCCAAGTGTTCGTCGCGCTCGGACCGTATCCAGTCGAGTTCATTCATCTGAGGGAGACGCTCGGCGACGCGTCTGCGGTGGACGCGATGACGCGCGCGATCGACCTGGCCGCGAAATACATTCGCGAGGGGAGGGCCGTCGCCTTCGGGGAAGTTGGGCGACCTCACTTTCCGGTCGGCGCGGACATCGTACGGGCGTGCAACGGCATCGTCGCGTACGCGATGGCTCAGGCGAAAGACCTCGGATGCGCGGTCGTGCTGCACACCGAGGACCCGACCCCCGCGACGTTCGCGGAGTTCGCGGCAATGGCCACGTGGGCAGGGTTGGATCCCAAGTACGTCGTGAAGCATCATTCGACGCCGTTCACGCGACTGGCGGACACTGCGGGACTCGTTCCCTCGATCTTGGCGAAGGAAGAGCTTGCTGCGGAAGCCTTGAAGGGTGGACCTCGGTTCCTCCTCGAGACAGACTACATCGACGACCCGAATCGACCCGGGGCGGTCCTCGGACCCGCGACCGTGCCGAAGAAGACCCGGGCATGGCTCGACAAAGGGATTCTCACCACGGAGCAGGCGTGGTCCATCCACCACGATTTGCCTGAGAAGACGTACCGCATCCAAATCGACTGACTCGCACGGCCGTTCCACCCGGCTAGCGAAGCGCGCGAAAGCCGTGGAATTCTCCGTTCGGCTCGGACCAGGAGACCTCGACGGATTCGACCCGGGCGTACGGTTGCGACGTCTTGTTCCATTCGATGCAGGTCTCGATTGTGGATCGTTCGCCTTCGAACACCGCTTCGACGCTCCCATCCCATCGATTCTGGACGTAGCCGTCGAGTCCCATCGCTTCCGCCTTCTCGGCACAATACGCTCGGAAGTTGACCCCTTGCACGCGTCCGAGGAAGACGACGACCGCACGGGCCTTCACAACGAAGCGAATCGAGACGATGTCAAAGAACTTTATCGTCGCGATCGCCAATTCAACTCTGAATGCCGCGGAGGGTCACAGCAGCAACTCGGCGGACGTCAATCGTCTGCGACCATACGTCGAACGCGCACTCACATTGACCGGATGGGATCTCGACCGAATTGCGCCGACACGAATCGGGCCTGGACTGCCGTGGAATTACGAGCGACGCGCGCGGGAACTCTTGGCCCAGGCCCAGTCCGTGCTCGACTTGGGGACAGGTGGTGGGGAGCTCTTCGCAGAACTCTGTGCGGGATATCATGGACGGGCCATCGCGTCGGAGCCGTGGGCCGTGAACGCGCCGATCGCGAAGCGTCGGCTGTCCCGGCGGGAGGTCGACGTGGTGCGCGCCCACAGCCTGCGTCTCCCATTCCACAGCGGAGCGTTCGACCTCGTCCTCGATCGGCACGAAGAACTTGACCCGAACGAGGTCCACCGGGTCCTGCGACGCGGCGGATCTCTCCTCACGCAGCAGATCGGAGAGAACGAGTGGAACGAATTGCGACCGTTCTTCCCCCGGATGCAAGATTTCGGCCCTCTGCTCGATCGGTACGTCTCCGGATTACAGCAGACCAGGATGACCGTCGCGGTCGCGAAGGCGCGCGACTTCCGGTCGGCGTACCGCGGACTGGGTGAGCTCGTGTATCTGCTTTGCATCTCGCCATGGACGATCCCCGACTTCGATCCCTTGGGGAAAGACCTCGCCGCCCTCCTCCACATGGAGGACCGGCTCGCCGCCCGAGAGGGCCTCATTCTCACCGAAAGCCGTTTCATCATCGAGGCTCGCAAGACGACGTAGCCGACGGAGTGCACACTGACGGGGCCGTACTTTTCTTATACGCCTGCCTGCTATCGCTCTCTCCCCCTGGGCGGTTCTTCATGAAGCGGAACAAGGTCCAAGACCTTCATGTGTCCGACTTCATGTCCACGGAGCTCGTCACCGCGAGCCCGGACGAGACGCTCGGGGATGTCTTGGGCAAGATGAAGTCGAACGATATCCATGAGCTTCCGGTCCTCGATCGCAAGAAACTCGTGGGCGTCGTGACAATGCGCGAGCTCATGCGCCGACGCAACATCCCACCGAACACGAAAGTCTCGACGGTCCTCGAAAAACCGCCAGAAATCAATCCGGAGACGCCGCTTCCCGAGGCGGCGGAGAAGATGATCTCGGCCGGGTTCCGTGCGATCCCGGTCATGAAGGGGAAGGGCCTCCTCGGAATCATCTCCCGCTCGGACATCGTCCGCGCGCTCGTCGAGAATCGGGCCCTGGAGGGCGTCCGCGTCTCGGAATTCATGACCCCGAACCCTCAGGCCGTCGCCGAGGACGACACGGTCGATCATGCGGTCCAGATCATGCGGTCCCTCGGGGAACGATCCGTCCCGGTCGTGGACAAGAACCGACACCTGAGAGGGGTCGTCGGTCTGAAGGACATCGTCGAGTTGTTCGCCCAGCCGAAGGTCCGCGAGCAGTACGGGGACCGTGCCGGCCGCGAGGAGAAGATCGCCCTGGAGGTGAAAAGCGTCATGCGCTACCCGCCGCTCACCGTCGGGCCGGAGGCCGACGTCCACCGCGCGGCGGAGCTGATGGCGAAGAACCATGTCTCGTCGGTCATCGTCACGGAGAACGACGAGCCCGTGGGGATCATCACGAGCCAGGACCTAATGGCGTTCCTGGCGGGACTTCGGGAACGCGAACAACTCTTTGTCGAGGTGGGCGGTCTCGAGGACGAGCCGAAGGACACGTACGACGAGATCTACGAGGTCATCCAGAAGGAGATGCGTCGGATCGCGCCGCTCGTGCAACCGCGGACCCTCGCGATCCACTTCCAGAAGTACAAGCCGGAGGGCGACCGCTGGAAGTACTCGCTCCGCGCGCGGTTCACGACGAGCCACCGGATCTACTATGCGCACGAATTCGATTGGGACCTCCGGGTCGCGTTGACCAAGCTTCTCGACACGCTCTACAAGCGGATTGTCAAGGAGAAGGAACGCAAGGTCACGGAGCGGAAGCGGCACCACGCGTCAACGTAGGTTCCAGAACGGTCGGTGGGCCTGGATCGTCGCGTCGATCGCAGGGCGACCACGGACATTGTCGTCGAGGTTCTCGGAAAGGACGAGCCGCGTCGTTTGACCGCGAAGGCGCCCGACGACGCCGGTGATGACCTCGCCCAGCGCGTCGAGATGATATCCGCCCTCCAGGGCCAAGGCGAGCCGGCTGCCGCACAGCCGGGCGGCCAGGGCCGCGCTTCGACTCAGGAGTTCGACGTACCCCGGCGAGGAGAGTACGAGCGACGTGATCGGGTCTCGATAATGCGCGTCGACTCCGAGGCTGACGAGCACCACGTCCGGTCGGAACTGCTCGACGATCGGCTCGACGATCCGGTCGTAGGCCGCGAGGTACGAGGTGTCCCCGCACCCCGCAGAGAAAGGGATGTTGACGGTGAATCCGCGGCCCTCTCCCGTGCCGACGTCTTCGGCGGGACCCGTGCCTGGGAAAATCCCGTACTCGTGGGTCGACACGTACAGGACGGATGCGAACCCGGCAAAGATGTCGCGCGTCCCGTTCCCGTGGTGCGCGTCGTAGTCCAAGATCGCGACCCGCCGTCCCTCTGCGACCTGATCCGCCGCGGCGATCGCGACGTTGTTGAGATAGCAGAAACCTCCTCCGTAGTCGGGGCCCGCGTGATGGCCCGGCGGGCGCACGAGAGAGACGGTTGGACGGCCGTTCCCCGCCGCGGATCGCGTCCCGTGGAGGACCGCGCCTGCGGCAAGAAGGGCGAGGTCGAAGGTCCCTGGGTGCACCGCCGTCTCGGGGTCGAGCAGCCCTTCGTCCAGATTCTCGAAATGTTCGAGGTACGAGTCCTGGTGGACCCGCTTCACCTCGCGACGCGTTGCGGGGGGCGCCTGCTCGACGCCCGTGAAGAGGCCGGCCGCTTCCAGGTGCGAGACGATCGATCGCAGTCGATCCGGCCGCTCCACATGGAAAGGCGAGGCGACGTGATCGAGGAAGCGCGGATCGTAGACGAGCACGGCCGAGGGAGCGCCGGGGCGGACTTCAAGCCATCGCCGAGCGCCGCTGGGACCGCGCCGAACGAGCTTATCACGATTGAAAATCACGCCGCGAAACATCTGAGAATTATGTCGGCACGCTTAAGCGAACTCGATTTAATATGTTCGATTCAGAGAGCGGACCGGGGCGGGATGAGAGTCTTTTCGCCGAGAGGTACAGTCGTAATTCTCCTGGTCGGAGCTCTCGTCGCGGTCGGATCGTTGCAACTCGGACGACCTTCGTCACACCCGAAAGCCGACGCGATGAGCTTCTGGGAGGCGGCGGGGCGGGGCCTCGTAACGGCGACCGTCGTGAACGAGACCTATTTCCGCAACGGAGAAACGCTCACCTCGCCGGTCGGGATTCGGCTCGATAACGCGGCCGAGACGCCGGTCACCATCCCCGAGGAGGCCGTGCTGATGAGCCCACATCCACTCCAGACTCCGGCCCCGGATCCCCTTCGCACGACCCAAGACGCGGTCCTGACCGTCGAGACGGTTCCGGCGCACGGTTCGCTCACATATTCGTATGGAGATCTGGTCGTGCAAAACTTCCTCGCCCATCCCGCGTGGTGGTGTTCCGAGGAGTTCCAATTCACCCAAGCCGAGATCCCGTACCGGATCGGTGGGGAGACGCTGCCATTCGCGCTCCGTCCCATCCTCGCGAACGAACATCACGAAGGATCCGGTTCGAACACCCAGGACGACTTCTGGACCTACATGCGGTCGTACCCGACGGTCGTCGTCGGCAAGGAGCCGCTGTGGACCCAGATTGACGGGACGCCGGGCAAGCGGATTCATGTGACGATCGATGCGACGAACATCGCGGTGTACACGTTCGAGGACACGATCACGAACGACGTGAACGTGACCCACGGCGTGCTGGAGGACACCGTGCCTGCGGGTTGGAGTGTGGAGGAGGGGAGTTTTTCCGTCCCGCCTGACGAGAACGTGAGCCACGACGATGGCTCGCGGACGTTGCGGTGGAACGTCGACCTGCCCGCGGCGTTGGAGAGCAGCTCGGAGGACCCGCAATATCCGTCGGCGTACGAGCCCCTGATTCGTTCGTACACGCTCGTCGCGCCGGCCCTCGCCGCGGGACGGGTGGAGCTGCCGCGAGCCCAATCCGACATCGACCGGGACGGGATCGCGGATGCGGCCTCCGCACCGCCCCTCGTGGACGTCTTCCCGGTCGGCACCCCCCACGCGGACGCGGGCGGCCCGTACGCCGGGCGGGAGGGGGACACGATCCTCCTCACCGCGGCCGGTTCGACGGACCCGGACCGCGATCCGCTCCAGTTCCGGTGGGACTTCACGGGCAACGGGACGTTCGAAACGCAATGGTCTTCGTCCCCGACGGCGGAGGCGCGCTACACGGACGACTTCTCCGGGGCCGCGGTCGTCGAGGTCTCTGACGGAACGCACGTCGCCTCGGCCGCTGCGACCGTGACGATCACGAACCGCCCGCCGGAGATCGAGCACCTCGACGCGATCGCCCAAGCGTCGTTCCGAATCGAAATCGCGGGCGAGAAGTGGCATGATCTCTCCTTCACGGTCGACTCGGACACCGGGGTCCTCGCGTCCCTAGATCTCGTTCGGAAACCCGGCAGCCCGGCGAAGCAAGCGGAGACGACGGACGTCCTGAACTTCTCCCTCCGGGAACACATCAGTGCGACGCTCGCGTACACTGCGTTGAACGACCGGTTGAACGATCAGCTCGGCGGAGACAACCCGGCCTGGATCGTCATTGTGTTCCCGGACGGCCACGAGCAGCGGATGTTCCACAACTTCAACCTCCGGCATCCGTCGACGTGGACGTGGACCGTGGCGGACCTCGTCCCGTTGGTTGTCAAGGCGGGCATCACGTTCCGCGCAACGCTTCACGACGCGGGCAGCGACGACCTGTTCGCGACGTGGGACTTCGGGGACGGGACGACGGTCGAGCAGACGTTCTGGAACAACGGCGTGGGTGCGGATCCGCCTCAGAGCCAGGGAGGGACCGCGCCGTTCGACATCACCGCGATCGTCGTGCACGGATTTTGTCCGGGTGGTTCGTCCACCGTCACGCTGACGGTCCGCGACGACGATGGCGGGGCCACGCAAGCCACGTTCTCCCTATCGAATCCGTGACGGGCAAAGGTCTTTAGCGCCTCGCCCGCGTGCCGAGCGTGTGCTGGAAGCCCGCCGGGTCTTGCGCGGAGAACGGGTCCTCCTCCGGCCGCTCGCCTCGACGGACCTTCGGCGCTGCGTGAAGTGGTTTTCGGATCCCCAGATCATCCGCTTCCTTGGGCGGGACGCCCCGGTGACGCTCGCCGAGGAAGAGCGGTGGTTCCGCGATTACGAACGGCGGACGGACGAACAGATCTTCGCGATCGAGGTCGAAGGCCAGCACGTCGGGAACCTCGGTCTGCACAAGATCGACCGGGTCCACCGCAAGGCCGAAGTCGGGATCGTGATCGGCGAGCCGTCGTTCTGGTCCCACGGGTACGGCACGGAGGCGATGCGGGTCGTCCTGCGGTACGGCTTCGACGTGCTGGGCCTCAACAAGATCTCGCTCGACGTGCTCGAGTACAACACGAGGGCCCTCCGAACCTACGAGCGCCTCGGGTTCCAGCGCGAGGGCGTGCACCGCGAGGACATCTACAAGGACGGACGCTTCGTGAACGTCATGCGGATGAGCATCCTGGCGCGTGAGCTCCGCGAAGGACCGGCCGCCTGAAGGCGCTCAGAGTTCCAACAGATCCCGCGGTGCGGTGCTCATGTATCGCGGACTGCCCTTCGTGATGAGGACGTCGTCTTCGATGCGCACCCCTCCGAATCCGGGGACGTACACTCCCGGTTCATCCGTGAAGACCATGTTCGGACGGAGCACGAGGTTGCTCGACGCGTTCAGCGCACCGCCGTCGTGGACCGCGAGCCCGATTGAATGCCCGAGTCCGTGGATGAACCGCCCCTTGTACTTCGTCCGGTCGATCAGATCCCTCGCGGCCGCATCGACCGACTTCGCCTTCGAACCGGGTCTCATCCGCGCGAGCGCCGCCGCCTGGGCCCGGGCAACGGTGCCGTGCATGCGGCGCTGCTCCTCGGACGCCGAGCCCACGACCACGGTCCGCGTGACGTCGGAGCAGTACATGTGGTATATCGCGCCGAAGTCGATCACGATCATGTCCCCGCGCTCGATCTTCCGCTCTCCCGCCGTGTAATGCGGCTCCGCCCCGTTCGGACCGGACCCGACGATCGTGTGGAAGGACGGTCCCGTGGCCCCGTTCTTCTGCATCCGGTACACGAGCTCGGAGGCGACCTCGGCCTCCGCGACCCCCGAGCGGACGAACGGAAGCGTTTCCTCGAAGGATTTCGTCGCGATGTCGCACGCCCTCTGGATCCGCTTGATCTCCTCCGCGTCCTTCACGAGCCGGGTCTTCATGACCGCCTCGGAGACATCGACGAACCGCGTCGACTTGGACGCCTGTTTCTTGAGTCGCTCGAACGCGGCCTGGGTGAGCTCAGCCGCGTTAATACCGACCTTCCGATGGCCTTTGAGCGCAGCTTTCATGCGGCGGGTCGACTCGTCGCGGGTCTGGAACACGTGGAGCGGGAGGCCGCTCTTCTTCGCGGCTTCCTCCTCCAACGCTGATGTCGTGATCTCGCAGCCGCCGTCCGGCGTGAGCCAGGCACCGCAGCCCTCGAACAGTCCATCCGTCAAACCGGTCGCGTAGAAGAACGAACGGTCGATGTGCGGCTCCGTGGAGTTGAGGAAGACGATCAGGTCCAGGCCGTCGTTCACATTGCGGAAAATGCGCCGCACGCGGTCGCGCACGAGAATCCCCCGCGCCCAAACGTCATGCGCATCTTAAGGATTCGTAGCCCGAGGCTGGTCACCGTTTGCTCGAACTGATTCCGTCGTGAGTGAGCACATAGGCGTGCGACAATGAAAATCCCCAAAGCCACAGCATCACGAAGAAAATCGCAACAAGCGACCAAAACTCGGGGCGGACTATGGCGACGCCGATCACTAGAGCCAGATAGACAAGCATGGCGACGCCGACGAAACGGACCAAGACGGCACGCGCGGCCATTCGCGGTTAGACCATTGCGATTTCGGGGTAAGAAACCATGGGCGACTTCCGAAGGATTTTAAGTGCGGGAACGGTCCATGGTCCGATGGCGAAGCGACGGCATCGCGGGATGGAGCGGCGGATCGCCCTTGAGCGGATGACGACTCTATTCCACCTGGCCGAGGGCGAGGCGCTCCAACGCCACGCAGGCCGTGCGCGACGATACGTCGAACTCGCGCGGCGGATCGGGATGCGTTACAACGTTCGAGTTCCGGCGCCCTTCAAGCGGTCCTTTTGCAAGAAGTGCCTCGCGTTCCTCCTCCCCTCTGTCAGCGCTCGCGTCCGCGTTGGGCGGGGTCGGGTCGTCGTGACGTGCACCACCTGTGGCGCCGTCCAGCGGTATCCGTATCGCCGGGAACAAGCCGGCCGTCGCGCGTCCCGCGCCTAGTACGACGTCGTCATGTCGATCTTGCCCGCCCTCCGAGCCAGATACTCGCCCAATTTGAACACGCCGATGCTGAGGGCGAAGAAGATGACGGTGGACACCAGGAGGAAGGCGAGAATCTCGAGGTCGTCGAAGCCCGCGAGGCCGGTATTGAGTTGGAAGGGCAAGAGGATTCGCCGGGTGATCTCGAACCAATACGTGAGTGGGATGGCTTCTCCGATCGCCTGTCCCCAGGTGGGCAGAATCGTGAGCGGGAACAGGACGCCGCAAAAGACGTAGAAGACGCCCGGGACCGCCTCCGCCAGGGTCTGCGAGTGGCGGGCCATCAGGAACGTCGCGGCGCCGAGGGTAATGCCGATCGCCAGGAGGACGAAGAGACCCAGCGCCAGGCTGACGAAGAACAATGGCAGGCGGTCGAGGGTGAGCTGCATCTGGACCCCATAGGAGGCAAGGAGGAATACCCCGAAGGCCAACGTAATCAGGACGGCGAAGACCGATACGACGATCTTCGAGAACGCCCGCCCGAGGATGTACACGTAGTAGGAGATCGGCGAGATGTACACGTATCGGATCGTCTGGTACCACTCCCGGTCGGACTGGATGACCTGGAACGTCCCGAACAGGGTCGAGCCGACGAAGATGAAGAAGGCGTTCCCGACGTAGAGGAAGGCGAAGGAGTGAGGGTCCGGAATCCCGTTGATCGACCAGATCACGACGTACATGAAGATGAGGATGAACGCTCCCGCCACGGGCTTGACAATCGAGTAGATGACGAACAGCCATGGCTCCGTCCAGTTCGAATCCATTTCCCAGCCGAGCCAGGCCGCCGTCTTGAAGGTCCGCCAGTACGTATTCATTGATGCCGTGAGGTCAGCTTCCCCTCGCGCTTCGCGAGCGTCTCTAGGTACGCGAGGGCGTACCTTGCGAGAATCAAGAATCCGACCGCGAGGACCACGAGGATCTCGAGTTCCACGGGCGCGCTGAGGACCCAGAACTTTCCCCCGAACGCCGTCTCTCCGAGGGTGAGCTGGCGGAGTGCGTCGAGGCCGAGACCCGCCGGGATGATGGAGCCCAAGACGGCGACCACAGAACCCCATCCGCCGGACTGGTAGAGGCCACCGAGAGGGAAGTAGAAGCCGCTCGAGAAGAAGATCGGCTCCTCCATGAGGGCGGACAGGTTCCACGCCTCGCGTCCCCAGAGCAAGTACAGGGACGCGAAGAACATCCCCAGTCCGTAGAGGGCGATGAGGGTGACGAAAAAGACGGCCAGCAACATCAATGGATTCGCAACCTGGAAGACCACGCCGAACACCACGACGCCGGCGACCAGCGTGGAGACCGCGCGTACCGAGGTCATGAACATCCCGCCGACGGCCATGCCGCCGAGCAAGGCCATCCGGTTCATCGGCGCCATCATGTACAATTGAAGGTTTCCAATCTCCTTCTCCCAGTACAGTTGGCTTGCCATCGACCACAGCACGTTCAACCAGAACGCGACCATCGCCCCTCCGAGCACGACGCTGGCCACCAGTGCATTCATGTTGGCCAGGATGCGGGGCGCGTCGACGGGGTTCGCGGCGACCTGATTGAGTGCGATCGCGCGGTAGATGTAGACGTACGCCGCGATCGACAGCAGAGGGAGGACTGCCTCAAAGAAGATCCACGAGGGCTCGCGATTCGCACCGATGACCCTCGGGTAGGCGCGGCCGACAATCGAGCGCAGGTTGAGTCCGATCCGGAACCGGAGGTCGGACCGGCGGGCCACGGCCGCGGTCATTCGAACCCCCGGCCTACCATGCTGATGAAGACGTCCTCCAGGGTTGGTTCCGTCTTGCGCAGGGCGTGGACCTTGGCCCCTTGAGCCGTGATCGCGCTGAGGATTTCCGCGACCGGGGCCTCGTTCTCCAGGATGAACGTCAGCTCGGTCCGATTCTTCGAGGCGTCGTCCCGGAGGGAGAAATTCACGACTCCGTCCATCCGCTGGAAGGTCGACGTGTCCTGAAGGGGGTCCACTTCGAGACGGAATGTGGTCTGCGTATGGATCATCCGCTTCAGATTCTCGGGCGTGTCGCACGCGAGGATCTTCCCTTTATCGATGATGGCGATCCGGTCACACATCTCGTCGGCCTCCGCCATGTAGTGTGTCGTGAGGAGGACCGTCTTGCCCGACTGCCCACGCACCCAGTTCATGACGTATTCGCGGATCGTGCGCGCGGCATTCACGTCCAAGCCGAGCGTCGGCTCGTCGAGGAAGAGGATGTCCGGCTCCGTGACGAAACCGCGGATCATGTTCATCTTCTGCCGCTGCCCGGACGAGATCAGCCGCACTTTTGCATCCCGCTTGTCCCACAGCCCGAACGCATGCATGAGCTCGTCGATCCGGGCCTTCGAAACCTTGCTCGGCACCCCGTAGAACTGGGAGAACATCCAGATGTTCTCGCGCGTCGTCAGGAGGCCGTAGCCCGACGTTTCTCCGCCGGAGACCATGTTGATCCGCTGGCGGATCGGGAACGGGTCCTTCGTGACATCGTTGCCCGCGACGAAGGCCTTTCCGGACGTCGGGAGGAGAAGCGTCGCGAGGATCTTGATGAGCGTCGTCTTCCCCGCTCCGTTCGGGCCGAGAAGGCCGAAGAGCTCGCCCTCGCGGATCTGCAGGGACACGCCGTCCAACGCGGTGACCGGGCCACGGGACTCTTCCTCGTTCGGCTTGGGCTTGCGCCACCAATGCTTCTTTTTCCCGGCGAACACTCGAGTGAGGTCGCGCGTCTCGACCGCGTAGGGCATTTGGGATCGATTCCGAGTCTCCTCGGACCGCGCGGAAGGGTCGGAGGGCCTACACGGCCAGTCGCTGCCGGTATCGGGTGATGTATCCGGCGATCCGGTTGCGCATCAGGATGCTCCGCACGTCGGAAAGCTCGGAGACCTTCGCCTTGTTGTGGTCGAAGTCATCCGTGAACTCGTTCGGATAGAGCTTTGCGAGTTCGATCGCGACGCGCTTGATGTACGTCGGCCGGATATTACCCAACGATTCACTCCGCTCAGTACGAGGAAGCGCTCCAAAGGGCGTGTGCTAAATAAAGGTTCGGAGGAGAACCGCGACGCGGACGCGTTTCGCGAGGGCCGCGGCGGCTTGTTTGGTTCCGACACACTCTGCGGGCAACTCTTAAATAGGGACCTCGGATACGCCCGAATGGGACCCCACGCCGCACCGTCCCCCAGGAGCGGATGACGATGGAAGAATCCCTCGTGAACGTCGAATTCCTGAAGAGCTCAAACAATTTCATCGCCCGCATCCAGAGTGAACTCGGCGGGATGCGCGAGTACCGGAGCTCCTCGTTCGAGGAAGTCCTGGAGCAGGTCGTGATCGACTTGCAAGAGGAGTTCGAATCGTACTGATCAGGCGCCCGTCCAGGCGGGCTTCCGTTTCTCGACGAAGGCGCGCATCCCTTCCGCCTTGTCCTGGGTCGACCCAACAATTCCGAACGCAGCCGTCTCGAAGTCCAATCCGGCGGAGAGGGGCATGTCCCACGCCGCCCGGAGGCACGCCTTCGCCAGCGCGATCGCGGCGGGGCTCTTCTCTAGAATCTTGTGGGCGAGGGCCTTGGCCTCGGCCAGAAGGCGGTCCGCGGGGACGACGCGATTCACCAGACCGATCCGTTCCGCCGTCGCGGCGTTGATCCGATCCCCGGTGTAGATCATCTCCGCGGCCCAGCCCGGGCCGACGAGGCGCGGGAGGCGCTGGCTTCCTCCGAATCCAGGGATGATGCCGATGCCGACCTCCGGCTGGCCCAGCTCCGCGCGGACCGACGCGATCCGGATGTCGCAGGCCAGGGCGAGTTCACAGCCGCCGCCCAAGGCAAACCCGTTGATCGCGGCGATGATTGGCTTGTTGCACGACGCCATCGCATCTCCGAGCCGTCGGCCCATTTCGGAGAAGTGCTGCATCTCGAGGCCCGAGAGGTTCGCCATCTCCTTGATGTCCGCGCCGGCGACGAACGCACGGTCGCCCGCACCGGTCAGGATGATCGCTCCGACGTCGGCCGCCATCGAGAGATGTTCGATCGCCACCGAGAGCTCCCGCAAGATGATCGAGTTCAGCGCGTTCAGGGAATCCGGGCGGTTCACTGTCACGATCGCGAGGCGGTCCTCCATCTCCATCTTGACGAAGCCGGGCATGGGTTTCCTCCCGCAAGGAATCGCCCTGATGAGGATGAATGTTGCTCGCCCAGCACCGGCAAGCTCATACACCCGGCTCTCCCTGCGGGGGCAAGGTGGGATGGATGCACACGTCGGCTCGAGTAATCGTCGCGGTGTACGCGGTATTGCTCGTTGCCGCGTTCGCGATCGTTCCCGGGACCGCGAAAGCGAACATGGACCGGCCGATTTGGGTGTCCGGCGACTTCTGGGAGTACGCCGTCGTCTCGGGAACGGGACCCGCCCAGACGGTCGGGACGCTCCGGATGGACGTCACCGGTTCTGAATCCACGATTGTGAACGGGACCTCGTACTCCGCGTATCATACCACCGCGAGCCTGAAAGAGGGCCTCCTGACGTTCCCGGCGGAGATCTGGTTCAGCGTCGACACACTGGCGATCGTGAAAATCGCGTCCTCGTTCGAGCTGATTCCTGGGAACGCGTCGACCCTCGTCCAACTCTCGATCGCCGGGACCCCGCCCCAGACGATCCACTGGCCTTTGACGACCGACGCGACCTGGACCGACTCGACCACGGTCTGGGCTTCGACGACGATCCAAGGGAAGACGAATTACACGAAGAGCATCGTGACGACGACGTTCCTGGTTCAGGCGGAGCAAAGCGTGACGGTGCCGAAGGGCACCTTCACGACGACGCCCCTCAAGGAAACCAGCGGCAACGGCACGTTCACGGTGAACTACTGGTCCGCGCAAGTGGGAAACTGGGTGCAAATCGGCGAGCACGACAGCAGCGGGCGAAGCCAAGGACAGTTCAATTTGACATCGTACAACTACCAGGGTGGGAGCTTCTTCACGTCGATCATCTTCGGACTCCCGGCTTGGATCTGGATCATCCTCTTGGTCGTCATCCTCGTGGCGATTATCGGGTTCTTCGCGGTCCGCCGGAGGAAGCCGCCGGTCCGGGCCATGCCTCCTCCCCCGCCGCCGATGTCGCCGCAGGAGCCGATGGGCCCCGAAGGCCCACCGCCCGGTTCGATGCCGTGATGGGCCGATTCATCGAGCCGCCTAGGGCCTTGGATAGGGGTACACGCCGCGTCCCGTCTTCCGGCCGAGCCGACCCGCCCGAACGTACTTCCGGAGGAGCGTCGACGGACGGAACTTCGGATCGCCCGTCTCGCGGAACAAGACTTCCATCACGTCCAGGCCGATATCAAGGCCCGTGTAGTCCGCGAGTTCGAAGGGGCCCATCGGCATGTTCGTCCCGAGTTTCATCGCCTTGTCGATGTCCTCGGGGCTCGCGACGCCTTCCTGCAGGAGGTTGAACGCCTCGTTCATCATCGGCACGAGGAGTCGGTTCACGACGAACCCGGGTGACTCTTTCACCTCGACGGCCTCCTTCCCCAGCTTGGCGCAGAGCTCCTTGATCAGTCGAACCGTGTCGTCGGACGTCTCGGAGCCGCGAATCACCTCGACGAGCTTCATGACCGGCGCCGGGTTGAAGAAGTGCATGCCGACGACGCGGTCGGCGCGTTTCGTCGCGCTCGCGATCTCCGTGATGCTCAGCGAGGACGTGTTCGAGGCGAACGCGACAGACGGCGGGCAGAGCCGGTCCAGTTCCGCGTAGAGTTCCTTCTTGATCTCCATCTTCTCGAAGACCGCCTCGATGACGACCTGCACGCCGTCGACCGCCTCCTTGAGCGAGACGACCCCGCGGATCTTCGAGAGGATCGCGTCGACGTCGGCCTGGGCCATCTTGCCCCGCTCCACCCGCTTCTGGAGCGGCTCCCGGATCCGGCGGAAGCCGCCGTCGACGAGGCGCTGATCGATGTCCCGCATCGTCACCTGAAAACCGGCGGCAGCGCACGTCTGTGCGATGCCCGCGCCCATCGTACCCGCTCCCACCACGGCAATCTTCCGGACATCGGCCAGATTCACCGTCGCCACCTCGTCGGGCGAGAACGCCGCCCGAACCTAAAGCCTGTGTTTATAAGCGGTTTCGGTAGGCTCATATCTCCCCCGGAGAATCGGCGCGGCGAAGGAACCCCCGATGCGACGACCTCCGAGGTCCCTTGTCTGGATGACGGTATTCGCGATCGCCGTCGCCGCGGTGCTCGCGACCGCGCCCCGGGTCGCGGCCGCCCAGAACGCGCCCGCGTGGACGCAGGGGGATTTCTGGGTGTACGCTCGGACGGCGGGAAGTGCCACGAGCACGGTCCGCATCGACGTGAACGAGCGCACGACGCTCACGCTGCCCTCTGGCACGTACAATGTGTGGCACCTCACGACGACCACGACGGACGCCGGCGGAAACTCGACCGTTCAGCACAGTTGGGTCGTCGACTCGAACCTCGCAACCGCGAAGGCGAATTTCACGTTGCCCCTCCTGGGCGAGGTCCAAGTCACGCTCGATCCGCCCCAGGCAGGAGCCGTGTTCCCGCTGACCGCGGGAGCCCAGTGGTCGCTGAACACCACGCTTCGCGTGGTCGGCATCTCCTTCAGCCTCAACATCGCGTACAGCGGCACGGTCCTCCGGGAGCAATCGACGTCGGTCGCCGCGGGGACCTTCAACGTCGCGGTCATCCGCAATCCGTCGACCGGCACGGCGCACAGCGAGGACCAATATTCCGACGGCGCGGGGAACTACGTGAAGCGGGAATCGTACGACGGGAGCGGAAACCGCGTGGCCGACCAGGAACTGACGTCGTACCGGTACCAGTCTGGATTCTTCGGACTGTTGCTCATTATCGGCTCCGTCGTCGTTATTGCGGCGGTCGCGATTGCCCTATTCATCGTCGTGCGCCGGCGGAGGCGCGGGTCGATGCTGCCGCCACCCGGAACAGGCCCGCCGCCGACGCCACCGCCTCCGTAGGGGCGCAGGCGTTACATAGGCCCGGCCCCCGTGACCGGGCGTGCGAGGCGGACCCTACGCCGCGATCGCGTTGGCGGTCGTCTCCGTCTCGTTCGCATCGATTTTCATCACGTGGAGCGACTCGCCTCCGATCACGATCGCTCTGTACCGGCTCGCCATCGCCACGGGGATCGTCGGAGCGACGATCCTGATCCGAAGCAGCGCCCTCCGGAAGCCGAACACCTTGCTGCGAATCCCGCGACGGGATGCCGCGCTCATGGCCCTCATCGGCGCGATCCTCGCGACCCACTTCGCCCTGTGGATCTCCTCGCTGAAGGTCGAGGGGGAGTCCATCGCGTCGTCGGTCGTGCTGGTCACGTCTCATCCGCTGATGGTCGGCCTCCTCTCGCACTACGTCCTGCGCGAGCGCCTGAACCGGTGGATGGCCGTCGGAATCGTCCTCGGCTTCGCCGGCGTCGTGTCGATCGCCCTCGCCGACTACGGATTCGCGGGGAGCCTCCTCTATGCGGACATCCTCGCCTTCAGCGGCGGCGTGATGGCCGGGTTCTACTTCCTCCTCGGCCGACGGGTGCGGCAGCGCGTCGCCCTGTTGGATTACGCGTTTGTCGTCTATGCGAGCGCCACGACGGTCCTCTTTGTGTACGCGCTCGCATTCGGGTCGAGCCTCGCGCCCTTGGGGGACATGCCCCGGGAGCTCCTCCTGTTCGCGGCCTTGGCGGTCGTCCCGCAGATTGGCGGACACACTTTGTACAACTGGGCGTTGCGGTGGGTGACCGCGCCCGTCGTGAGCCTGAGCCTCGTCGGAGAGCCGGTCGGATCGAGTCTCCTGGCCTGGGTCCTGCTCACCCAGGTGCCGACGGTCGGGGTGGCGGTCGGCGCGGGTCTGGCCCTCCTCGGCATCTACCTGACGGCCTTCGGCCAGACCAGCCGCGCTCCGGAGATCCTCGCCACGAGGGACGTGGAGTGACCTTTCGCCACCTCGGGAGGGGACGCGGATTATACCTCTACTTAGAGGTATGAACCGGCTCCCTCGAGCCCTCGTTGTGTCGGCCGCCGACCAGGTCACAGATCGTCCGGGCCACGGCCCTTCCGTTCGAACTGCTTCGCGTAGAGTTCCTTGAGCCGCTCGTATGTGTCGACGTCCTGCGGCCCTTTGTCGTCTCGAATCCGCACAATCCGCGCGAAGCGAAGTGCGAAACCGCTCGGGTAATGCGGGCTCCGCTGGATCTCGTTGTACGCGACCTCGACCACGGTCTCGGGTCGCACATGGAATCCCCAGCGCTCCTCGGACGTCGCGAGGCCGCGCAACCGCTCCGTCATCGCCTGGAACTCCGCATCCGTGAGGCCCTTGAACGTCTTCCCGATCATCTGGAAGCCGCCGCCCTTGTCGTCCCGCACGGCGAGCCAGTAGTTCGACAGCCAGCCTTCCCGCCGGCCGCTTCCCCATTCGGCCGCGGTGATCGCGAGGTCGAGGTGGTCCGCCGGCTTGATCTTGAACCACTTCTTGCCTCGCTTCCCAACGGAGTACGTCGACTCGAGCTGCTTCGCCATCAGCCCTTCGTGTCCGGCGACGAGGGCCTCCTGGAGGAAGGACTCGATCTCGTCCTTCCGCTGCGCGATGCGGCGGGCCGTCAGCAACTCCGCGGGCACGAGTCGTTCGAGGATCTCCCATCGCTCCCGGTACGGCGCGTCGATCAGCGTTCGGCCATCGAGGTGGAGCACGTCGAAGAGATACAGCTTCAGCGGAATCTCTTCCGCGGCAGACTCGATCCCGTGCACCCGTCGGAAGCGGCGCATGAGGTCCTGGAACGGGAGCGGCTTTCCGTTCTTGTTCACCGCGACGACCTCGCCTTCGAGCAGGAATTCGGGCGCGGGCAGCGATTTCGCAATCGCGACGATTTCGGGAAGGCTGGACGTGACATCGCTCAGCCGTCGACTGAAGATCTTCACCGCCTCGCCCTTCCGATGGATCTGGATGCGCGCGCCATCCAGCTTGTATTCGATGGCCGTCATGCCGCCGTGCACCGCGAGGACCTCGTCGAGGTCCTCCGACATCTCCGCGAGCATCGGTTTCATGGGAGCGAGGAGACGCAGGCCACGCGAGCGGAGGCCGTCCGCGCCTTCGAAGAGCGCGATCTCGGCGATCATCCCCAGGTCCCCGAGGAACATGTGGGCGGTCCTCACGGAGTCCAGGTCCACGCCCGACGCATCCGCGATCCCTTCGAGCATCACGCCCTCGTTCACGCCAATCCGCATTTCCCCGAACACGTTCTTCAGGAGCACGTCCCGCTCGTCTTCGGACGCCCGTCCGAGGAGACTCTCGAGGAGCCGTCGACGCACCTTCGTCGAGTCTGCGCCGTGGGTTTCCGCGATCTGCGCGAACGTCCTCGACACCTCGAGGATGCTCAGGGTTCGCGGGACGAGGCTGGCTTGCTTCGTCCGTCCGAGCGCCTTCTGAAGCGTCGCCCACCCGACGTTCAAGGCCCGCGCATCCGACTCGGCGAAGATCCGGCCTACGATCAGGTAGACCGCGGGCGCAACCTCGTCCCTCCGGACGGAGCGCAGGAACGCCGCGAGGAGTGCGCGCTTTTCAAGCCGCTTCGTCGTGGCCTCGAGCTGCCGCGTCAGCTCCGCGAGTCGCGCAAAGGACGTCTCGTCCGCGGTCGTCGGCGTCACGGTGAATCGGGACCATCCGACGCGGCGGGTTTCAAGGTTTCGCCGCCGGACTTTGCCTCCGCTGGGCCGCGGAGAATGTAGAGCGCGATCAGCGAGCCGACCATGAGGACCCCGCCGAGCACCTGGACCGGACTCAGGGTCTCCGTCGGGAAGACGTAGAGGGCCACGAGGACTCCCCACAAGGCCGACGACGGGAGGACGGCACCCGTGCGCATCGCTCCGATCGTCCGGAATGCGTAGAAGAAAAGGACAGAGAAAATTCCCACCGCGCTCAGGGAGAGCAGGACCAGCGCCGGCAGGACATCCAGCGGGACCGCGAGCGAGGTGCCGGTGAAGACGACGATCCCAGCGAACACCGCGGCGCCGATCAGGAGCTGGACCTCGAGGAGGGTCACGATCGGGATTCGGCGGAGGAGGACGGCACTCATCGTGTTGCTCGACCCCCAGCATGCTGCGGCGGTGACCAGCATGACGTTGCCGACCAGGAACTCGAGGAACCGCACGTCTCCAAACCGGAGTTGTGTCGTCACGAGAAATGCACCGACGGCGATGCCCGCCAGCGTGACGTATTCACGCCGCGTCGCCCGTTCCCGGAGGAACGCGTAGGCGAGGAGCATCGTGAACAGCGATTCGCTGTTCGACAGCAGCACGGAGTTCGCGGCCGTCGTGCGTTCGAGCCCGTAGAAATAGATCAACGGCCCGACGACGGCTCCGATGACGCCTGACAGGACGATGAGTTTCCAATCCGCGCGTTGGAACCGAACACGGCGAATGAACGGAAGGAGCGCGGCTCCCGGAATCACCTGGATCAGGAACGCGATCGCGAGCGGTGAGAGCGCGTTCAACACCAGTTTGGAAAGGGTGGGCCAGATCCCGAAGAGAACCGCCGCCACGATGATGGCGAGATAGCCCCGCGTCCGCTCCGGAAGGACCAAGAATCACCGCACAGAAAACGGTGCGAATGATTTAGAGATTCCTCAGGTCGCAAGGCTTAAGGCCGCACCGGGCGTTTTGTTTCCCCCGGGCCTCAGGGGGTGCGAGGAACTCCGTGGTCGATGCGCTACGCGTGATTCGGGACGACGGCTCGACGGACCCCCGTCTCGACCCGAAATTCTCGGAGGACGAGGCCATCGCCATGTATCGCGGGATGAGCCTCCAGCGGATCCTCGACAACCGCATGCTCGCCCTGCAGCGACAAGGGCGGATCGGGTTCTACGGTCCATCGCTCGGCCAGGAGGCCGCGATCGTCGGCGCGGCGATGGCGATGGGTCCGGAGGACTGGATCGTCCCGCAGTACCGCGAACCGGGCGCAGCGCTCGTCCGCGGCATGCCGCTGAAAGAACTCCTGTGCCAGCTCATGGGGAACGCGGAGGATCCGGTGAAAGGCCACCAGATGCCCTGCCATTACGTCTACCGCAAGGGGAACTATCTCTCGATCTCGTCGCCCGTCGGCACGCAGCTGCCGCACGCGGTCGGCATCGGATGGGCGATGAAACTGCGCGGCGAGAAGAAGGCAGTCCTCGTCTTTTTCGGCGACGGCGCGACGAGCACGGGGGACTTCCACGCGGCAATGAACTTTGCCGGCGTCTTCCGAACGCCGACCGTCTTCCTGTGCAACAATAACCAGTGGGCGATCTCCGTCCCGGTGGCGAAGCAGACCGCGGCGGCAACGCTCGCGGAGAAAGCGAACGCCTACGGATTCGACGGCATCCGCGTGGACGGGATGGATGCTTTGGCCGTCTACCGGGCGACGCGCGATGCGGCGCGCAACGCCCGTGAGGGGCTCGGGCCTATGATGGTCGAGGCGGTCACCTACCGCATCGGACCGCACTCCTCGAGCGACGATCCCTCCCGGTACCGCGACGAGGCCGAGGTGGCCGCGTGGCAGGCCCGCGACCCGCTCCTGCGATTCCGCCGGTACCTCGAACACGCGGGGTGGTGGGACGACGCGCGGGAAGCGCGGCTCGAGCAGGAGATCGGGGACGAGATCACCCGCGCCGTCCAGGAGGCGGAACGAATCCCGCCCCCCGCCGTCGAAACAATCTTCGCCGATGTGTACGCGGAGATGCCTCCCCACCTCCGGGAAGAGATGGACGCCTTCCTGGCGCTTCCGCGGAGGTGAGCCGTGGCAAAGAAAGGGTCCGCCGCCCCCGCACCCGCGCCCTCGTCTTCGTCCGGCGTGCAACGCGCCCATGAACTGTTCAAGCAGGGCCGCGCGAAGGAAGCCCTCGCGCTGCTTCGCCCGCTCCTGCAACGCAAAGCCGCCGTCGATGGAGACGTGTGCGCCCTCGCCGCCGCGTGCCTCGGCGCGGAAGGCGACTACATGGAGGCCGCGCGGATCGACCGGATGCTGTGCGACGCGCAGCCGAACAACCCGCAGGCGTGGCACAGCCTCGGATACGACCTGTTCCATGCCGGCGACCTGGAGGGCGCGGCCGAGGCGTTCTCGCGGGCGTTGAAGCTCGAGCCCACGCGGGCGAGTGCCCACTTCAACTTGGCGCGGATCGCGGCCCGGTCGGGCGACAAGTCCAAGGTCATCGAGCACTTCGCCCGAGCCGTGGAACTTCAGCCGGACTACCAGGAACGCCTCGACGAGGATCCGGACCTGCTTCCCTTCAAGGACGACCCCGAGATGCTCGGTCGCCTCCCGGGCGGCAAGGGCGGCGAGGATCCGTACCAGGAATACTACGCGTCGAGGTCGTGAACATGCCCGCGATGACGATGGTCCAGGCGATCAACAACGCCCTGCGCGAGGAGATGCGGCGGGACGACCGTGTCGTCGTGCTCGGGGAGGACGTCGGCCGCAACGGCGGCGTGTTCCGATGTACGGAAGGCTTGCTCGACGAGTTCCCGGAGCGCGTATTCGATACGCCGCTCGCCGAAGGCGGGATCATCGGGACCGCGATCGGGATGGCGCTGTACGGGCTCCGGCCGGTCCCGGAGATTCAGTTCATGGACTTCATCTACCCTGGGTTCGACCAGATCGTCTCGGAGGCCGCGAAGATGCGCTACCGATCCGGAGGCCAGTTCACCGTCCCGATGACGATCCGCACGCCCTTCGGCGGCGGAATCCGGGGCGGCCACTATCACAGCCAGTCGACCGAGGCGTACTTCTGCCACACGCCCGGGTTGAAGGTCGTGGTCCCCTCGACGCCGAAAGAGGCGAAAGGCCTCCTGACGTCCTCGATCCGCGATCCCGACCCGGTCCTGTTCCTCGAGCCGAAGAAGCTCTACCGTTCCTCCCGCGAAGAAGTGCCGGAAGGTGAGATCACTGTTCCCCTGGGACAAGCGGCGGTCCGTCGACCCGGGAAGGATGTCACCCTGATCGCGTACGGTTACATGGCCCAGGTGTGTATCGATGCCGCGACGAAGGCCGCCGAAAAGGGCGTCGAAGCCGAGGTCATCGACCTGCGCACCCTGGTGCCTCTGGACGAGCCGACGATCCTTGCTTCCGTGAAGAAGACGGGCCGAGCGGTCGTCGTGTACGAGGCACCCCGCACGGGCGGCTACGGTGCAGAAATCAGCGCGATCCTCGCCGAGAAGGCCATCGAATACCTCCGCGGGCCGATCGTGCGGGTCACGGGATTCGACACGCCTTTCCCGTACACCCTGGAAGACGTCTACTTGCCAAACGCGGATCGCGTACTATCCGCAATCGACAAAGTCATGGCGTTCTAGCGACCGCTCAGGCTGTTCCAACGGGCCGACGGAACGCGCGTGACGCCGCGAGCAAGTACACGAAAATCACGCCGACGATTCCGAGCGTCAGGATCGCGGCAACGCTGAGAGCCTCCCCCGAGTTCGACCGCTGGTACGCGGTGTAACCCACGTAGACGAGGGTGACCAGCGTGGCGAGAACCGCGAGCCCGTACGCCCACACGCGCATCCGCAGGAGTCCCGATCCCGCAATCGCGAGGACGACCCCGATCACGAAATATAGGACCGCGTTGAGCAGGAGCTGCGTTCCCGGTAACGTCGGCCCACCGTTCGGGAACGGCAGGAGGAAAGCGAGTCCGACGATGAAGCTCGCGATGGAAATCAGAACTAGGATCACAGCCGCCAAGAGCACGAGCCCACCAAGAATGGATATCCCGACCGGACGTCTCATTGCCACTCCCTCCTCTGTCACAGAAAGGAGGAGCAGGCCGGGAATCTTTCCGGCGCGAGGCGCCGGGCACAAATCACGCCCACCGGTCTGTGCCACTCCTCCACGACCCCACTCCTCCCCGTACGGACATCGGCCGGTGGCCATAAAACGATTCGCATCCGCTTCAGCCGCATGGGCGATGGAACGTGGAAAATGTTAAGCTGAGCGCGGGCTTGCGAAGGACCCAGAGCGAGATTCGATGGCCCGCGAGTTCAAGCTTCCCGACATTGGGGAAGGCGTCCACGAAGGCGAGGTCGTCAAGTGGTTCGTGAAGGAAGGGGACGCCGTCAAGGAGAACGACCCAATCGTCGAGGTCATGACGGACAAGGTCACCGTTCAAATCCCTTCGCCCGTCACGGGTAAGATCCTCCAGCTCCGGGCGAAAGAGGGCGAGGTCGTCAAGGTCGGCAACACGCTCGTCGTGTTCGGCGAAGCGGGCGAGACGGCCCCTCCCCGACCAGAGACGACCCGGTCGGCCTCGGCTCCACCGCCACCGGTCATGACCGTCGCGCCCCCGGCGCCCGCCCCGACCGGGGACATCCTCGCGGCACCCGCCGTCCGCCGCCTCGCGAAGGAACTCAACGTGAATCTCGCGGCAATCCGAGGCAGTGGCCCGCAAGGTCGCCTCACCGAAGATGACGTCCGCAAGGCCGCTCAGGCCCCCCCGAGAGTCGCCGCCGCGGTGCCCGTACCGGCCGCTGCAGTCGCGCCCACCGCCGGCGAACAGCGGATCCCGATTCATGGGCTGCGGAAGCGGATCTTCGAGAAGATGGCGAAATCGAACGCCACCGCGGCTCACTTCACGTATGTGGAAGAGGTCGACATGACCCAACTCGTTCACCTGCGCGACCATCTGAAACCCACCGCGGAGCGCAAGGGAGTCAAACTCACCTTCCTCCCGTTCTTCGCCAAGGCCGTCCTCGCGGCGCTGGTAGAATTCCCGACCTTGAACTCCTCCGTCGACGACGAGCGAGGGGAGATCGTCGTCAAGCGATACTACAACATCGGCATCGCGACGGCCACGGACGAGGGCCTCACGGTCACCGTTGTCCACGAGGCCGACAAGAAAAGCCTCTGGGACCTCGCGAAAGAAATCGACCGGCTCGCGGCCGCGGCGCGGGACAAGAAACTCTCCCTGCAAGACGTCCAAGGGTCCACCTTCACGATCACCTCGCTCGGCAAGGAAGGCGGCATCCTCGCCACGCCGATCATCAACTGGCCCGAGGTCGCCATCCTCGGGGTGCACAAGATCGAGAAGCGGCCCGTCGTCCGAGACGACCAGATCGCGATTCGGGAAATGATGTACCTGTCGTGCTCCTTCGACCACCGCGTAATCGATGGTCACGTGGGGGCGGCGTTCGTCCAGTCGGTCCGGAACTACCTCGAACATCCCGCGACGATTTTCGTGGATACCGGCTAGCCCACTTCGGGTGGGTCGCGTCTGAATACTCCGCGTCCGCAAAGAGATTAAGAGAGCGGAGTTGTTCGGTCGGTTGGTGGACCGGCACGCGGATGTCGTGGTCATCGGAGCGGGACCGGGCGGCTATCCGGCGGCGATCCGCGCGGCGCAGCTCGGGAAGCATGTCCTCCTCGTCGAGCGAGACCGGCTCGGCGGCGAATGCCTGAACTACGGATGTATCCCGAGCAAGGCGCTCATCCACACGGGGAATCTGGTCCGCGCGATCGAGCGCGCGAGCGAGCGTGGGGTTGAAACGGGCCCCGTGAAAGTCGACTTGGCCCGGTTGCAGCAGTGGAAGACGTCCGTCGTCCAGCGCCTCGTGAACGGGATCGGCCAGCTGTGCAAAGGCAACGGCGTCGACGTCCTCGCGGGTACCGCCTCGTTCATGGGACCGAACGATCTCGAGGTCCGGAAGGCCGAAGGATCCGATTGGGTGACCTTCACGGACGCCATCATCGCGACCGGGGGCCGGCCCTCCGACCTGCCGGCGTTTCGGTTCGACGGCAAGCGCGTCATCAGCACGAAGGAGGCCCTCGAGCTACCCCGCATCCCCCAGAACTTCGCGATCATCGGAGGCGGGGTTTCCGGCCTCGAGCTCGGGATGTTCTACGCGAAGCTCGGCAGTCGTGTCGTCGTCACCGAGATCATGGAGCAGCTGCTCCCGGGGACTGACTCGGAGGCGGTCCGGGTCGTCGCGCGGAACCTGCAGAAGCTCGGCGTGGAAGTCCATGTGAAGTCCCAGGCCCGCGGCTGGCGCGAGGACAAAGGGCAGACCGTCGTCGACATCGTGACGCCGGAGGGACTGATCGCACGGCGGGCGGACACGATCCTCGTCACCGTGGGCCGCCGACCGAACACGGACGATCTCCATGCGGAAGTCGCCGGCGTGGAGTTCGGTCCGCGTGGATACGTCAAGGTAGATCGCCAGCTGCGCACGTCGAACCCCCACGTCTTCGCGATCGGGGATGTCATCGGCCCGCCATTCCTGGCGCATAAGGCGACGAAAGAAGGTGTCACGGCCGCCGAGGTGATCGCGGGTCATCCGGTCGAACTCGACGTCCACGCGATGCCCGCCGCGATCTTCACGGATCCGGAGATCGCCACGGTCGGCTTGCAGGAGGCGGAGGCGACCGCGCAGAGCCGGCGCACGCGGATCGGGAAGGTCCCGTTCGCGGCCATCGGCCGGGCGCTGACGACGGGCGAGTACGACGGCTTCGTGAAACTCATTGCCGACGCCGACTCGAAGGTCCTCCTCGGTGCGACGATCGTCGGTCCGGATGCGAGCGACTTGATCAGCGAGCTCACCCTGGCGATCGAGATGGGTGCGACCCTCGCCGACATCGCCCTCACCGTCCATCCCCACCCGACGTTGCCGGAGGCGGTCATGGAGAGCGCGGAGGCCGCCCTCGGCCAGGCGATCCACGTGCTGAACCGCTGATCCCATGCTCACGACCACGGAAGGGGAGTCAACGCCGATCCTCATCGTCCGGGATGCGTGGCTCCTGGACCTCGGCCGCAAGCCGTACCGGGAGGTGTGGGAGCTCCAGAAGGCGCTCGTCGATCGTCGGGCGGAGGACAAGATCCCGGATGGCCTGATCCTCGTCGAACACGATCCGGTCGCGACGCTGGGTCGACGCGGGAGCCGCGAGGACGTCCTCGACCCCGGGCTCGAGATTCTTGAGGTCGAACGGGGCGGCGAGGCGACGTATCACGGACCCGGCCAGCTCGTCGGCTATCCGATCCTGAGGCTCCCGGACCGACTCGAGGTGAAACGGCTCGTGACGGACCTCGAGGAGGTCCTCCTCCGAACGTGTGCGGACTTCGGGATCGACGCGACGCGGGAGGGACCCGAACGCGGCGTCTGGGTCGGCGGCAAGAAGATCGCGTCGATCGGGCTCGCGGTCCATCGGAACGTGACGTTCCACGGCTTCGCCCACAACGTGACGACGGACTTGCGGGAGTTCCTCAAGATCCGACCGTGCGGCCACGACGGCGGAATCATGACATCCATGGAGAAGCTCCTCGGGCATTCCGTCGACTTGGAAGACGTCAAGGCCTCCGTCATCGCCCACTTCCAGGCGGTGTTCGGCGTCACGTTCCGTCGAGTGAACCTCAGCGAGCTGTTGCCGGAACCGCCGCCCGGACATCGGTCGCGCCGCTCTTGAGCGCCCTCACCTGGCGAATCATCTCGGGGATGACCTCGAACAGGTTCCCGACGATCCCGTAATCCGCGATCTCGAATAGGGGCGCCTTCGGATCGATGTTGATCACGACGATCTTCTTGGATTCCTGCATCCCCGCGAGGTGCTGCACCGCGCCACTGATGCCGACGGCCAGGTAGAGCTTCGGCCGGACCGTCATCCCGGTCTGGCCGACCTGCAGCATCTTCGGCACCCAGCCGCTGTCCACCGCCTTGCGGGAGGCCGCGATTGCACCGCCCAGCAAATCGGCGAGTTCCTGGAGCATCGCGAAGGCTTTCGGGTCCCCGAGGCCGTAGCCGCCGCTCACGACCACGTCGGCCTCTTCCGGACGGAGTCCGCCCTCCCGGGTGAATTCCTGAAAGTCCGCGAGAGTCGCGTCGACGTCCGATGGCCCGAGCTCGACGGACTCGTGGACGACCTCGCCCGTCCGGGACGGATCGTGCGGCGGGGCGACGAACACATTCCGGCGTACCGAGGCCATTTGGGGCCGATGCTTCTTGCAGAGGATGTGGGCCAGGCTCTTCCCGCCGAAACTGGGGCGGATCATGTCGAGGTTTCCCTCCGCGTCGATGTCGAACTTGACGCAGTCCGCCGCCAGGCCGGTCTCGAGGATCGCATGGAGGCGGCCTCCCAGGTCCCGTCCGTTCTTCGAGGCGCCGTAGAGGACGACCTCGGGCTTGTGCCGCCGGATCAACTGCGCCATGACCTGGGCGTAGGGCCGCGACCGGTAGATCTCGAGGAGCGGATCGTTGACGACAATCACGCGGTCCAACCCGTACCCGAGCGCGTACGTCGCGAGATCGTCGACTCTATTCCCGAGGAGGACGCCGGTGAGCGTCGTGTTCCGCAAATCCGCGATGCGGCGCCCTTCGCCGATCAGCTCAACGCTGACGTCCCGAAGGCCCTGCTTCCGGTGTTCGAGGAACACCCACACTCCATGGAAATGGGACTTGTCCTCGAGGACATGGACGGCCGTCATGGAGAGATCACCCGGTCCGCGATCAGAGCGTCGAGGAGCTGACGGACGGTCTCCTTCGGTTCCCCGGAGAAAATTCGGCCCGCGCGTGTCGGGAGCCTCACGGTGTCGACCTTCGCGACAATCGTCGGCGAATTGAACAGCCCGACCTTTTTCGGATCAATCCCGACGTCCGCGCAGGACCAGTGGGTCACCACGCCGCCCCGCTCGACGCGAATCTTCCCGGTCAGCGTCGGCTCCCGCGGCTTGTTGCAGCCGAAATTCACCGTGCACAGACAGGGCATCGTCGTCTCCCACCACTCGGTGCCGTCCTCCGCCGTCCGTCTCGCTCGGACCTTGCCGTCCTCGATTCGGACCTCCGACGCGTAGGTGATCTGCGGGAGGTCCAGGTGGCCCGCGATCCCGGGACCGACGTGGCCCGTCGACGCGTCCGTGGTCTCCTCGCCGCAGAGGAGGAGATCGTACCCGCCGATTTTCTGAATCGTCTCGCTCAGCGCGTACGCCGTCGGCACGGTGTCGGAGCCGCCGAGGATCCGATCGGTCAGGAGCACGGACCGATCCGCGCCCATCGCGACCGCGCGCTCCAAGCTTTCGTCGAACGACGTCGGGCCCATCGAGAGGACGACGACCTCGGCCGCATGTTGGTCCTTCAGGCGCAGCGCCATCTCGAGGGCGTTGGCATCGGGCGGGTTGATTTCGCTCGGCACGCCGACCCGTTTGAGGGTCTGGGTGACGGGATCGACCTGGAGCTCCTGCGCCCGCGGGACCTGCTTGATGCACACGATGATGCGCATCGGGCGCGCCGCCGGCCCGCGGTCCATCACATCGATCGGGCTCCGTGAAGGAGGTCGAGGAGCATCTTGAGTTTCGGCACGTTGGCGGCCGACGCCTCATCAAGGACGACGTCGAACAGGCGCTCTTTGCCGCTCCCGTCCACAGTGTACATGCGCTCGGCGATCTCCATGAGCATGCGCGGGTAGACGTCGAAGAGTCGTTCGTTCTTCATGTACAGCGGCGCCCGTCGGAACCGCTCGAGGTCCGTGAGCACGTTCCGCGCCCGCAAGAATTTCTCATACACCGCAAGATTTACCCTCGACATGCCACCGGCGCCCCGCGCGGCCTCGGCAGCTTCGCCCGCAGCGATGCCGGACGCGATCGCGAGGTCCACCCCGCGGAACGTGTAGCCGTTGTTAATGAGGAAGCCCGCGGCGTCGCCCACCACGATCACGCCATCGGTCGA
>VBLZ01000062.1 GCA_005878515.1 Methanobacteriota archaeon | reverse complement strand
CCCGAATCGGGTACCCATACTTCAACCTTGCTCAGTTTTCGCTCGGAGTACGATTCGATTGACAAGCGGGGAGCAATCAAATTCCGGCAAAGGCGACGGTGGACCGGCGACGGGTCCGTGCCCACCCGGATTCGTTCGTTCTTTCCCTAGATAATCGAGGCTGAGAATCCCGGGACATCCCTTAAGAGCCCCCAACTCCACGAAGAATAGACTTCGCCGCGCAAGGCGCGCGGCAGCTTGAGGTTCGCCGGGATGGACCAGCTTACTTTCCGACAGGCGATTCTGCTCCTCTCCGGCGAGCACAGCGTCTCGATCCTCCGTGCGCTGCGCGACGGGAACTGGCATCTGTCGAGCGAGGTCGCGCGGTCCCTCGACATTCACATCACGACCGCTTCGAAGTTCCTGCAACGCTTCTCGGAACTCGGGCTCGTCGACCGCCGGCCGCACGACGCCCGTACGTTCGAGTATCGCCTCCGGTCGCCCCATCTGCGGTTCGAGGTCGATCTCGACGACGAGGCCGGTCCCCTGCGCGAGGTGATCGACTTCTACGTGGCGTACTTCCACTCGCTCTTCGAACGCATCCGGGACGTCGGAACGCCGGCGATCGAGATCGAGATGGAGCATCGCCTCACCACGGACCATCAGGAGCTCCGGAAGGCCGTCTTCGAACAGATGGTCGACGGGAGCGAGGCGGGGTTGGACCGCCTCCGGGAACTCGTCGCGGCTGTCCATCGGGACCTCTGGAACGTCTGCGCGCAGGGACTGGGATCGAATGCCGCGAAAGGAGTCTTCCAGGCGGCACTTCGAGACGCGATCGGCGCTCATCCCGACCTCGCGTTCCGAGCCGGCCTGACGCGTCCGCTGGAGGAATGATTCCACGCCGCGGCTTCCCACGGGCGTTCCCGGATTCGATGCGATGGTCCAGGGCGGCCTGCCGATCGGCTCGAGCGTCGTCCTCCAAGGACCGCCGGGCCAGGAGAAACTCCGGTTCGCGCTGACGTTCTTGGCCGAAGGGCTCAAGTCCGGCGGGAGCGGGCTGGTCGTCACCGCATCCCAGTCGCCCGACGCCGTGCTCGCCGAGCTGCGGGACCTCGGCGTGAACATGGATTCGGTTACGAACGAGAATCGGCTCCGAGTGGTCGACTGGTACTCCTGGAGCGAGGAGACGGTCCACGACATTGAGGAACAAGGGATCGTCATCCGGTCCTCGATCGACCTGACGAACCTGGGCGTGGCGCTGAGCCGCGCCATCGCAAGCCTGACCGGGGGCGGATCGAGGCGGGCCGTGATCGAGCTTCTGTCGCCCGCGACCAGCTCCTATGAAGTGACTCAGGTCTACGCCTTCGCGCAGAGCGCGAAGAGGAAGTTCGATCGTCACGAGTTCACGAGCCTCGTCCTGGTCGAGAAAGAGATGCACTCAAGCCCGCAGCTCACGACGCTCCACCAACCCTTCGACGGCGTCATCGAGATCGAGCGGACCCGGAGCGGCGACCGGATCGTCCGCAAGATCGGCGTGCTCCATCTCAAGGACACGGCCCCGGATCCAACGTTCCGCCTCCTCGAGATGACCGAGTCCGGCATGCGGGTCGTCCCTGAGGCTTCCAAGACCTCGGCTCCGACGTCCTCGGCCCGAGGGGGCGTCCTCGAATCGCAGGACGAACGAGCCCAGCGACTCCGACTCATCCTGCAAATTGCGACGGAGCGGCTCAAGCTGAACTCCGGGGACGCGGACGCGCTCTTCGCGATGGCCGCCGCACAGGCGACCCTCGACGATGCGAAGGGCGGCCTGCAGACCCTCGACCGGCTCGCGGCCCTGGATTCGGCGTATCCCGGTCTCTGGGTGCTCAAGACGAAGCTCCACGCCAAGCTCGGCCAGGGGGAGCTCGCGCGAGAAAGTCGGGTTCGCGCTCAGCAGACCGAGCCGGAGGCGGCGGAGGCCATCGATGCGACCGTGCCGTGTCCGATGTGCGAAGCCCCGGTCGCGATCGATGCGACAACCTGCGCGAATTGCGGCGTGAAGTTCGCCCTAAGCCGGACGTTGGAGGACGAACTCGACGACCTCGGCAAGGCCGCGATCCAGGAGATGGTCGAAGAGGATCTGGGCGGCACGAAGGAACCCGAGAAACCCATCGAGAAGCCGGCTGATCGTCCGTCGAAACCGAAGCCGGAGCGCGCAGTCCCGCCGCCCGCAAAGCCGACGGAGAAATCGCCGTCGAAGAAAGGATTGACGAACGGCCTCGTGCTCGAGCGCCGCGGCGGACTCAAAGCCGGGCGGACGAACGGATTGGGGGGCCGGACGAACGGCCTTGGAGGTCGGACGAACGGCCTCCGCGGGCGCACAAACGGACTCGGCCGGACGAACGGTCTTGGCCGAACCAATGGGCTGACCAACGGCGTGGGTCGCACGAACGGGCTCACGAATGGCCTCGGCCGGACCAATGGGCTCACGAACGGATTGGGGAGGACGAACGGCCTGACAAATGGCCTGGGCCGAACCAACGGCATCACGAACGGACTGGGTCGCACGAACGGGCTCACAAACGGGTTGGGTGGTCTACGAGCGGCGGGCTTCCATGCTTCTGGTCGGCGCGGGATGGCCCGGAGCACGGGATGGAAACTGTACCTCATTCCGCTCGTCAGCGTCGCGCTCCTGCTGGTCCCGCTTTTCTTCGCGCCCGAATACGCGGCCCCATCGTATCCCATTCAGATCGACGGTCGCTTCGCCGACTGGAATCGAGTGCCTCACCTCGCCGTCGGGAACGCGGTCGTCAATCCGGACATCGACATTAAGCAGGTCGCCGTAAAAGACAACGTCGAGTACCTGTCGTTCTACATGCAAGTCGCCGGGGACGTCCTCGCGGGTGGTCCCGCGGGCGTCAGCGTGACGAACGGCTACTTCGCGTTTATCGACACGGACCGCACGGCCCAGACAGGATACCGGGTCCAGGGAATTGGCGCGGACCGCCTGATCAAAGTGTACACGTTCGGCGGGAACGTGGTGAGTGCGACGTTGTTCACGTACGATTCGAGCCACGGAACCGAGAATTGGAACGGATGGACTCCCATTCGATCGATTGCAGCCGCCGGCGCTGCCAAGGAGCTCGAGTTTCAGGCTCCATGGTCCGATTTGGGACCGGTCAGGGCCCCCGTTGAGGCTGCGTTCGCTTCCCGCAGTTGGGATGGGCAGTCCGATGCAGGAGACGTCGTGGGGACGAGTGCTGATCCCTTCGTCCTGGTGAGCCAAGACACCGTTGCGCCCGCCGTCGTAGGGAACGGTACGGCCCTGGCTCAGATTGTCCTTCGTGGCGTTGACGGCGACATGACCGTGACGGGCCTCAACGAGACGTTCAACGGAACTTTCGCGAGCGGATCCATTGCGTCAGTGTCCCTTGTCGACGAAACGGGGAACACCCTGGACACGAAGCCGATGTTCCCACGCGTTCACTTTACCCTCGCCTCGTTGACGGTCGGAAATAATGCGACCCGCACCCTGAGCCTCCGCACGCAGATTGCCACGCAGGACGCGACAACCGTCGGCGCATTCATCAAAGACCTGGACGACGTCGTGGTTGCCTCGGGCGGAGTTGCCTTTGTCGCACCGGTCGCGGGGCCCGCGAACCTCGGATACATTGGGACGGTTCCTGCCCGGCCTGTCGTCGACGGAGCGTTCGGAGAGTGGCAGAACATTACGGGGGACCCGATCGGCGACGAACAACCCGGTTGGAATCCGGACATCGATCTCACGGGCTACGAATTCCAAGGCTTCGCCAACGAGACGTACTTCATGGCGCGGGTGCTCGGCACGTCCCTCAACGGCACAATGGTCCCTGCGTTGAATCCCGCCTATGTTCCGCCCTCCACCGGCACGGGCAATGGCACCGTGGCGCCTCCGCCGCCCCCGGTGAACGGAACGGATACAATCCGATTCTTCCTGGACTCGGATGGCAACGCTTCTACGGGATACGCCGTCGGAGGGTTGGGCGCAGATTACCTCGTCGAAATCAGCGGAAAGGCGGGACTGATTGCCTCGTCGATGGCAATGCGGTTCAGCGGATCGGGCCTCACGGCGTGGAATTGGACGTACCTCGGCCCGGCATCGGCCGCGAAGGCGGGTTCCCATGTGGAGGCGTCCTTTCCAGGCGTCCGAATCGCCAACATCTCCCGAGCGTTCTTCCAGATGACAGGATGGGGAGGCGCCCGGGATGACGGAACGACCCAACCCGCCTTCGTTCGAGCCTACGGACTCATGTATTCCGCCGGCGGTCTCGACCCGACCGGCATCATCGACACCTCAACCTCAGCGCCTGTGAACGGTCCGGCCGAGCGGAATGTGTTCTTTGATGGGACGAACTTCTGGGCCTTTTACTACGACGGAACCACAATCATGTACGAGCCGAGCTCAAACGGTCTGGACTGGGTGAACACGAAGAACACGGCCTTCACTACCGCGAACATCCAAAAGGTTTCTACCTGGTTCTACAACGCCGGCGGAACGAAGATCGTCTACATCGCCGGGGCAATCGGGAGCGCCACGGCTATCAGCGTGCGGCGTGGCACGATTAGTGGGACCACCATTACCTGGGGGACGGAAGCCCAGATAACATCGTTCTCTGGGTCGAGCACAACGCTGATACCGGTCATTACCCGGGACGCAAACGGATTCGTTTGGGTAGGTTCGAACGTACAGGTGAACGGGGGTCACTGGAACTTTGACGCTGTGCAATCGACGAACGTCGACGACGTGTCCGCATGGAATTTGAAGACGGCGCTCATTAACGGAAACTCGATCATCGCTGGAATCCAAGGTGTCCTCGTTCCCTTGGGATCTGGGAATATCTACGCGATCTGGTTTGATGGCGGTTCAGGGATCAACGGGAAACTCTACAGCGGGTCCTGGGGGAACCCCGATTCCATCGCCGGAAACGGCGGAATCCTGGACCGGGGACCTTCGGCGACCGTGGACGGTTCGTTCAATATCCATCTCGTCTACATCGACCCGAGCACGGGCTCGGTGATCTATCAGCAACGCACGTCTTCGTGGCAGTCAGCTACGACCCTGGATTCCTCTTCTGGAAACAAGTACCCGACGATATCTCGGGACACCGGGACGGGTGACCTCTACGCGTTCTGGATCTCAAGCACCTATCAGATCAAGGCGCAGAAATTTTCGGGCGGCGCGTGGTCCTCGCTGACGCTCGAGACGAACACGAAGACGAAAACGAGTCTGACGGCGTTGTACAATGCCAGTTCGTCTTCCAATGTCGCATGGGCGTGGTCCCAAACCGCATCTTCCGGTTTCGACGTGAAGTTCTCCGTTTTGAGCACGAGCCTTGTGAGCCGCACGATCGACACATCCACAGACGGCACGCCCGGCGGAGGCGGGTACAGTCATCAGCGCAAGATCTTCTACGATGGCACCCGCTGGTGGGCCTTCTACTATGACGGATCGAACTCCGTGTACACATGGAGTGACAACGCGCTGACATGGGAGAACGCGGTTTCTCAGGTCTTCACTAGTTCGGGCGTCAACAATCCGTCGGTGTGGTTCGATTCCGGCGCGAACATCGTATACGCCGTCGGAGATGATGGAGTGAGCGACGCGACCGTCCCCGTCCGAAGGGGGACGATTAGCGGGACGACGATCACGTGGGGCACGCAGGCCGCGATCACAGTCACCACGGTGAGCTTCGGGTCAAAGGTCGCTTTCATCACCAAAGATTCGAACGGCTTTCTCTGGGTTGCCTCGAACTCCCAGCCGTCCACCGGGAATTACGACGTCGCGGTCGTGAAGTCGACGAACGCAGACGACGTATCGGCCTGGGGAAGCCTCACAACCCTGCTCACCTCTTCCATTGCGAGCGTGAATGTCTACCCTACGATTCTCCCATTGTCCAGCGGGAACGTGTATGCGTTCTGGTATGCGAACGGTGCCATCGATGGGAAAGTGAGAGCGGGAGGTTGGGGGAGCCTCGAGAACATTGCGACGACGGCGACCGGAGTGTATACGAAAGCTCCCAGTGGAACGGTCGACGCGTCGGGCAACATCGACCTCGTCTACAGTGACAGTAGCGGCGCCATTGTTCACAAACAGAGGACGAGCTCGTGGGGCGCTGCCGACACGGTCGATTCGTCCACCGGCAATACACAACCGACGATCACCCGGGACAGTTCGACCGGGAATCTGTACGTCTTTTACGTCCAGAGCACCAACCAAATCAAGGGTCGAAAATACAGCGGTGGTACGTGGACCGACGTGACGGGGCTGGACGTATCCACGATTACGAAGGCGGGACTCACTTCCCCATATTCGGTGTCAGGGGGCCTCATCGGCTTTCTTTGGAACCAAGGCGACACCTCGCCCTACGAAATCAAGATCGCGGTCTTTTTACCTGAATTCGAAGACATCGTTATCCCCTTGGCAGGGACCCTGGTCCTCGCGCTCGTTCTGGGTGCGTGGCAACGTCGCCGGCGTGGATCCTGCTCTCAACCGGGAAGACTGATTAGCCCGGAGTGAGGGTCGGACGGCACGATCTAGGGAAACGTTGCCGAATGAACTGGTAGAATCGTTCCCGAGGGGCAAGCGTGGTCAGTCCGTTCGCCTCCGATCCTTGGACAGCACGCCTACGCGCGATTAACCGGGGTTGTCCCTCGGCAGTAACAGCGCGTGTCACGGACAAGCGACTGCTCACTCGACGCCCTGACCCTTGCCGAGGGATTGTTGGACGCCGCGTTGTCCCCCTGTCACGGAGCGCCCCGAACGCGGGGCTGTCGAGGAGGGACCCATACGGTGTCCTCTCCAGGCTTGCATCGCGCATCATTGGTCAGCGCGACCTTACGCTGGAGCGGGAAGACCAAGGGACGCCGGCGGGATAAAGATTCGCTTGCCCCGCCGCACGTTTATCTAGGCCTGGGCGGTTCCGTCGATTCCTTCAATGGGTTCCAGATGGACGAGCTCCGCGATGCGATCGCCCTCTTGTTCAAGCGAAAAGGCCGGGACGAACTGAGCGAGCGGGAATTCGTCCTCTCGGCCTCGATGGACCTGCGTTGGTTCCCTCCGCGGGATGCGCAACGCTTGCTGCAACTCGGGCTGGAGACGAAGCTCCTCGAGTCCCAAGGCGGCGCCATCCGCCCTGCGTTCGACGTGGCCGCGGTGGAGGTGCCGCGGGACTACGTCCCGACCTCCGCGATTCTCGACGTGCCGACGCCTGCATCCGAGGACGTCTTCCTGCGGATCGTCGATGCCATCGCGGCGAAAACGCGGACCGACCGGAAATCGGTGATCGCGTCGGTGAACGGAGTCCAGGAGAAGTTGGACGTCGAAGTCGAGGTCGCGGCCCTCGTTGCGGCGCACCAGATAGGCGTCGACGTCACACCGTTCCTGCCCGCGGTGAAGAGCCGCCTCGGGATGGCCTGATCACGGACGCTCGTCGCGCATCTTGATCAGGTCGCCGAGGGTGACGCCGCTCCCGGCCGCCTGCTTCTTGACCGCGACGGGTTCGACACGTTCTTTCAGCCGGATGCCGAGTTCCCGTTCGAGCTTGCGGACGAGCGAGTCGCCCGGGCTGATCGTGCCGGCCTCGAGCTTCGCGATGACGCTCACCCGTTCGTTGATCTTCGCGCCGAGATCCGCCTGCTTCCATCCGCGGGCCTCCCGCGCCTGGCGGATCCGCTGGGGGAAGTCTTCCGCGAGTTCGAGCTCGCCGGTCTGCGTATACACGTCGCGCGGGGTCATGCGTCGTTGGCGCATCTCCAATCGCTGGGCGATGATGGGGGGCATCGTGCTCTGCCGCAACGCCGGCGTCGAGACCTCGTCCCCGAAGCGCGCGCAGTCCGTGCAGACCGCCAGAATCGTCGCGTCGATGGCCACGTTCTTGAGGCGCGGAACGTCCGCGCCACACAATTCGCAGATCACGAATCTAGCCCGCAAAGACTAAATAAAAAGTGCTTGGTATATAGCCTTCGTCTTCCAGCCCACCCACCGGACGATTCTATGGACGACGACCAGATACGTGAATTCTCGGAGAAAATGTCGACGCGGATCGCCTCTCTCGAGGACCGCAACGACAAGCTTCTGGAGACCGCCCGGCGGGCCGAAGGCGAGAAGCGATACGTCGAGACGGAGCTCGGCCGGCTTCAAAAGGAGATCCGGCGGCTCAAACAAGAACTCGATCGGCTCAAGAGTCCGCCGTTGATCATCGGCAACATCCGGGACATCCTGGCGGACGGCCGCGTCGTCGTGAAGTCGTCCACGGGCCCGGACTTCATCGTGAACGCCGCGGATTACATCGCGAAGGAAAACCTGGTGGTCGGCGCGCGCGTCGCGTTGAACAAGCAGACGCTCGCCGTGATGGGCGTGCTCCCGCCTTCCCTGGATCCGATCGTCACGGGCGCGGAGATCATCGAGAAACCCCCGGTCACCTACGAGGACGTCGGGGGACTCGAGGTCCAGATGCGCGAACTGCGCGAGGCCGTCGAAGACCCGCTCCTCAAGCCGGACCTGTACCGCAAGGTCGGGATCGAGCCGCCGAAGGGAGTCCTCCTGGTCGGCCCGCCGGGCACGGGGAAGACGCTCCTCGCGAAGGCGGTCGCAAACCGCACGCAGGCGACGTTCATCCGATTCGTCGGTTCGGAGTTGGTCCAGAAGTACATTGGCGAGGGCGCACGCTTGGTGCGAGAGCTGTTCCAGCTGGCCCGCGAGAAATCCCCCTCCATCGTGTTCATCGACGAACTCGACTCGGTCGGGGCGAAACGCCTCGAGATCGCGACGTCCGGAGACCGGGAGGTCCAGCGGACGCTCATGCAGCTGCTCGCGGAACTCGATGGCTTCAACCCCCTCGGGGAAGTGAAGATCATCGGGGCCACGAACCGGCCGGACATCCTCGACGAGGCCCTGCTGCGCCCGGGCCGCTTCGATCGGATCATCGAGATCCCGCTCCCGGGCCACGAGGCCCGCATGACGATCTTCAAGATCCACACGCGGAAGATGAGCGTCACGCCGGACGTCGACTATGGCGTCCTCGCGGCCCGATGCGAGGGCACGACGGGAGCCGACATCCATGCGATGTGCACCGAGGCGGGGATGTTCGCGATCCGCGAGGACCGCGAGGTCGTGACGATGGCGGACTTCGAGCGCGCGGTCGACAAGGTCCTCGGCGAGAGCCCTATCCGGTCGACGGACGCGTCCGGTGCAATGTACGCATGAGTTCGAGGCGCGTCCGGGTCATTCCTAAATAGGGGCCTCTCGTTTCTTTCATCTGCCGGACCGGAAAGAGGCCACCGTGGCGACCCTGGACCGCTGCCCGATTTGCAACGTCTCCGTGAAACCGGAGAACCTCCTCCGCCACTTGAACGGGACCCACCCGCGGCACCCCGACACCCCGAAGCTGCGCGAACAGCTGAAGCAGGAGGCCCGTCGGGGCGCATCGCGGAACGCCGGGAGACCGATCCACATTCCGAAGTGGGTCGTGCTGATTGTTGTGTTGATCACGGCCGGCGTGGTCGGTGGGTACTATCTGGTGAATCAGCAGACGAGA
>VBLZ01000061.1 GCA_005878515.1 Methanobacteriota archaeon | reverse complement strand
CGCCTCGGCTTCCTGGTGTCGAGCCAGGGCTTCGTTGAGAAGTGATTTCATTGTGCCATCCCATCCCGATGGAGACTGACGGCCGGACGAATCCATCTTACCCTATTTAAAAGTAGTCATACATCTGTCAGACAAACCCCCCGTTGACATCCGCCGCGGGGCTGCCGTGAGAAAACGAGCCCTCAACGCGAGATCGTCTGCATCGGGGCCATGTTGATGACGATCCCGGCGTTCGTGATGTCGAACGGATACACGTTCTCGTCGTGGGACGAGCCTTTGTACTTCTCGACGGAGAGGAATCGCTTGATCCCCGTCTCATCCCGGAGCTTGTGCAGACGGATCTCCCCGCGCGCGAGGAACGCCTCGGGTGGGACCTCGCCCTCCTCCGGCAGTTCGAGGGTCAAGAGCGAAGTCACCTTTGATTCCGCCAGGTAGCGCATGAACGATTGCGTCGTCACGGTCTCCTCGAACTCACGCATGCAGAAGTACCGCAGGGCCGTCATCGAGTCGATCACGACACGCTCGTAGTTCCGCTTCAGGAACAGGTTCTTCAGGAGTTGTTGGAGCGAGTGGACGCTCACTTCCTTGCTCTCGAAGTCCGGGGTCTTGCGGATGCGCTCGCCGATCGCACGCATCTTCGCGGGCTCTTCCTCCGTCGAGATCTCCAGGATCGGCGTGGGCTCGAAGCGCCGGATGTCCGAATTCGCGTCGAGGACGTCGAGGTCGTCCAGGTTCCAGCGGAAGCCGCGCATGTTGATCTTGAGTTCGTTCGGAGGTTCCTCCAAGGCGACGAACAGGCACCGCTCGCCACCCGCCAGACCTTCGCGGAGGAACTGCATCGCGAGGATCGTCTTCCCCGCGCCCGGCGGGCCCGAGACGATGTACGGCCGTCCGGGGACGAAGCCGCCGTGGAGCATCTTGTCGAGACCCGGGATGCCGGTCCCGATCTTGGCCGCGGCCGTCAGCGAATCACCTGCGGCGGCCGCGGCGGCGTCGAGATCGGGGGCGGGAGCGGAGCCTTCCCGAGACGCTCTTTCAGCTCCGAGTCGCACGCGAGCGCGAGCTTTATCGCTTTTTGATAGTTCCGGCGTTGGAAGGCGAGCATCGCACGAGACAGCGACACCTCGATGTCCCGGATCGGGACCTGGCGGCGGTGAGCGTCCTCGATCTGTCGCATGATCGACTCGATCACATTCGAGACCTCGTCGATGAGACGGGTTTCCAGGAGCGACTCCCCCGGCTTCGGCGCAGGGGTCGACACCCGGGTCTGCGCCGGCGCGTCGAGGTAGACGACCATCCCGTTGTCCCCGATCGAAATGGGGTGCATCCGATCGTCGAACGACGAGCCGCGGAACTTCTCGATCGAGATCGCACGGCGAATGACGCTTCCGTCGATCCACTTGTTGACCCGGATCTCGCCGCGGGCGAGGAAGAACTCCGTCTCGAGGATCTTTTTGTTCAACCGTTCCGAGATGATGAGGGTCGTCGCCTCGAGTTCCGCCAGGAACCGGACGAACGACTGGATCAAGATCCGACTGTCCTGACCCTGCATCGCGAACATCTTGAGCGCGGTCATCGAGTCGATGACGATGCGCTTGTACCGTTGCTTCGTGCGCTCGAGATGATGAGAGAATTCCTGTTTGATCATCTTCTGCACGCTGTGTACCGTGACCTCGAGCGCCCGGATCTGGGACGACTGGCGGATCTCCGTGACGTCTTCCATGTCCCGCACGTCGAGGGACGTCCCGACGTCGATCACGGAGCGCTGGCGTTTGTGCGCGCGGATGTCCGGCGTCGCATCGAGGATCTTGAGGCGGTCCAGGTTCCACGAGAACGTGGCCATGTTCGCCTTGACCTCGATCGGGGGCTCGTCGAGGGTGACGAGGAGGCACGGTTCCTGCTGCCGGAGCCCTTCAAGCAAGAAGTGGAGGGCCAGAATCGTCTTGCCGCTGCCGGTCGGGCCCGAGATAACATAAGGTCGCGCGGGCAGCAGGCCGCCGTTCAGCATCGTGTCGAGACCGACGACGCCCGTCTTGACGCGATCCATCGAAAGCCTGCCGAGCGCGCGGACCACCCGGCCCATGATGCATAAAAGCTCCGTCCTGAGAATCAGGCCACAAGATTCAGTCATGGGAGCGCGCCGAGTTTAACCTTAAACAAGGTTAACTTCCTCAGAACCAGCGAGATCGCCACCATGGCCCGAGACGAGGACCGCCGTCGACGTCGGAACTCGATAGCGGGGGATGGACTTTCCGGGCCCGAGGTCCTCCTCGCGGCCCTTTTGAACCATCGATCTCCGGGTGTCTCACCGGGGACCTGGGAGTCCCGGGGTATGAGCCCGACGGGATATCCTGGCTACCCCACCCCGCTACCTCAGCAGATCGAGCCACGGCGCGACGGCGGTCGTCCGTCCGCATTGGAACGTGTCGGATAAACCTATCGCGCGCCGCTCTCAGAAGAATTTCCGGAAGCGGGCGAGGTCCTCGAGACTTCCCTTCAGTTTGATCTTTCCCGTCGCGTACGCCTTGAACGGACCGATCTCGCGGAGGATGAGTCCGCGCAACGTGTCCGCATCGGTCGAGATTGTGATGTCCGCGGCGTCGACGCCGCCGTCGAGCAGGCCCGCGACCTTCTGGTCCGCAAGTGTGAAGTGATATTTCGTGCCCTCCTTCAGCTCGATCAGGACCGTCTTCCGGAGACCGACGAGGTCCGCGCGGAGCGCTGGGTCGGATCCGACCTTCGCATTGAACTTGCGAATCAGGTCCTCGAGCATCTCCCGCATCACGACCGACCGCCGAATTCGTCGAGCTTGCGAATCCGGGACTCCGCGAGCAACCGCCGCGCGGTGTCCCAGGAGGTTCGGGTGTGCGGCGGCAGGGTCCCTTTTTTCTTGATCCACTTCTCCAGGAACGCGATCGTGTCCGGATCGGACGAATAGCCCGAGCCGATCGTGTCGCCGATCTCCTCCTCGATCACGCGCATCTCGCGGTCGCGGCGGACTTTCGCCAGAATCGACGCCGCGCTCACGACCGGAAAGAGCTCGTCGGCGTTGTGCTGGGAGACGACCTCGACGGCGAAACGCAGCTCTCGTTGGACACAGCGTTTGAACTCGATCTCGTCCACATCGGCCGCGTCGACGTACGCGGTCTCGGGATGCAGCCGCTCGATCAGCTGCGCGAAGAGCTTTGCCTCAAAGTCGTTCAGAGACATCTCCGCGCGCATCATGTCGATCTCTTCCGCGGAGATGACCAGGAGGTCCCACGTCGCACACTTCTCGATCTCGGGCGCCAGCGCCTCCCGTTTCTCGGGGGAGAGTTTCTTCGAGTCCCGGACGTTCATGTGCCGCAACGCGACGTCCGACTCGACCGCGACGCCGGCCACGACGAGCGGACCGAGGACGGGGCCTCTCCCCGCTTCGTCGACGCCGAGGATCACGGCTCACGCCTCGAAGAGCTCGCGGGCCGTCTCTTGCGCACGAGCGATGATGTCCGCCTCGTCGAGGGTTCGCACGACGCCACCCGCCATGAGGACCTTCCCATCGACAATCGTCGCCTGCACATCGCTCCCCCGGCCGCCGTAGACGAGGTGCCGGATGACGCTCTCCGGATAAAAAGGAGTTGTGTGGGCGCCTTTCAATGAGACGACCGCGAGATCCGCTCGCTTCCCGACCTCGATCGATCCGATTTCCCCCTCGACGTGTAACGCACGGGCCGCGTGGATCGTCGCGAGGTCGAAGACGGTCTGTGCCGGCATGATCTTGGCGTCCCACCGGGTCGCTTTGTGCAGGAGCGCGGCGACCTTCATGTCCGCAAAGACGTCCATGCCGTTGTTCGAGATCGGGGAGTCGGTCCCGAGGCCGACGACGACCCCCGCCTCGAGCATCTCCGGCACCGGGGCGACGCCGCCACTCGCCAGTTTCATGTTGGAAACGGGGCAGTGGGCGACGCTCACGCCGCACCGGGCGAGGGCCCGAACCTCGTTCATCGTGACCCAAGCGCAGTGCGCGGCGGTGACGCGTTCTCCGAGGAACCCGATCTTCTCGAGCCACTCCACGGGCCGGAGGCCGGTCCTCTTGCGGTGACCCTCGACCTCGCCGCGGGTCTCCGACAGGTGAGTGTGGAGCCGGACATCGCGGCGATCGGCGATCTCCTTCGCCTTCGCGTAGGTTTCCTCCGAGGCGACGTAGACGCCTTGGACGCCGACAGAGGGGGTGACGAGCGGATCGTCCTTCTGCTTCGCGACGAAGGCATCGGCGTTCTTCAGAGGATTCCCGTGCTGCGTCGTGAACGCCTCGTCGAGCGTGACCCACGACAGAAACCCGCGCATGCCCGATTCGCGCACGGCCCGGGCGACCTCGTCCTCCCAGTAGAACAGGTCGTGGAAGCTCGTCGTCCCGGACCGGATCATCTCTACGCATCCGAGGAGCGCGCCGATTTGCACGTCCCGTCGCGTCAGCTTCGCGTCAATCGCGGAGGCTCTCGGGAGCATCTCTTCGAGCGGGACGTCGTCGGCGACGCCGCGAAGGAGCGTGTTTGCGACGTGCTGGTGGAGATTGATGAAGCCGGGAAGGACCGCGCAGCCGGTGCAATCGATGACGTCGTCCGCGGACTGGTCGACGTCGCCGACTGCGACAATTCGTCCGTCTTCCAAGAGGACATCACCGCTCACGACGCGACGCTTTTCGTCTTGCGTGATGACGAGGCCACCGCGAAGGAGGAGGGACATCGGAGCCGTCGATGGGGCGAGCCGTAGAAAGGGTTTTCGCGGCTCTCCGCGCGGTCGAAGACGCGAACGAGGCGGCTGCCGCGAGTCTCCCGATGTGAAAGGGTATTGCGGTCCGAGCCGATGCGCATTCGTGGACCTCGACTTCTCCAAAGCTCTGCAGCGCTGCCTCGATCAAGTCGAGCCGGGCCGGGTCACGACCTGTGGAGCGGTCGCCCAGGCGTTGGGCGATGTCCGAGCGTCCCGAGCCGTCGCCTCGTGGATCGCAACGCGCCCGGACACGTCCGGAGGACACCGGGTCGTCCGCGCAGACGGTCGACCGATCCTCGCATCGGCGTCCCGCGAACTCTCGCGGGAGGGCACGCGCCTGTTCCGAGGCCGTGTCTCCGCCGATCAACTCACGGATCTCTTGGAACCGACCCGATTCCTCACGGCACTCCGCGAGGAACAGCAGAAGCTAAGCGAACGAGTCATCGAGCAAGACGGTGGCCTGCAAGTCGAACGCGTCGCCGGCGTCGATGCCGGCTACGATGGAAATACGATGCACATCGTTGCGGTTTCCATCGACGCGAAGGACCTCGCGCTCACCGAAATCATTGCCGTGAAGCGCCAGGCTGAGTTTCCCTACATCCCGACGTATTTGGCATATCGCGAATTCCCCGGGATTGAAGCGGCCGTTCGCCGCCTGAAGCGGCGACCGGACGTCCTTCTAATCGACGGACACGGCCGTCTGCATCCGGCGCTTTTCGGCGTCGCGTGTTATGTCGGCGTCCGACTCGACCTCCCAACGGTTGGCGTGGCGAAGCATCCGCTCGTCGGTCGGGTGAGACCGAGAACCCGATCGCCCTCGAGAGCGTCCCCGGTCGAGTTCCGAGGTCAGGTCCGAGGATATGCGTGGACTCCGCCGGGCCGCGAACGTCCCATCTACGTCTCGATCGGCCATCGCATCTCGCTCGAGCGCGCACTCGAAGTGGTCCGCGGTTCCACCCTCCACGGATATCCGGAACCGCTGAGGCTCGCCGATCGAATTGGCCGCGAGATGAAAAGGAATAAGGAATGAAAAACGGGAAAAGGGTGCGACGCGATGAGTCGCCGAGCGACATATCATCGCGAGGGCTGGCCGGGCAAGCGCCTATCTCTTCTTTTTCTTGCCCTTCTTTTTCTTGGCCACTTCTTTCCTCCCTATTTTCTGTATAGACAAAAGGGGTCTTAAAAGTAGCGAAGCGACAAAAAAACGTCTATTTTGCGATTTATATAAAAACGGAAGGATGGGAAACGCACATCGAAACCGTTTTGGAGTGCGCTCGCATCACGCAATTCGTGGAAGTTCTGGTGTTCGGCGCCGGCGCGATCGGAAGTTTCTTCGGAGCTCTTCTTTCTCAACGTCACGATGTGACGCTTATCGGGAGGGCAGAGCACAGCTCGACGATCAAATCACGCGGCCTCCGAGTTCGCGGAAAGACTGCGATTATTGCGAAACCTCGCGCCGCAATCCGCGTGTCGCGCACCGCGAGACCGGATTTCGTTTTCGTGACGACCAAATCGTACGATACCGCGAATGCAATGCTCGTGTTGCGTCCGTTCGCCGAACGAGCGATCTTCGTCACCTTGCAAAACGGTCTCGGAAACGCGGAAACAATCGCGAGGACCGCGCGGCGCGTCGTCGCCGGAACCACGACGCACGGAGTCACGTTCGTCGGGCCCGGCGAGATCCGTCATGCGGGGATCGGCGAAACGGTGCTCGGCGCGTGGAGCGGAGTGGACGAGTCGGATCTCGTCCGGTTGCGGGATCTTCTCGCGGACGTCGGAATCGTCGCGAGCGTGACGAGCGACATTCGAACGGAGCTGTGGTCCAAGCTCGTCGTGAACGCGTCCATTAACCCGATCGCAGCCCTCGCAGAGCTCCCAAACGGCCGGATCGTGCGCGACAAACACCTTCTCGCCGTCCTCGACATGGTCTGCCGCGAGGCGACCGAGGTCGCGAAGGCCGAAGGGGCGCGCGTCGATTACGAAGAGTTGCGGCACCGCACGCTCCTCGTCGCGAAGCGGACCGCTTCGAACCGGGCGAGCATGCTCCAAGATCTTG
>VBLZ01000060.1 GCA_005878515.1 Methanobacteriota archaeon | reverse complement strand
TTGTCCTTGTACGCCTCGGGCACGGAAAGGTACACGCGTAGGCGCTTCAGGGCTTCCCGGCCGCGCGGCTGCTGATAGGGCATCATGCGGGAGATCGTCCTTCGAAGCATCAGGTCCGGCCGGCGGGGATAGTTCGGCCCGATCCCGCGCATCCGGCTCGTGGTGCTGCCGCGCTGGTGGCGGGTCCGGTACTCGTTGAACACGACGCTCCGCTTTCCCGTCACGATTGCTTTCTCGGCATTCACGATGACGATCTCTTCTCCATTGAGGAGTCGCTTCGCGAGGATGGACGCCAATCGGCCCACGACGTGACCCGTCGCATCGATCGTCGGCATGGTCATCCCATGATCCGGACGCCGGATCCTTTCGGGTTCTGGACCGCGAGTTCGAGCAGGGTGATCGCGCGACCTCCGGCGGCTTCGATCTTCTTCTGGGCGGCACTGGACGTCCGGAACGCCGCGACGGTGAGCGGCGTCGTGATTTCGCCGGTCGCCAGGACGACCCCGGGCACGACGATTTGCTCGCCCTTCTCCGCGTACCGGCTCAGGCGGGAGAGGTTGACCTCCGACCGGTTCTTGCGCGTCCGCTCGAGGCGCTCCGCGACATCCCGCCAGATCGGCGCGTCGGCCTCGCGAGAAACCTCCCGGAGCTCCCGGACGACTTGCTGGAGGTGAGGGTTCGTTTTAGGGGTCTTGGCCATGAAAATGGGCCTCGGTCGCACGCCAAAAGACCTGAGCGATTTAAACGTTTGGGGGCGCCAAAGAGGAGACAGCCACGGACAATTGGGGCCTTGCGGAGCCACCGCCGGTTCGTGGGGCAGGGCACCCCGGCCCCTCCCGAAGCCCGGCGCCGAGGCAAAGATATTAATATCAGGCAGGCCAGAATAATAGTCGAGTGGCGGCTTCTTCGTCGGGGGTGAGTTCATGATTCGTTTTGGGCCTTCCGGAATCCCGCTGTCGTGCAAAGGCCGGACGCTGAGGGACGGCATCGAGGACATCCACAACCTCGGCCTCACGGCGATGGAGGTCCAGCTCGTCCGCGTGAACCTCAATGAGCGCTACGCGGGCGACGAGGACCTCGGTCGAACCCCGCGCGAGATTCCCGGAGAGCTCGTCGTTCAGATCGGCCGGAAGGAAGACCGCAAGGAGGTCCTGATCTCCTCCCTCGACGCGAAGATCGAGAAGGGGGATGTCCTCTACAGCCTCGCTTCCGGGATCGCGAGCGACTACCGCGAACTCGAGGAGCTTGGCGACCTTGCGCGGGAGATGGACATCGAGCTCTCGCTGCACACGCCGTACTACATGGACCTGGCGGACGCCGACGGGTTGGCGGAGAAGAGCGTGCGGAGCGTGATCTGGGGCGGCATGCTCGCGGCCGCGATGGGCTCGCCGATCGTCGTGACGCACCTCGGGATGTTCGGAGAGCTCGAGCCGAAGGAGGCGATGAACCGCATCGCGAAGAACCTGCGTCTCATCCGCGATGCGTACAAGAAAGGCAAGATCCGCTCCCGGCTGGGGATCGAAGCGAGCGGCCGCACCGAGGTCGTCGGGAGCCTCGACGAACTGCTCACCCTGGTCAAGAACGCGAAAGGCGTCCTCCCGGTCCTGAACTTCGCGCACGTCCACGCGCGCGGCTTCGGCTTGTTCAAACGGCCGGAGGACTTCGACGAGGTGCTGACGAAGGTCGAGAAAGTCTCGGATGGCGGCCACATCCACGCGCACTTCAGCGGCGTCGAGCACGCGGACGGCAACGAGTTGCGGTACACGCCGATCAAGAAGGGAGACCTGCGGTTCGAACCGCTCGCGGAGTGCCTCCTCGATGAGGACTACGACCTGACAATCGTCTCGTCGTCCCCGCTGCTCGAGCACGACGCGATGTACATGAAGGTCATCCTGGAACGGGTCCTGGCGAAGCGCCTCATGCGGCCGACGAAGCCGGAGAAAGAGGAGAAGGAAGAGCGGGGGGCCAAGCGCCGGTGAAGCGCGGCACGACCGCCGCATCTGACACCACCACGGCGACTGCGTCAACCGCATACCTGCTCGATCATCTGTCGAAAATCCTCTCGGTCGATCGCTCGAAAGAGATTGCCGAATCGGTGGCGATCCTCACGTCCGCGAAGAAACTCTTCGTGTACGGGGTCGGTCGGAGTGGCCTCGCCGCGCGCGCCTTCGCGATGCGGATGGTCCAGCTGGGGATCGACTGCTATTTCATCGGGGAGACGATCACGCCAGTCGTCAGTGACGGCGACGCGGTCCTGATCGTCTCGAACACGGGCTCGACGATGAGTGCGATTCAGGTGGCGAACATCGCTCGGCGGGTCGGCGCGAAGGTGATCGCCGTGACCGGTCACCGCACCTCGAAGCTCGGACACGCGAGCAACGTGGTCCTCCTCATCCATTCGGACGGCGACGGGACGGAGACTCGACTCGCACCGCTCGGGACCTTGTTCGAGGACGCCACGGTCCTCCTGTTGGACGGCGTCGTCGCCCAGGTCATGGAACGACTTGGACAGACCGAAGCGGATATGCGGGGCCGCCACGCGATCATGGTCTGACCGGAGGACCATGAGCGAATTCGGTCGCGCCCTTCGTTCGTTCGGGAAAGCGTACCTCGTCGCGGTCGTCGCCCTCGGGATTGTCGCGTACGTCGCGTCTCGATTTCTGACGACCAACGCGTTCGCCCTGTACCAGCTCTTCCTCGTGTTCTTGGGCGGCGGATACGTGTTCGCGTCGATCCTGTCCTGGACCGGTTTCGGGAACCTCTACCGCTACTCACCGACCTTGTTCATCGGATTACCGAGCTATCGCAAGGCGATGGCGAAGGGGGACATCCGGAAAGAGGGCCGGGACCGACAGTCCCTGGCGGTCGGCATCTTGTTCGGACTTGCGCTCTTGGGGTCGGGCGTCGCCTTTCTCGGGTGGCTCTTCGCCGCCGCCATGATCGCGGTTGCGATCGCCGTCGGCTACTCCCTGCATTTCCTCGACTCCCTCCCTGCAAAGACCGCCTGAGTACCCGCGAGTCTTTATCTAGGGGCCGGAATACGCGGTCGAAATGCCGGACGACTTCGTCGTCACCCCATGGGAAGTCAAGGGGTCCGTGGACTACGACCGGCTCGTGACCCAGTTCGGGACGGAGCGGATCACCCCCGAGATCCTGGAGCGGATTCGGAAGACGACGGGCGAGCTCCATCCGATGCTGCGGCGGGGCGTGTTCTACAGCCACCGTGACCTGAATTGGATCTTGGACCGGTACGAGAAGGGGACGCCGTTCGCGTTGTACACGGGCCGGGGGCCTTCGAGCGGCATTCACATCGGGCACATGCTCCCCTGGTTCTTCACCAAATGGCTTCAGGAAAAGTTCCACGCGAAGCTGTACTTCCAAATCACGGACGATGAGAAGTTCCTCTTCAAAGACTTCGACAACCTCGAGGACGCGACGAAGGTCGGTTACGACAACATCCTCGACATCATCGCGATGGGCTTCGACCCGAAGCTGACGAGCATCTTCCTGGACACCGAGTACATTCACCATCTCTACCCGATCGCTGTCGAGGTCGCGAAACGAGTTACGTACTCGACGACCCTGGCGGTCTTCGGGTTCGAGAACGCGAACAACATTGGCGAGATCTTCTACACGAGCATCCAGGCCGCGCCGGCGTTCCTACCGACCATCGAGGCGGGAAAAGAGGTTCCTGTCCTGATTCCGTGCGGCATCGACCAGGATGCCCACTTCCGCATCACGCGGGACGTGGCCCCGAAGCTCGGGTATCCGAAGCCCGCCCTGATCCACACCAAACTCCTCCCCAGTCTCTTGGGCCCTGGCGGCAAGATGTCGGCGTCGATTCCGGAGTCGAGCATCTTTACGACGGACACGGAAGCCCAGGCGCGAAAAAAGGTGATGAATGCGTTCACGGGCGGACGAGCGACCGTCGAGGAGCAGCGCCGGCTCGGGGCGAACCCGTACATCTGCTCGATCTTCGCCCAATACAATTACATCTTTGAGCCGAACGACAAGAATCTCGCGATCGTCGAGGAGACCTGCAAGTCGGGCGCCCGCCTCTGCGGGGATTGCAAGGCGGAGCTCTGGGAAAAAGTGCGGCCATGGCTCAAGGCGCACCACGCGGCCCGCGAAAAGGCGAAAGACCACGTTGAGGAATTCGTCGTTCGAGACCGATAGCCTCACTCCGCAGGAGTTGATGTCCTTGCCAGTGACAATCGGCGATGAGACTCAAGATGCTGTTCAAGGTTTTTGACGAACGTGCGAGGCGAATCGCGTTAGCACTCACGCTCACTGTGGTATTCGCACTCCTCTCTGGGGTAATTGCGGCGGGTCAGACGGTTTATGCGGGCTCCGTCTCAGCGTGGTGGGTCGTGGCCGGAATCTTCGTCTGGATGTTGGTGGTGCTGTCGGTCCTCCTTGGGCTGGCGCGATTTCAGACAAAGGCTGAGTCCCGGGGCGAGGAGTCCCCCCGGGTGGGGCGGAACTACGTTGGGCCGATGGTCCTTTCGGGGGGTCTTCTGGTGGTCCTCGGGATCATCGGCATCCTAAACGTGGTCTTGGTTGCGGACTGCGTTGCGGATGGCGCATGCGGTTCCCTGCCGTCGGAGGCCGGTCCTGTCTTCCTCGGTTGTTTTATAGCCGGCATCGTCCTCTTGGCTGTTGCCTTCGGCTTGTCGGCGCGGGGGTTGAGTCGCAGAGCAGAGAGCCGATGATAGGGCTGCTACGACAAGGGCAATCCGGAATCCGGCATCTCGAGAAAAATCCCCGCCGTGTGGTTTCCGGAGGACTACGCGAATCCGCGCGTGACCCGGAACCCGTTGTCGAAGACGAGCGCGTGGTAGCCCGTGTCGTGCCGGGTCCCTCGCATCTTGACGACCCGCAATTGTCGCTGCATCCCGAACTCGCCCTGTCGCGCGAGCCGGAGGTGCAAGATTCCGTCCACCAGATAATCCTCCTTGTGCTTCGCGTACGCAGCGCGGCGGGGATCCGCACCACCCGTGCGGTCCGTCGGCAGCTCTCCCAGCAGGAACGCCGTGCACCTGAGATCCCGAAGCCAACGGACGAGGGAGAACATCTCCCGCCGCGGCTCACCGAACTTCGCGAGAATCTCGAGCGCATCGAGCGAGTCGAGGACGAGGAAGCGGTAGTCGAACGACTTGCGGATCCCTTGCGTGTAGAGCTTGAACAGGTCCAGCCACGGTTGATCCGCCGATCCCTTCAGCTTCTTCCGCAGCGTGCCGAGGTCCAGGACGCTCAGGTTTCCGTTCGTGTCGTCGAGCCGGTAGCCGAGGCCCTCCGTGTGGTCGATCAGGCTCGCCCGGCCTTGCTCCAGCGAGACGTACAGCCCGCGGGACCCGTTCAAGGCGCTCGAGTGCAGGATGTGGTAGGTGAGCGACGTCTTCATCGTGCCGGGCGCGCCGGAGACGAGGACGACATTCCCTTCAGGGATCCCGCCTCCGAGGACCTCGTCGAGTCCCTCGATGTGCGTCGAGACTCGCTTCATTTTTCGTCCTCCACGATGAGTTCCGCGGCCGTGAAGAGCTCCTCCATCTCCTTGCCCTTCCAATACTCGGCGGCGGTGACGAGCAGGTCCGGGTGCGCCTCGGACGCGATCCGGGACGGCCACTTGCCGCGGGCCACCTCCTCGGCACCCTGGGCCGCGAACGAGCGCAGGCCGCTCGCGGCGGCTTCGAGTTGAGTCCGGAGTCCATGACCCGCGGTCCCTGCGACGACGCCGGAGAGTTCGGTGATCGCGCGGGTGAGGAAATCCAGGAGGGCAGGCACGTGATCCGTGGTGAGTTCCTCCTGCCGAAGACCGTGGGCTCGACTGAACGATGCGACGAGGCGAACCGCTCCGCTCCCGAAGGATTGCGCCAGGATTGATTCGATTTCACGTGCCGGATCGGGGAGCGACCACCAGGTGAACCGCAAGTCCCTGAGAGCGCGACGCTCCGCATCCGTGAGCCGAGACGTCGAGAAGATTACGGTGGACCCCGTGCCGCGGGCGACATGTCGCAGCCGCACGACGGCCTCAATCGTGGACGGCCACTCGGAGAGGGCTGAGAGGTCGGCCAAGTCCTCGACCACCGCCAAGCCGCCACGGGACCTGGCGAGGAATTCGCATGCGGTCGTCAAGGCCCTCAAGGAAGCATGGCGAGCAGGGAGGACCGCGGCGAATCCCGCTTCGCTTGCCGCCATCGCGGGTGCGATGCGGCCCAGGATCAGCGTGGCGCGTCCTCCGGAGGACTCTTCGTGCGCCGTTCGAAGCGCATACTTGGGACGGATCTCCTCGAAGACGATTGCGTCGGAAGTCGGGAGCGTTCCAGGCTTCGTCTGCGTTTTCGACGGACGCGGTGCGATTGGGAACGGGTCTGCCTGGACCGCAACGAGAGCGAAACATGCAAGCGCGATGGGGGACGCCAGATTCGCACCCGCGAGCGATGCCTCGCCGAGGAACTCGAGTTCGTATGCATACACTGGCCCCGCGACGATCAGGGCGATGACTCCGACGCCAAGCCAGAACGAGTGCGCCGCGAGCAACCTGGAGGAATACCGGGCGTAGACGGTCTCCGCGAG
>VBLZ01000059.1 GCA_005878515.1 Methanobacteriota archaeon | reverse complement strand
TCAAGATTTATCCAACGTTGGTCCTGCCCGGGACGGCCCTGTACGGACTCTGGAAGTCCGGTCGCTATGCGCCGATGACCACGGAAGAGGCCGTCGAACTGATCGCGTGCGTGAAAGCGTTGGTACCGCGGTGGTGTCGGATTCAGCGGGTGCAACGGGAGATCGGTGCGCCGGAAATCCAGAGTGGGCCGAAGAAGGGAGACCTCCGCATGCTCGCGCGTGAGCGGCTTCGGGCGGCCGGCCACCGATGCGTGTGCGTTCGATGCCGCGAGGTCGGCTTCCGAGGAATCGCGCCCCGTCCGGAAGCCCTCACGATGCTCCGCTCCGACTACGAGGCCTCCGGTGGAATCGAGGTCTTCCTCAGCATCGAGGACCCGGGACTCGACGTGCTCGTCGCGTACGCGCGGCTCCGGATTGATCCAGGAGGGGCGACCGTTCGGGAGCTGAAGGTGTTCGGTCCTATGGTGCGGATTCATGAGGCCGCGAACGACCGGTGGCAGCATCGCGGGTTCGGCCGTCGCCTCATGGACGAGTGCGAGCGCGTCGCCCGGAACGAATTCGATGCACGCGTTGTCCGGGTCACGGCGGGTGTCGGCGTGCGGGGCTACTACCGAACCTTGGGATACGACCTGCAAACGCCGTACATGGTCAAGGCGCTGTAATCAAGAGACTTCCTTGATCCAACCAAGGCGTCGGAGCTTGCTCGCCTCGACGTCGGCCGCGTTGCGGAACGACGACTCGGCCTCCGCGAGGTATTCGATCGCCAGACGCAGCCCCTCCTTCGTCGGCGCCTTCACGTCGATGCCCGCGCGCGTGATTTGCTGACGGACGATCGGCATCGCGGCTTCCTGGCCCCCCATGAATTCGCAGAAGTCCACGATGATCTGATCGGTGACCGCGATGAACGGATTCCAGGTCTCATCGACCGCTTCCCCCTTCGTGATTTTCGCGTCCGCCCGCGCGATCATCGCCTTCGCGAGACCGAGGAAGCCCGCTTCGACGTTGAGTCCGGTCTTCGCAGAGCTCACGAAGCCGTCCACCTGGAGCGCGTCTTTCAGATCATCCAGCTGTTCCTGGACCGTTCGACGGGACTCGGCGAGGTCCACTTTGTTCGCAACGAGGACGAGTGGAATCGGGTCCGTCACGGAAAGGAGATGCGGGATCCAGTACTCGTGCAGACTCTCTGCCGTCTCCGGGCGCGTCACGTCGTAGACGAGGAGCGCCCCTTTCGCCCCTTGGAAGGAGCTCTCCTGGATGCCGCGGTACCCTTTTTGTCCGAGGACGTCCCAGATCATGAACGTCATGTCCGTCGCCTTGCCCGGCGACTCGAGCCGCAGGTCCTTCTTCGTGACTTTCGTGCCGATCGTCGTGATGTAATCGTCCGAAAACTTGTCGACCACGAAGCGCCGGATGAGGCTCGTCTTTCCGACGGCACCATCGCCGAGGAGCAGGATCTTTCGCTTGACGTGGTCATCGACCATGGCGACCTCGCTCCATGCGGGCGCCACTCATATAACGCTTGCTGGCTCAATGTCAGCGATGCGAATACGGACCGTCAGTTCGGATGAAACCGGAGCCGCGGACGGATGAAGCGCGCCGCAATCAGATCCGCTTGCGGGAGCAGCGCCACGTTCCCGTCCCACTTCGCGAGGATGTCCGAATGGGACCGTTCGAATTCCCACACCGCGATCTGGAGCTTTCGAGGAAGGCTACTCAGGTACCGGCCCACGATCACGGCGGCGAGGACCGTGTGCTGGCCCCGGAGCATGAGGACCTGGCGTTGACCGAACCGGAGTTGCTCGAGCGTGCCACTCCGGTCGTCGAACGAGTCGCGGACGAACTCTTGGAGCACGATCAGCATCCCGCTCATGATGTCGCTGTCGTGGACCATCCCCCGCGTTCGGGACCAGTGCCGAATCAACATGCCGCTGTCGTGCATCAGGTAGAGTTCCTCGAGACGCGCGCGTCGGGTCACGTAGACACCGAGGCCGATCACGCCCGCGGCACCAAATCCCGCAGCGGCCGCCCAGAACGGATTCACGGGAGCGGCAGGGGGGCTATACTTCACCGCGAACGTGAGCGACCGATAAATCGTCCGGGGATTCTGATCGAAATTATCGGTGTACGTCACGGTGACGTCGACTGTCGTGAAGACGGGACTCGTGGTCTGCGACGTCTCGGTCGTGTTGGCGTAGAACGACCAGTCTCCGATCCGATTGTGCGTGACGTTGCTGTAGGTGCCGCCCGCCTGCTGCTCAAATGCGAGTTCAGGCCCGAAGACCGCGGTGATGCTAATCGTCGCAGCCATCGTATCACTGTAGCTCGCATTGTTCGGGTACGGCGAGTCCAACCAGAATGTGAAGTCCACGTCGGGCGCATGGGAATCGTTGAGGATGACCGCGAGCTGATAATACGAACGTCGAGGGACCGCGGCCGCGATCGACGCCGTGAGCGTGAGCGCGAGGAGAATGAGCGCGACGGCGGGGATGAAGCGTGGTACGCGCGCTGTTCGATTTTGCACTGGTTGGAGCCCCCCCAACCGATTGTCCGCCACGCGGACGCCGACCGGTGCGACCATTCGTGAGGGGTCTATTTAATCTTACTACCGATGCGTCACATCATACACCGACGTTCGCTTCGTGATTCTCACAAACGCGATTGAGCGAAGGCCGTCACTCATGGTAACGGACCGAACTTCGAAGAACTTCTCGGATGCCCGCGCCTTCGGCCGGAGAACGGTGGGCCACATGAGCCCACGGGGTAGGGAGGCCGAGCATCAGAGCCGCATCCCGGAGCATCGCGCGCGACACGGTGGCACCTCGCGCAACCGCGTGGATCGGGAAGGTTACGTCAACGCACCGAAGCGCGGCGACCATCCCAGCGCCGAACCGCGACGGTCCGAATCCGGAAAGCATGGGACCACCATCCGCAGTCTCGAGAGCCGCATGGAGCGGCACGAGGTTGTCGATGTCGCTTCGCGTCAATTTCGGGTGCGCCGTCGCGATCTGCGCCCGGATCCGAATCGCGTCCGCGCGACTCAGGATGTCATACTCGACGCGATAGTCGAGATGGAGCTTGGCCGCCCTGGCAGCCTGGACGTCAGGTGAGCCTTCGATCCCCGCGACCACGCACACCAAGGCGCACCGTTTTCGCGCGATCATCGCGAGAAGCGTACTCGCGAGCCCACCCGAGTAGGCGAGCGCAGTTCGCGGCCGTCCTTTGACCTCCTGCGCAACCCGATTTTCGAGTCGGCGGACGAATCCGTCGACGTCGCGCGACGACGCCATCGGCTCACGCGCCGAACGTGACTTCGCCCGCGAGCAGTCGGTCGAGCGTGTCCGTGAGGTCCGCCTCCTTCACCCGGATCTGTTTTTGCGAATCTCGCTCGCGGACCGTGACGCCTTTTCCCTCGAGTGTCTCGTGGTCGACCGTGACGGAGAACGGCGTGCCAATTTCGTCCATGCGAGCGTACCGTCGGCCGATCGATCCGGACTCGTCGTATGACACCGTGAGCCGTTTCCTCAGGTTCGCGTGGAGCGCCTCGGCCTTCTCCGGCAGTCCGTCTTTGTTCACGAGCGGGAAGACGCCGACGGTCACCGGAGCGATTCGGGGCGGGAGCCGCAGGACGACGCGCTCGCCCTTGCTGTATGACAGGTCTAGCAATGTCCAGATGTTGCGGTCCACCCCGAACGATAGCTCGAGGACATGGGGGATGAGCTTCGATCCGCCGAACGTGACGGATTGTTTCAGGTGGGACATCGCCTCGTGGCCTTTGAGGTCGTGGTCCGTCCGATAGTGGACCCCTCCGACCTCTTTGAAACCGCCCAGGCTTTCTTGCTTCACCTGAATGTCGAAGTGGATCTTGTTGTAGAACGCGCGCTCCTTTTCATCGAGCTCTGCGAATCGGAACGCGTCGCGCGGGACTTGCAGTCCGTCCAAGTAGAACCGCTGGACCGCGGCGAGGTGATAGACATACCAAGGCGGGAGATCGCGGGCGACCAGATCTTTCGCGGCAATGTCGTGGGCGCCGGGTTGGTTCTTCTCCGTCGCCCACGCGATGCGGATCGGCGTGGACGCGACCGCGTCGAATCGGAGGCCGTCCGCGAAAGTCGCGGGGTCGAAGAAGATCTGGAGCTCCGCCTGGAGGAACTCCCGCATCCGGTATGCACCCTGTCGCGGGCTGATCTCGTTTCGGTAGGCTCGCCCGATGATCGCGAGGCCCAGCGGAAGTCTTCGGCGGAGCGCCTCGAACTCCCGTTTGAAGTTCAGGTACACGCCCTGTGCCGTCTCCGGCCTCAGATAGGCGCGGTCTTTGCCGGTCGGCCCGACCTCGAGCGGGAACATCATATTGAAGGGCCGCGCCGGACCGAGTTCGCCCTTGCAGTTCGGGCATCGGATCTTCAGGTCGCGGATGCGCGCGTCGATCTCGGCGGGCGTCAGGCCCTCGTGTTCTTCGTGAGTCGCGGCCTCGAGCAGCTGATCCCCGCGGTACGATTCGCCGCATCGGGTGCACGTGACGAGGATGTCCGTGAAGTGATCTACGTGGCCAGAGGCCTTGAGGGCCGGTTCCGGGAGGATCGTCGTCGTGTCGATCAGGTGGTAGTCGTCGCTGAGCCCGAGGAAGGTCTCGATCCAGAGGTCTTCCCACCGCCGGCGCATCAGAACGCCATTATGGCCATAGTCGTAGAACCCCGCGAAACCTCCGTACAGATCGACCGCGGGCCATAGGAACCCGCGACGGACGGAGAGGGACATCACGTCATCGTAGGAGGCCATCGCCGCCAGAAAGTGAGACTTTCGGATAAAGGATGGGGTGCACCCCGATTCTTCATCGGGTCGAACGTGCGATGCGGCGCCGACGGCCGCGAATCATCGATGCGTCTCGCACCGACGGGCTCGGTGCAGGCCAGAGCCGTCCTCCCGAGACGACGAGTCGGACATCGCTCGCGGAGGCTCGCACGACGGATGCAAATCCGTTCCGTCCACCCGGGAGATCCAGGATGACGAGGTCGGCACGCGCCCCGACGCGAATCCCCGACGTAGCATGGGAATCGGCGAGATGGCGTCCTCGCAACGCCATGTCGAGGATGTCGCGCGCCGGGACGCCGCCTTTCATCCGTGCGACCCGGTATGCGAATTCCATTTCCCGCAACAAGGACGGCGTGTTGATCATCGCGTTGTCGGTCCCCAGGTGAAGCTCAACCCCGCATCGCAACATGCGCGGGATGTCCGGCGTCATCCCAAAGAACGCGTTCGACCGCGGACATATCACGATCGGCACGTGCGCATCGGCGCAGCGCTCGAGGTCCGCGTCGGTCGCGTGGATCATGTGGACCAGGAATGCGGGTTTCAGATCGAGGACCGCATCGATCTCCTCGCGCACCCGTTCGGAACAGTGGATCGCGAAGATTTTCTTCGCCCGTCGGGCGTCCGCTGCCAGCTTCTCAATCGCATCGCGGGGCCAATCAATGTATGAGCTCACCGCGATCCCGTCCGAGGCCCGCAAGATCGCCGCGACTTCTCGTGGATCGTAGGATAACCCGACGGGCCGTGCGAGGGCGAGCCCCTGCATGGGCAACACCGCAAGGGCTGCGTAGAGCAACTTGAGTCCACGCAGTCCTCCCTCCCGGAAGTCCGAGAACCCCGTGGTCCCGGTCCGAATCATCGTCGCCATGGCGCGTCGCATCGCGGCGATGACCGCGGCGTCCTTTGCCTTCGCGAGGACCCGGTGCTTGAGCCCGCGCGGCGGGGCGACGAGCTCCTCGATCGTCCCCTTCAGTTCCTGCGTCACGATCGCGTCGCCGAGGTGCGTATGGGCGTTCCACAATCCCGGGATGATGAGGCCCTCGGCGAGCGGGCGACGCGTCCGTCCGGAACGAATCTCCACGACGACATCCTCCTCCCATCCGACGGTCCCTTCCCGGAAGCGCTGGCCGTCGTAGAACCAGCCCGAGACGCGCTGCACGACGCGCGATGGTTGGGTCGCGTTTAAACGTTCTTCGCGTCCTGCGGATGTCCTCGGAATGTTTATGGCGTTGGAGCTTTTCCTTCCGCCGGCGCCACCGTCGCTCCGCCGGTTGGAGAGGGAACACTCGCCTGGCCGCGCGGTAGGAAGGCGATGGTGCACATGCCGCCATAGCTCAGCCCGGCAGAGCGGCAGTTTCGTAAACTGCAGGTCGGGGGATCGAAGCCCTCTGGCGGCTCCCCACCTTCTAGAGGTTGCGGCCCCAGCTCCGCCATGCGATCAATCTGTCTCATTTCACTTCTTGGCGTCGCCAGAGCCGATCGATCCGACCGGGCAAGATGAAGAATACCGGATAGAGCACGTACGCCCCGAGGCTCAAGACGGGGTCGACGAAAGCGAGCAGGATGGCCGCCGCGGAGAAGCCCGGTCCCATCAGCATCCGGCGGCGGGCCATCCAGATGAATCGGTCGTTGAGGCCTGCTTCCACGAGGTGATGATGGAACGTGGCGTACCAGATCGCCCGTCAGGACTCCCGTCACGACGTCCTCGATGGGCGGGAGCTTTTGCTGTGCCGGTCCCGTGATGTACGGGATCGTCAGGCTGAGCCCGAGGACCGTCATCACGGCTCCGAAGATGCCGTCCGTCAGCGCTTCGACCCTCGTCTTCCCGAGTCCCGTGACAGAGCCGGTTCGCGCGCTCATGAGGCTTGCCGCGCCATAGTCGCGGTGGGCTATAAGTCCGGCCTAGTTCCGAGCCGCTCATCTCATGGCGTCGCGTTGCCCGAGCTCACAGCTCACCTGCCCGGTGCGCGAGTCACCGAACCTCGGGCCCGCCGCCGGACGGCCGGGTCGGTGGCATGGCCCCGCCGGTTGGCGTTCCACGGATCTTTTTCGGCGCGTTTGCTTGGATCACGGTCTGGCTCGAGACGACGTAGATGGGGTTGCCGCTCTGATCGTACTCGCCTTCGATTCGCAAGACACCGGTCAGGATCACCCGGACCTTCAAGGTCGTGCCATCCGTCAATTCGTACGTGGACCAAGGTTCGGCTTTGGCCTCAAAATCGATCTGCTCTGCTTCCACCTGGCGCTGCGTCACCGGCGAGATAATCTTGACCATAGGTGCGACACCTTCTCCCGAACCTTAAGCGCTCCGGCCAGTCATTGCAACCGCGGTGCTCGAGGCCGAGCCTTCGGCGCCCTCCCGGATAGCTTTATGGTGGATCCGTTGGCTTGTCGACTGTATGGTTGGGAAAACCGAGGGTGCCGAGCATGAACGAATGCGCGAGGCTCTCGCCGCTTGGTTCACAACCCAGGGTCTCTCGAATGTCAAGACGCCCGCCGATCCGGTCGCCGACATGGTTCCGGATGTTCAGGCAGACTACTTCGCAAAGATCGTTTACGGCGAAGCAAAACTCTGTGGGGATTTTCCATCGCAGGATACGAAGGAGCAGCTGCTGAACTATTGCGGCGGCCTCCCCTCCGAATACAAGCTCGTCCTCGGCATTCCGAAAGCCTGCGAGCCCGCCGTCCAACGCGTGGTCGCGGAGTGGGGATTCACCCACCGAATCCAGTTGGTCGGGCTCTGAACACGCAGTGCGCATGAACGGACTCCCAGCGTCGGAGTTGCGCCGCCGTTTGCGATTCGGATTGAACTTGCGGGTCTCATTTCCGATAACGCAAGTCTCGTCTGGATCCTCTTGGGGAAAGGTATTTGGCGGGCATTTCCCTTCGCCCTGCCGCCTGGAGGAGGGCATTGTCATCGGATACAAGTTGATTGGACTGATCGGTTTCGCCGTGGCGCTTTCGTTGCTCGTTTCGTCGGTCAGCGCCGCGAAACCGGGTAGCACCGCCTCGACGACCACATTCTCGAACACCGCGTTGCTGTTGGACAGCGGAAGCAGCGAACCTGCCGTGACGATCGGTCCGGACGGGACCACCGTCTTCACGTCGCTCTCGTGGATCACGTTCGGGACGAACGTCTGGAAAACCTCGTTCGGCGGATCCCCCGCCTTCCAGGGAATACCGGACAACGGGATCGTCTCGGGACAGTTGGGAGGCGAGGACGCAGACGTCGACATCGGTTCCACCGGCACGCTCCACTTCACCTCCCTGATCGCCTTGGTCAACCCGCCGTTCACCGCCGCCCGGTTCGGCGTCTCGGCAATCACATGCGGAAACGCGGACGTATCCAACAACTTCGCGAACTGCAAGGCGCAGATCATCGACACGACCCAAGCCGACCGGCCGTGGATCACGTCCGACGGCGTGACTGTCTATATCTCGTATCACGACAGCGGCTCGAGCACGGGGATTCACGTGCAGCGATCGGACGATGACGGCTTCACATGGACCCGGGTGGCCGATCCGATTACAGGCCAGGGCGGCCTGACCGCGATGTCGACGTTCAACAACGACCAAGGTCCGATCGTCGCGGACCCGACCACGCACAGCGTGTTCGCGGTATACGCGGCCGGACAAGGTGGCCACCAGAAGGCGACGAGCGCGAACTTCAACAACATCGTGGTCTCCCGCAGCATCGACAAGGGCTTGACTTGGGTTCCGACGATCGTGTCCCATGCGCCGGTCAACAACCCGCTCAACAACGTCTTCCCGGCCCTCGCGGTCGACCCGGCGAGCGGGAAGGCGTACGCCTCGTGGTCCGATGCTCACACGGTGTGGTTCGCGGCGTCGTCCGACCACGGGTCGAGTTGGACTTCGGCCGTCGCCGTGAACAGCGGTTCTGCGGCAACGGCGGTCTTCCCATGGGTCGCGGCGTTTGCCGGCAAGGTCGATGTCGTGTACTACGGTACCACGGCGTCGAGCAAGGACGATCCCGCGGTGGTCTGGAACACGTACATGGCCCAGACCACCGACGACGGTTCGCACTTCGTCCAGACGACCGTGTCTGCGCACGCGAATCACGTCGGGGTGATCTGTACCTTTGGCACCGGCTGTGCCCGGGGCACCCGCAACCTGCTCGATCTGTTCGAGGTCGCGATCGATCCGCAGAGCGGCAAGGCAGCGATCATCTTCACGGATGACACGCTGACGACGTACACCCGGAGTGACGGGACCGTGGCCCCGTTGCCCCAGGTCATCGTTGCGTGGGAGTCCTGAACGCCGGCTCGGTGCCAGCTCACGGATCGCCGCCCGAAGCCGCCGACGTCGGCCGCGTGAGCGACGACTCGAGCCGCGAGAAGACGACCTGAAGGCCGGCTGCGAGGGCAAACGAAGGGAGGGTCGCGCCGACCGGAAGTGCGAAGATCACGATCACGAAGTACAGGGCGGCCCCCGGAACCCAGCTTGCGAACGCCGACCATCGCCAAGGTCGCGCGCCGTCAAAGAACTCCTCCGCCGCGTAGGTCCCTCGTCGCACCACGAACGAATCCGCGATGACGACTCCGAGAAGCGGCGCGAACAGCCCGCCGATCAGGAAGAGGAACCCCTCGTAGGAGCCTCCGATGCCTTCGCCCCGGCTCCAGAGGAATGCGGCCCCAGCCATCGCGATCAGGGTCGCGGCGACGATGAAGCCAAGTTGACGTCGCTTCGGTGCCAGGTTCTGGATTGAGACCGCCGTCGAGTAGACGTTGGCAAATGCATTGTCCGTTTCGTCGACGAGGATGATCAACAACGGGAACGCGCCGAGGCCGAGCAAGCCGATGACCGCCAGAAAATTCGGCTGACCGGAGGCGATCCCCAGGGCCATGAGGCCGGCACCGAGCATGTAGAAGACGGTGTTCGCGATGGTGTAGCCCGCGGTGGTCCCGACCCACGAGTCCTTCGAGGACCGCGCGAAGCGGTTGTAGTCCGAGATCAACGGCCACCAAGAAATCGGCATCGCGATCACGAGGTCGAGGGCCAAGAGGAGGGACGTCGTCCCCGAGAACGGCGCGTACCGCAGGCCGAGGTCGGGGCCTTTCCAGATGAGCGCGATTCCGATCGCGGCCGTCGACGCATAGACGAGCCAGATCGCGAACTTTTCAAGCCACGCCCGGATGACCGCGAGCGGACCTCCGAGGGCCAGGGCCGCGACAACCGCTCCGAAGAGCGGGATGAACAAGAGCTGCGTGGACGGTCCGAACACGTTCCCGGTGAGGGTCGCCGCAGCGATTCCCATCACGAGCAGTTCGAACGTCGCCCAGCCCAGGAGTTGGAACACATTCAGGGCCGTCGGGATGTAGGAGCCTCGACGACCGAGGATGGGACGGAGGCTCACCATCGTCGGGACGCCGGCGCGGCTCCCGTGGTGGGCGGCGGCCGCGAGCATCAGGCTCCCCAGGACGGAACCGAGGAGCGCGACAATCGCGGACTCGCCGAGGGTCAGCCCAAATCCGAAGCCGCCCACTCCGATGAGCAGCGTGCCGGCCGCGAGGACCAGCAGCCCGATCCCGAGGCTCGACCAGAGGACAAACAGATCGAAGGTCCGGAGGACCCGCAACCCATGCGGGACCGGTTCCACGCCCCATTCCGGCGGCCTCCGCACCCGGAACATCGGAAGGCCAAGCCCTCCGCGTATATATCGGATTGGCGGCCGACGCTCGGCCATTCACTTCTTCGTCTGCGCGAACTTCTTGTACGAATGCTTCAACGCGGTCACGAGCGGGAGCTCCTTTCCCGCCAGGAAGTTGATGAGGGCGCCCCCTCCCGTGCTCACGTGATCAATTCGGTCCGAGAGTCCGAGTTGTTCGACCGCTGCGACCGTGTGTCCGCCACCGACGATCGAGAAGCCGTCCGCTTCGGCGATTGCAGTGAGTAACTCCCGCGTGCCGACCGAGAACGGCTCGAGTTCGAAGACGCCTGCGGGACCGTTGAAGAAAATCGTCTTCGCGCGGTGAATCTCCTCGACGTAGTGGGCGATCGTGTCCAGCCCGATGTCGTACACGGGCCACTTCGCCGGGAGGGCGGACACCGGGACCGGCCTTCGCTCACCCTCGTCGTTGAGGACGACGTCCGTCGGCCGAGAGATTCGCCCGGGGAATCGCGCGAGGAGTTCCTTGCACATCGCCCGGTGGGCCTCGTAGTCCTCGACCTCGCGTCGCATGAAGTCGGTCGTCGGCGTGCCCGGGTCGATTCCGGCGGCGTCGAGGAACAGGTTCGCCACGCCGCCCGAGGTGAGCACGCTGTCGACCAAGTCTTTCTCGAGCATGTGGCGCGCGACGGCGATCGAGTCGTCCGCCTTCACGCCGCCGAGGAGCGCGATCTTCGGCCGCTCGGGCTGCTGGACCGCCTGGGTGAGCATCGTGAGCTCCCGCTCCATCACCCGGCCGGCGAGGGAGGGGAGGACCTCGCAAAAGCCGACGAGGCTCGGTTGCGCTCGGTGGGCCGCGGCGAACGCATCGAGGACGAAGTAGTCCGCGTGCGGCGCAAGCCGGCTCACGATGTGGGTCTTCGCCATCTTCTCGAGTTTCGCGTCTGCGAGCGCGTCTTCCTCCGAGTAGAAACGCGTGTTCTCTAGGACGATTACGTCCCCGAGGTGCATCGCATCGATCGCATCGATCGCGGGTCGGCCGAAGAGGCTCGGCACATACCGCACGGGACGTCCGAGGAGCGCGCCGATCCGATCCGCGTGGACCTCGAGGGTCGTGAAGTCGTCTTTCCCCGGTCGCGACTGGTGCGCGAGCAACACGACCTTCGAACCTCGGAGCTCGCGGATCGTCGTCAGATGCTCCCGGATCCGCGCGTCGTTCAGCAGCTCGCCGGTCGCGGGATCGATCGGAGAGTTGATGTCCACACGCAGGAGGACCGTACGGCCCGAGAGGTCAAAATCATCCATCGTGAAGAAGTCCCGGGCCATCTGCACACGACGCAAAATCCCGGAGCATAATAGTCCTTTCGCATCGCGAGGGCGCGTCCTCCGCCGCGTCGCATGCCTTCCGTTCTCAAACGAGGAAACTGGGTTGGAACCTTTTTAGAGGGACCTCGGGAATGGGCCGGGGCCACCGAGGGAGCCTCACGCCTCAGGACCTCCTCCTGCCAGAGGGAAAACTCATCCGCACCACGCGGGGCGGTCCTAACGCGCTCAAGCAGCTGCTCCTCGACCTGAAGAAGTATTCGTTCTCCGGCTACGTCCGGACGATTCGGAGCGGGACCGGGAAGCGGGCCGAAGGGATCGTGCTCCTCCGCGGCGGAAACCCGGAGGCCAGCCTGTACCATCGCGACGGCACCCAGGACCGCGGGCGGAGCGCCCTGAAGAAGGTGTGGCAGGACTCGTACGACGAGTCGTGCGTCTTGGAGCTCCATGCCCGCGTGGACATGGACGGCCTCGTCCGCGAATACGCGGATGCGATCCTCGAGCGGCCCGCGAAGGTCGTCAAGAAGACGAAGATCCCGCAGACGATGGAACGATCGGAGATCGAGAGGCAGATCCGGTCGTGGAAGGACCGAGGGTACGACGTGTCCTCCGTCGACTCGAACCTCGATGCCGAGCCGTCCATCCTCGCGGCGTCCGTCGTCGCGATGCGCGACGGGGTCAAGAAGGCCGAGGCGGTGG
>VBLZ01000058.1 GCA_005878515.1 Methanobacteriota archaeon | reverse complement strand
ATGTTTCGCGTACCATTCAGCGACGCCGCCCTCGACGTCCGGATGGAGCGCGTCGAGGTTCCACTTCCCATCTGGCCGCCTCTTCTCCCGCAGAAGTTTCAGGGCGAATCGCAATCGCGGATCGTCCCCGTACCCCAGCGCCGTGATGAAATCGAGGCCGACGAGGAGATCATAGTAGTAATGGACCGGGTAGTGGAACCGGTACCACGGCGGGTACTCTCCACCCTGCTTGTGCAGTTCCTTCCCCAGGTAGTACTCGGCCCCGAGTTCGACGGCGCTTTTCATGCCCTCCGTCCATTTCGCTGTCGGATACATCGCGAAGGCGCTCATGCCCTCCCACGAATCCAGATTCCGACCACTCCCAAAACAACTCCAACCGCCATTCTTGTCCCGATTCGTCACAAGCCACTCGAACGCGCTGCGGACCGCGGGATGGTCCCCGTAACCGAATTGCACGAGTGCGCGCGTGGCGTTCCCGGTTGTGCACAGGTGGCCTTTCTTGGAACCTTCCATGGCGAATCCGCCATCCTCCCGGGCGAATCGTTCGATCCAGAGATCGCACGCCCTCTCGATCCGCGGATCCGCTCGGGTCAGTCCGAGGTCCGCGAGGATGAGGAGCATCCAGTTCGCGGAGAGATACTTCGGCCGATACAGGCTCTCCCCGCTCACCCACCATCCCGCCGGATCCCGATTCGCGAGGATCTCTTCGGCCCATCCTTTCCTCGTGATCATGTCCTTCGCGGCGACGACCTCGGGATCGTCAAGCGGTCTTTTGAGCAACTGGGTGAGGGCCAGATACCGGACGGACGGTTGGTCCTCTTCGAGGAGCCAGTCCAACGCGTTCTTGGACTTCATCTCCGGTTAACGCCTCGTGACCCGGGTCGATCTTGGTTGTCGGCACGCGGATTGCCTCGGAAGCAATAGGTCAGGTGGTCGTTCACCATCCCGACAGCTTGCATGTATGCATAGCAGATCGTCGAACCGACAAACTTGAAGCCTCGAGATTTGAGGGCCTCGCTCATGCGGTCCGATTCCTTCGTCCGTGCCGGGATTTGTCTCAAGGTTCTTCGCCGGCTCGCTTTCCGTCCATCGCCCGCGAACTGCCAAATGAACGCATCAAAGCTCCCGAACTCCCTCTGAACCGCGAGGAACGCGTTGGCATTGCCGATCGCAGCCGCGATCTTTGCGCGGTTGCGGATGATGCCGGCGTCGGCCAGGAGGGACCGGACCTTTTTCGAATCGTACTGGGCAATCCTCTGCGGATCGAATCCGTCGAAGGCCCTTCGGTAATTCTCTCGTTTCTTCAGGACGGTCAGCCAGGAAAGCCCGGCCTGCACCCCTTCCAGGACGAGGAACTCGAACAGCTTCCGGTCGTCGTGCTCGGGAACGCCCCACTCGGTATCGTGGTACTCGAGGAGAACCGGATCGCCGAGGGCCCACGCGCACCGTTTGAGGCCGGCTTGGCCAGCCCTTTCAGTTTTCTTCATCCGCGGTCCCTCATGAAAACCGAGCACGGCCGATACCATCCGTCATATAGAAACTCCTCCGGAATCCGGGGAGGTTCCCCCTCGTGGGGGTTCCGACGATCAGCGGCTGGTTGCGCCGCTCGAATCGAGGAACTTTGAGATGCGCTGCGCCGTCTCGCGGGACTTCTCCACCATCGGGAAGTGCCCGGCGTCTTCGATCGCGCCGAATTCGGATCCCGGGATCCGTGTCGCGGCTCCCTCGGCGGATTTCCAAGGGAATTGGACGTCATGCCGCCCGGAGAGGACCATCGTGGGCAAGCGGATTCGTCCCAGGTCCGCCGCCACCGAAGCGTCTCTCCGCCTCAAGGCGAAGCCCGTGGCCATATACGCCTTCCGCCGTTCCCGGGGTTTCCAAGCGGCGACGATTGCGTTGACCCACGCCTCGTCCGCGAACCGCGGGTCGTGGAAGACGGCCTTCGTCAGGAGCTTCCGGACGCTCTTCGGATCCGGTGCTCGGACGAAGCACGGGAGGAGGAAGGGTAGATACATCCTCGCGGTTCGACCCGGGAGTTTCGGTGTGAGCCCGGCGGCGTCGAGGACGACGACTTTGGCGACGCGCTCGGGGCGATCGAGCGCCGCCATGATGGCCAGCGTTCCCCCCATCGAATTGCCGATGACCGCGAACCGGGGGAGAGCGAGGGCATCGATCAACGCGGCGATGGCCCTGCGGTACGCCGTCAGGGTGCGAGCTTTGCCCGGGAGCAAAGAGCTCTGGCCCTGACACGGGAGGTCCGGGGCGATCCACGGATGGCGGGCCCCCAGGACCCACGCGACGGGGATCCAGACCTCCGCCCAGGTGGGCCATCCATGGAGCAGGAGGATCGGAAGTCCGCTCGTGATGCCTCCCTGAAGATATCGGAACCGCACGCCGCCCGCTTCGAGGAATCGCTCCCGGACCGAGGCCGGGAGAGGCTGTCCGAGGACCGTGGCATCCGCCGCGGTGACACTCGGACCATCGGTCATCGTCCCCGGCGCGAAGGCTGGATGTGAGATGAGCTTTCCTGTCCGTGCCGGCGGCGGGCGCCGCCGGCTGTTGAAGGGTCAGCCTTTCCACGAAGTCTTGGCGCGCCGCCGGACTCGGTTCGAAAACCTCGTGGCATCTTCGGGTCGTGCCATTCGGAGTCGCTCGGCGCCAAGTCGATCGGGCTCGCTCCTCCCGGATCGTGATCGACGGGTACCTGGTCGGGAGCCACGCAAGTCAAATGACTCGGGAGGCCCTCCCGGACCGGGAAGGAACGCGTGCGAATTCTCTCGGCCGAGCCACTGAATGCGGAAACGCCACTCGCAGCTCTCGAAGAGTCCCTCACACCGGAGTCCCAGTTCTTTGTGAGAAGTCACTTCCTTCGACCCGACCTGGCGCCTCGCAAGCACTTTCTGGAGGTCGTCGGTGCGGTCGAGCAGCCGCTGCGGTTGAACATGGCCGACCTCGAGGCGATGGGCACTCGCACCTTAGCGGTGACGGTCGAATGCGCAGGGAACGGTCGCACCGGACTCCAACCGCTCCCGGCGGGGGAGCCTTGGGTGCTCGGCGGGGTGAGCACAGCCCGGTGGACGGGCGTCCCCTTGAGGGCCGTCCTGGAATCCGCCCGCCTGAGGCCGCGCGTGGTCGAAGTCCTCGCCATCGGCGCGGACCGAGGACGGCCACCGGACGTCGCGGAAGAGATTTCGTTCGCGCGGTCCCTCCCGCTCGCCAAGGCGAGGGACCCGGACACCCTCCTCGCTCTCCAGATGAATGGCCGGCCGATCCTCCCGGAGCACGGAGCGCCCATCCGGCTGATCGTCCCAGGCTGGTACGGCATGGCCAGCGTGAAATGGCTCGAGCGGATCGAGGTTCTCGCCGAACCCTTTCGGGGTTACTACCAGCTCGGCCGGTATGTGTACGATCACGAGGACGGCAACCCGCCGACCTCGATTCGCACGATCCGCGTCCGCTCTGTTATCGTCTCTCCCCAGGACGGGGACGCGGTGCGCCAGGGCCAAGTGGTCGTACGCGGCAAGGCGTGGTCGGGCGAGGGTGTGGTTGTGAGAGTCCAGATCGGGGTGGACGGTGCCGAGCCGTCCGAGGACGCGACGCTCTCGCCTCCTATATCGCCGCATGCGTGGCGCGCGTGGGAGTTCGGATGGGACGCGACCAACCCGGGCCGACACGTCTTGCGATCCTATGCGACGGACGCGAAAGGCAATCGGCAGCCCGACGTGGTCCGATGGAATCGATACGGTTACGGGAACAATGCCGCGCAGGCCATTGCCATCACCGTGCAGTGACAGCAAGAAAACCAAAGGCAGACGCGTGAGGGGGACGCAACGCTGAATCCTCCCGTTGTCGGTCCGCAAGAGGGAAACGCTGCGGACGAAGAGAGGACGGCCGCCTATCACGGCCGATAATTACCGGCGACGGGTTTATCGAACCCGGTGTGGCTCGGTTTCGTCAGATCTATGGGTTGCGTGCCTTTCGCAGCGTCAGCGGTGCTCCTAGCCCTCGTGTCGACGGCGCCCGAGGAGAAGGAGAAGTCCCCGGTCCCGTCGAAGGCGGCCAGCCGGGCGAAAGGAAGCCCCGTCACCGGGCCTACCGAGCTCGAGAAATTCTTTCAGCTGAACCCCGAGGAGAAGTTCGATCTCGAGGCGACGAATTCGATTGACGCACCGACGCTCGTCGAAGAAGCCCGGGGAGACAAACGGATTTTGCGAGACGTGCTGCGGACGGCGGAAGCCCTGTTGCCCCGCGTCCGCGCTGAAACGGAAGACCCGCTTCTCGTGAGCGCCATCCTCCGCAGCAAGACGCTCGATTGGGTTCGTCGGAGTCCGTCGGATTCGAGTTGGGCGGAAACCATGCCGCTTCGCTGGGGCGGAATCTTCTACGAGTCCCGGGTCCCGGGGGGCCGGCTGAGCCGGAAGCTCTCCACACGGCTGGCGAACCTCATCGCGCTCTGCGTCGAGGCGAGCGGCACCGTCGCGTTTCTGCGCGCGGGAGTCGCCGGCATCTTTCGCGGCTCGGCGATGATGGCGAAGATGGTGCAGTTCGGCCTCAGTTCGAAGCGGCCACGTCACGTGCAGCAGGTCGCGCAGGCGTATCTCGATGATCTTGCGTCGAATCGCTGCGTCGGCAAGCAACCGCTTCCGCTCGAACGATTGAGCGAGGTCGCGCGACGGAACGGATCGGCGGAGGTGAACATCACGCTCGTGGAGCTGTTCTCTCAGGAGGGTACGGGCACGCTCATGGTCCTGGACCCGCGGTTCCATCCGGGGATGGACCCGGTGGCGATCCGCGTGGTGGCCCCGAAGACGCAAGATGACGCCGCGACCTATGATCTGGCCCATAGCGGTGTGAGGCCGGGACGCGAATCCGGCGATGCGAACGAAGTGACGAGCGAGGCGAGTCTCGCGTCCCCCTGGGAACGATCGGACATGACCCGGAAAGAATGGCTCTCGCTGTTCAAGGCGCTCGAGAAACGCAAGGAGCGGCTCGGGGCGCCCCCGCGGGAAAACTCTCGCGATCGGGAATCGTACATTGGACTCCGAGACTTGCTCTTGGCCGACGCCGCCGTGCGGCGGGCCTTCCTGGCCGTCCACTGGAAGGGAAGACCGAGCGGCTTGGCGATTCTGTGTCAACTGCTCTCGGCCGGCACGCTGGTCCCGGAATTCGACACGGATGCGGACTACCTTGAAGCGGAGCTCGAGCACCTCGGTCAAGGCGCAGACCATCGGCCCAAGGATGGTCAATGGAAACTCGCCCACGGATGGACCGTGGTGCGTGAACATGCCGGCGGCAGTGCGAGGACCTATCGGGCCAGCGGCAAGTCGGCGGACTGACGGACCGTCGCGGTCAATACCTGGTAGACCTCGTCCCGATCGAGGACGCGAGGTAACACAGACTCGCTGAGTGCGCTCTCCAGAATAGCCCAGGTCGAGTCGGCCCGGACGCCCCGTGGCGCGACGACCAGATTGAAGAAGTTGAGAGCGGAAGACCGAGGTGCTTCACTGATCGCGGTCATGAGCGGGAGCCCGCAACCCCAGGCGAGGAGCTCGTACACCAGGTTCAAGGTCGCCTTGCGGGCCTCGGCCGTCGTGTTGCGGCACAGGAGAAGCGTGCGGCTCGCGGGATCCGTCATGATGCGCGTCGCCAGGCTCTCGATCGCGGGGAATGTGAGGTGCTTGTGGATTCCGTTCCCGAATCGGTGCGGCCCTTCTGTCTCAGGCCGCGCCGGGACACGGAGCAGCGGCATCTGGGCGGGAAGATCCGCGGCCGCCTTCGCGTCGAACGCCTTCATCGAACGAAAGATTCCATCGAGCGTGATCCGGCCGGATCGGAGGACATCCGTCCGCGCGACGACCGTATGATTCGTGAAGGTCGGTCGCCCCGCTTCGTCGGGAATCCCTCGGCTGATTCGAGACAGGAGGAGTTCCCGGCCGGTTTTTAGCGGGTGAATCATGTGGAGATCGACTTCGTCCTCCGCGGTCGCCGCAGCCGCGGCGCGGATCGGCGTGTAATGCCCGCGGAGGTAGGGATCGTACAGGCCTGCGTCGAGCCCATGGGAGACGGCTTTCGTCGTGTACCCGACTCCGGGCACGACCCCGTAGATCCAATGGTCGAACTCGACGACGTCTCCGTCCGATGCCCCACGACCGGATTCTGCGGGCGCCATGGTGCAGCCTACTAGGCCGACCGAGCCATGACCTGAGCCTGGAACCGCTCCGCTTCGAGGATCTCGTCGGGGATCTTGTGTGCGATCTCTCGGAAGTGCTCGATGAAGTTGACGTACTCATCGTACGAGAAGTCGGGTTCGCCTCCGCCTTCCGGAGCGAAGCCGGTCCGCACGATCTTGGACTGGCCGACCGGATCCATCCCTTCATGGGTTTCCGTTCGGACCCAGCTCAGGAAGTACGCCGACTTGTCCATGCTGACCCCGGCGACTTTGCCGCCGCGGATCTGGGAGAGCGTCTGCGGCACGAAGACGCGGAGCAACGCTTCGGCGTATTCCTTCCGGGCACGGTTGTTATCCGGGAACCCGCGGTGCAAGCCGAGCCGCGCGAGGACGTCATCCCGGAGGGTGTCGAACTTGGACAGGACGAAGACCGGGTAGATTTTCGGGGCGTCGGCACGGACTCCCGAGTCCTTGAGCCGGTCGTACTCCTGCTTCTTGTACGTCTGGAAGGAGACGAGCAACTTCGCGACCGTGCTGTCGTAGCGCAGCATTTTCTTGTAGGCGGGCGTGTCGATTTCGGTCGTCATCTTGCTGCAGTCGACCAAGACGCAGACGACGACGCTCTTTAGGAGCTGTTGGATGAGCGGCCGCGAGGCGATCCCGGTCTCGATGAACTCCTCGATATCTTCACCCGACACGTCGTATGCGGAGAACCGAAGGGTCGAGAACGGGTGGACCCAGTTCTGTTGACGGATGTAGTACGGCAGCTTGCCGACGACCTTGCGGAGGTAACCGAAGACGAATCCGAGTTCCGTGATCTCTTCCTTCAGCGTGGCGCTCGGGAATCGGCCGTCTTTCATTCCTTCGTAGACCGCCGACATGATGTTCAGCGATTGGATCGGCGCGTGGAAACGGAAGTCATCTTGGACCCCCGTCCCGTATTTGACTTGGGCGCTGTAGAGGAGCCCCAAGAACGTCGTCTTCCCGGAGGCTCGGTCTCCGAGGAGTGCACAGGGCATATCCCAGTGCAGCCCCGCCATCCATACTTAATCCTAAGCTCGACGTTATCATGACTGCGACGACCTACGCCCGACGAACCGTGCAATCTAGCGCCGCGCGTCCGCTGCAATGTCTCCGAGGCACGTGAGGAAGGCGAGGTACTCGTCGCTCGAAAAGTCGGGCTCCCAGCCGACTGCGCCGCTGTGACGGAGTCGAATTTTCTCGGAACCCCGAGACGCCGCCTTGTCCGTCCGCACCCAGCTGAAAAAGTACGCGGGTGCCTCGAAACGCAGCCCTCGATCCTTGCGGGCCTTGATCGCCGCGATCGTTTTGGGCATGTTGCGATCTGCGAGCGCCCTGCCGTAGGCTAGGTGCGGCCCTCTCCTGCGGACGTCCGGCGGCGCCGACTCGAGATTCAGGAGGCGCAACGAGTTCGAATCGACGCGATCAAACTTGGAGAACACGAAGATTGGGTGGAGCGCGGTGGCCTCGCCGTGCGCACGCGAGCGTTGGATCGCCGTCAGGAGCGCCTCGACGGCGGCGTCGACCTTGGCCATCGGAGCATGCGGCGCTTGTTCATCGGAGGCCGCGAGTTCCGTCGCATCGACCATGATGACGATTGCATCGCTGACGAGCGCCTCGTTCAACGTCATGTGACCAACAGAGCTCCCGGTCTCGAGCGATCGCGCCATGTCGTCCTCGAAGGATTTCAGCAGAATCAACCGGAACAGGTCGGAGTCGTCGGACACCGAGTTCCTTTTCCGCCGCCCCAGGATCCCGAGCCTGGACCTCGGAGGGCTGAGCCGGAAGGTGACCTCCCGGATGCCCTCTTTCGTCGCGGAATCCGGAAATGCGCCTGACATCAGCCTCTGGAAAACGCCACTGACTTCGTCCAGGGACTCAAACGATGCATGGAATCGGAAGTCATCCGCTTTTTCCGAGCCGAACTTTACTTGGGCCGCGTAGAGGAGGCCCAGGAACGTCGTCTTGCCGGAATTCCGATCTCCGACAATTACGACCCGCGGCACCGCAAACCGCCCCCTGAACTCCGGGTCACCCTCACGACGTAAGATTAGAAAGCCCTATCTCAAAGGAAGCTCCGTGATGAAATTCGAAGCATCTTGGAGACGTACAATTCGGGGCTCCACGGAATCGTGGGCACTGGTGAGCCCTCCCTCGAACTCGATCGGGCAGATCGTACTCGTGTCATCCACCCGAAAGAGCGGAGCTCGTGAACTGGACCCTCAATCGCGGGCGCTCTCCCCAGACAGTTGCGTCGTCAGGAATCGAATCGTCCGTTGCCACGCAAGCTTGGCTGCCGGGGCATTATATGCGTCAGGTCGGTCTTTCTCGAAAAACCAGTGCGTCGTCCCAGGGTATGTGTAGAACGTGAGGTCCTCTCCCCGTGTGCGGAGGTCCTTCTCGAGATCTCGCACGGCGGCAGGGGATTCAAATTCGTCCGTCTCAGCGAAATGACCGAGGAAGGCCGCTGTTATGTGGGAATAGTTTCCATCCCCCGTCCCGTAGAAGAGGACGACCGCAGTAACGTCCGCGGGGAGCTCCTGCGCCAGCCAAAGACTCCAGAAGGCTCCCATGGAAAAGCCGATGACACCGAGGTGTTTTCCCCTCACCCCCGGATGGCTTTGTAGGCCTCTCACACCGCTAACAAGGTTTCCGCCCGCTTCTTTTTGATCGAGTTTCGACATCAGGTGCCCGGCCCCGTCTCTGGTCGATGCGGTCGCTCCGTGGTAGAGGTCGGGAGCGAACGCGACGAAACCGGCCTTTGCGAGGTGATCACAGAGGCTTTTGAAGAAGTCGTTTAGACCCCACCAAGCGTGGAGGACCAGGACCCCCGGCCCGTGGCCCTTCTTCGGGAGTGCCAAGTATCCCGAGACCGTCCCTTCGGGGCTTTTGAGGTCAACCATTGCCATTTGTTACCCCCTTCCTGGCAAGCGGCATTTCCGAATCGACTCTTGAAGTTAAGCGTCACGAAAACGGCTACTCGACGTCCGTCGCAACGCCGGGATTGGATCGAGTGGGACTTGAATAGCGACCGCCACCACCGCGCCGTCTTGTCGCGGGTACTGCAGTTCCTGACTGCCCTTTCCCGACAGTTGGTTGAACCTCGTGCGGACAGTCCGAGTTGCTTAAGATGGCGCATTTCCTTCGCTTGCTTGCACTTCACGATGGCCATCCCTTCAATCACTCGGGAGAATGTGCTTGCGTTCCGGCAACGTGCGACGTACCTGCACAGGCGCCTTCCACCGGGGCGACTCGTCGAGGCAGCGTTCGCAGGACTCCAGGACAGCGCTCCTCGATCCGCCGTCTTGGCGCTCTACGCGCGCGTCATGGATGTTTCGCCGTCCGCTTGGAAGGATCCCGGGTTGGTCCAAGTGTGGGGTCCAAGGGGGGCCGTGTATGTTGTTCCAGCGCAAGACGTGTCCGTCTTCACGCTCGGTCGGTTTCCGCGCAATCCCGTTTTGGGAGCCGCTGTGAAAGCCGCCGCCGAAAGAGCGAAGCGCGCATTCCGCGCTCGCCAGGCTGATCCCCACCACATCGTTTCCGATCGAAAAGTCGGGGTGAATTTCCGCGACTTGAGAATCGCATCGATGACCGGCGCGGTCAGGATCGAATGGGATGGAGCCACGACCTCATGGCGGATCGTCGAGCCTCCACCAGAGGCACCGGAACCCGCCCGTCTCGAGCTCGCGCGTCGCTTCCTGCGGTCGGTCGGCCCGTCGACGCCCGGGGAATTCGCTTGGTGGTCGGGTGGGTGGGCCGGATCCTTTGGCGAATCCACCCGCGGAGAGCTTTCCGACGCCCAGGGCACGTTTCTTTCGCTCAAGAAGGAACTTGCTGAGGTTGAATTTGAAGGTCGCAAAGGGTGGGTCCTCCGGACGGACCGCTCCAGATTGGAGCGCGCGGAGCCTGTCCAAACGGTGCGCATGTTGCCGGCTGGAGACCCGTTTCTGGCGTCCCCAGACCGGGCGTTCCTCGTCCCGCAGATTCGATTTCGGTCCGAGTTGTGGCCCAAGTCCGTGTGGCCGGGTGCGCTCCTGGTCAACGGTGAGCTCGTGGGAGCCTGGCGTCGGCAACTGGGCCGAGTCACGGTGCGGGCCTGGCGACCGTTGGGAGCCGACGTCAAAGAAGCGGTCGAGGAGGAGGTCTCCGGCATTCCCATTGAATCGGCGAGGAAGGAGGTCCGTTGGTCGACGGGCGATGCGCCCCTTTGAGTTGCGCGATGGCCCCTCGTCGAGTTGAGACGATGCGATTGCACCTCGTGTTTGTCGTTAGTCGTGCTCCGGATGGCCCTTCATCCACCGCTTCTCCTCCTCGTTGGGAGTGAGCGGAAATCCGACCGACCAGAGGAACACCCTGGCGGTCGCAGGGCCCATATGCTTGAACTTGTATTGGAGATCCTCCAGCAGCTTCCCTTCGCGCTTCCCGAAGCCCTGGATGTACCCCTTCACCGAACCGTGTTCCTTCGCCAAGTCCAAAATCGTCTTGGCGTTCTCGACCGTCGCACGGATTTTCTTTTCGTTCCGGACGATTGCTGGATCCTGCATCAACGCCCGGATGTCGCGCTCCGATAGCCGCGCGACTTTCTCGGGTGAGAAATCACGAAACGCCTTTCGAAAGTGGGGCCACTTCTTCTCAATCATCTGCCAATTCAAGCCCGCGCTGAAGATCGCCCTGGACATCAGCTCGAGGTACCCGTGGTCATCCTTCGGGGGAACCGCTTTCCATCCCGGCATGGGGACTGCGACTATGTTCGCTCTATTTATGACTACCTTCGTGGCAGTCCTCGCTCCGCCTTCCAGCGGTCGTCAGCAACGCCACTTTCAGTCGCCCGGTCCGAACGGCGACCGTACCTTTCACCGAAAAGTGGACCGGATGGGATTTGAACGGCATTCCCCGCCTATGACCGTTCCGTCAATAGATCGATTTTCGATGCCCCACTTTCAGCACTAGGATCCGGAGAACGGTTTCCTGGATGTCCAGGATGACGCGATAGTCTCCGATCCGAAGCCGGTAATAGGGGGAGTTGGCAAGCTTCCGGACAAACCGATGTGGCGTCTCGCGCAGTTCGCCGACTTTGTCGAAGATTCGACGCGCGACGGTTCGATCGAGCTTCTTCAACTGACGTGCCGCCGAATCGGACCAGATGATTTCGAAGGGCATCAGTAGCCCATCTCGGACCTGAGCTGTTCATGGGTCCGATACTTACCTGCCTTGATCTCGCGGATCGCCTGCTCGATTTCCTTTTTCGTCTGTTCGCTCAACTCGCGAAGGTCTTCCAGAATCCGCTCCAGTACTTCCTCGTATGTTTCACGGGGATGGAGCTTCATCGCTTCGAGAGTGTTCTTGATTTCCTTGCTGAGTTGAATTGTTGTGGTGGTCACGGGAACAGACATGGCGGAAGCGGTTGATATAGATTCCTATAGTGTGCCATAGCATCCGATACAAGCTTGGAAGTCGACCGGGTGGGATTCGAACCTCAGGTCCTGACCGTGTCCGTGGAGGCGGTCGTTTTTTGGGGCCCTGTGCCGATTTCTCTCCTGAGTCGAAAATGATGCAAGGTTGCCGGCCCGCCTGCCGACCGAGATGGGATGCGCGTAAGACCCGCTACCTCTTTAGTCCGGATGTCCGTTTTCCCGGCCAGGTGAAGGGGGACGAACAGTGGAGAAGAATACCCTTGCTGAAGGCGCAAGAACGGTGGACGAGACCGCACCGGATGGACTGAGTACCTTGTCCGATCGCGACATCATCGCCGAATTCTCTCATCAGGACTCGCTCCTTCAAGCCTACCGACAGCAGTTCCTCGTGGCAGAGACCTTCACTGCAGCGGTCGCCGCGACAACTGTCTTCAGTAACCCGACCATAGCGCTAGCTCTCGCGTTTCTAGGGATCGTAATTCTTGTTGGCTGGATATTGGTCACAAGATCGAGAGCCAGGGTCCTCTACTATTGGGATAGGAAGCTTCGCCTTCTGGGGGCATACCGGGAGGTTTTCGATCGAAGGGACTTGGAGCCCTCAGCAACCATGTGGGCAAGGTTTTGGCTAGGCGGAGATCCGATAGGGGTCTTTCAATTGGCGTTTGGGGTTTTCTGGGCGTTTCTCATATTCTTCGCTCTTTGAGCGGTGCTCTAGTTCGTAGCGTACAACTCGCGGACCTTGGTGTTCACAGACGACCCGGCTCTCAGAGGCCACAAGCCGAATGAAGTGGACCGGGTGGGATTTGAACCCAGAACACCAACCGGGCTTAGGCCAGAGTTCGTTTAGAGCGAAATCCATCCGAGGATGGATCCTCGCATGTCCGAAACAGTGAGGCCGACCATCCATGAATCACCACTTCGAGTATACCCAAGTAGCCTTCTTACCGGCACTTTCTTGCTTCTTCTGCCGCCGAAGCTTCCGCTGTCGGACCAGTTGCTGCAACTGCCATGTAATATCGGACAACCGCAGATGGTGTCCCTGCTCAGCGAGTTTGCCCAGGATGTCTCCGGATGGTTTCGGGACATCGAAGAAACCTTCGCGTATCAGATCCTCGAGCCAAGTCATCGGGCCCTCTTGAGAGCTCGAAGCACTCCGAATCGACTTCTCTCTTTTTCCGGAGCCTCGGCGGATTTTGGGAGCTTCGCGAACTTCTTTCGCACCGCCGAGCAAATGGTCCAGGATTTTCGAAAAGGCTATTTTGCGCAGCTCTGGATCTTTTATTTCTGCTGTCGCTTCTTCTGCCTTTC
>VBLZ01000101.1 GCA_005878515.1 Methanobacteriota archaeon | reverse complement strand
GAAGCGCGTCAGGACGGCACCCCACGCCAGGTCGACCGATTGTCGGGACTCGGCGGACCACGCGAGCGGGTAGTCGACGTCGACGAGGTTCGCGAACGCGTCTTCGATGTCCCATTTCGTGAGCGCGGAAAACCGGGCCCGGCGCACGCGGATCTCCGGTCGGGCCTCGCGGACGAGCCCGAGGGCCTCGACGCCGATGAGCTCGCCCTCCCGGTCGAAATCGGTCGCGATGACGACTTCGTCCGCTTGAGCCGCCAGGACCTTGAGGGCCGCGCCGATCTTCCCTGCGGTCACAACCTTCTGGGGCTCCGCCCAGACGAGTTCCTTGAGGTCGACCCGCGCCCAGTCGTTGAGGGCGTCCGGATAGTCGAGGTTGATGATGTGTCCGCGGAGGCCGACCACCTGGACGCGGTCTTCGCCCTGAGTGAATTCGAAGACAGGCGTCCCTTCCACATACGACCGCTTCGATTTTCCGCCGCTGAGGATCGTCGCGATCCGGATCGAGGCGTTGAACTTCTCCGTCACAATGAGTCGGCGCACGGAAAGGCTCGCACGCAAGGGGCTCTATTTAACCGTTTGTCGCTGGATGTTCCCGCCGATGATTCCTCGCGCGCGCGTTTCTTCGAGTGCGCGTGCGTCGCACGCGTCACGTACGCGAAGCCCCCGAAAACGCACGTCGGATCGCCTCCGTCGCGTGCCGTGGATCCGGCGCGTCCATGATGGCCGATACGACAGCCACGCCGGCGACTCGGTGGCGCGCCAGCAGGCCGGCGTTCTCCGCATTCACCCCGCCGATGGCGAACACGGGGAGCGTCGAACGGTGCACGACCGCGTCGAGGGTGTGCAACGGCAGCACGGGCTCGTCCGGCTTTGTCGGGCTTGGAAAGAATGGTCCGCAGGCGAGGTAATCCGCGCCGCTCTCCGCGGCCGACGACTCCTCGCCGGGATTTCCGTACACGGTGACGCCGATGATCGCCTTCAGCCCGAGGATCGCACGTGCGATTCGAGGGGAGGGATCGTCGCGTCCGACGTGGACTCCGTCCGCGTCGAGGCGGCGAGCGAGTTCCGGATCGTCGTTCACGAGAAACGGGACGTCAAAGCCGTGCGAAAGTTCCCGCAGACCCCGGCCCGCGGCGATCTGCTCCTCCGGAGAGTAGGCCCCTTTTTCGCGTAGTTGAACCGCCGAGATGCCGCCTTCGAGGGCCGCTGTGACGGTCGCAAGCAAGCGAGTGACCGGTTTCTGCGCCGACGCGACGAGGTATACGCCGCCGAGGCGCTGTCCTCGCGGAGGGTTTGGGGTCAGGAGATCTCCCCGATGAGGGCGCGGCTGAAGGCGACCCAAAACGGATCGCGGTCCGCGGGGTGGAAGGGTTTTCCACGATCCCGGCAGGCTTGGCCCTTTTTCGTGAATCGGCCAATGTCCTTCGCAAGGATGTCTTCCTTCTCCAGGCGTGCGATGACCTCCTGTGCGGCGTCCGAGTCGACCGCGATGAGGAGGGTCCCTTCGCTGATCGCGTCCAACGGGTCCATGCCGAAGAGCTTGGAGACTTCCGCGACGGCCGGATCCAGATGCACCGTCGTCAGATCCACGTCGACTCCAAGGCCGGAGGCTTGCGCCATCTCCCAGACCGCGTTCCGGACCCCGCCCTCCGTCGCGTCGTGCATCGCCCAGACGCCGTACTTTCGTACTCCGACGGACGCGGCGGCCAACGCATCATCGACCGTACTCATGGATTCGAAGAGCGCGCGGGCGCGCTTCGTCGTGTCCGTGCCGAGCCTCCGCTCCACGAGGTCCGGGAAGGTGTTCGCTAGGATGGCGGTCGCCTCGAGAGCCGCCGTCTTCGTCACCAGAAGATGATTCCCCGGCTTCGCCATGTTGGCGGTGACCCAGCCGTCCTTCGACGCAATGGCAAGGAACGTCGCCCCCCCGACCATCGGGAACGCGCAGCCCTCGTAGCGGCCGGTATGGCCCGTCACGATTGCGGCGCCGTATTTCTTCGATTCGCGATCGACAACTCGGAGCATCGTCTCGATTTCGTCGTCCTCGATGTCCATCGGCAGATTCCAATCCATCGTGATGTACTGCGGCGCGACGCCCGACGTCGTCAGATCGGATGCGAGGATGTGAAATGCGAACCATGCGGCCCGCTCCCAACCGTACTGAGGCACGATGTAGATCGGGTCCGTCGTCGACAGGAGGGCGCGCCGATCCGGAAGCCGGACGACGCCGATGTCCACGCCGTTGGCGGGACCGACGGCAATGTCTTTTCGTCTCGCACCCAAATGGTGCGCGATTACATTCTCAAAGAACGCACGACTCACCTTACCCATCGGGTATTTGGGCCGGATTGCTTCCGTCATGATTCCGACTCCGAAACGACAGGATGGTCCACCGTGGCTCGCGAGCGGCGCTCTCCCCGGGATGCGAGGACGTAGAAAAGCAGGGATGCGGCACCAAAGGAGACGAGGTTGCTCAAGTCCACGCCGCCGAGCGCGGACGAAACCGGCCCAACGAAGCGCGGGGCACGGTTCATGAAGGGAACTGCGACAATCACCGCGGCGGTGTAGGCCGCCAAAGCCGGAAGGCGCCACCGTGGAGCCGTGTCAGGGCTTGGCTCCGCACCGCGATGCCTGAAAACGAAGAATGAGATCAGGACGATTGCAGCCCAGGGTGCGATCCAGTATTCGACAAAGAAGAGCCAGCTCTCGTAGAACGAGACCCGATCTGTGCCGCCCCAGACCGCGAGCACGGTGGCGATTGCGCCTCCGACAAGGACGGAGGTCCCACGCCTCACCGGGACGTCGAGGGCAAGAAGCGAGAGCCCGCTTGAATAGAGGTTCGGGGCGTTGGCGGCCAAGAGGTTCACGACGAGCAGGAGAAGCAGCGGGACGACGAGCCCGCCACCAAAGGCATGGGCGAACACGAGCACGGGATCGCCCCAGAAAACGAGGGACATCGTCAACAGGATCCCGATTGCCTCAACCCAGATGCACGCCACCGCCATCCCGAGGAAGGCGGGAACGAAGATGCGTCGGCGCGCTGTGTCCCGAGCGAGATACCGGGAGAAGTCCGCTGCGTAGGGAGCCCAGCTCAGTGGAATTGAGGCGGCAAGGATCGTCATGAACGCGAATCCCGCGATTCCGCCCCCGGAGGGCGCATAGGCTGCCGCGGTCGCTTCCTGGATGGCGACGACGCTCATCGCGGCGAAGACGCCGACGAGGATCAGCGCCATGACCTGCTCGAACCGATGGAGGACGTTGTGGCCGTAGAAGGCCACGCCGATTTGGATGACCGCGAAAGTCGCGACGCCTAGGGCGAAAGGGGTCGGGAGGAACAGGCTGAATGCAAGGCCTCCCAGGATGAAGGTGACCGCACTCCAGCCCGTCGTCGAGAACCAGTTCAGGGCCGCAGGGAGGTACGCACCCCGGCGTCCAAAGGAACTCCGCGATTGGGCAATTTGCGGATAGCCGGTCGCCGGACCGACGATGCTCAGGAGGGCGAACGGAATCGACCCGAGGACGGTCCCGAGGATTACGCCTTCGAGGGCGATGTCCACGGGGAGGCGGAGTACCGCGATCCCGAGGAACCCCACGAGGAAACTGTACAGCGTCGCATTCGCCCCGAACCAAAAGGGGAACAACCGGGACGGCCGACCGTGCCGCTCGCGATCGGTGATGTGCTCGATGCCGAAGGGTTCGACTTTTAGAGTCGTGCCGCCGTACTCGGGCAAGACGCTGTCGGGCTGGCCTCCGGTCTCCGTGTCCGAGATCTCCTCAGGATCCCGGGGCTGAAAAGTCCTCGCGTTCCCTACGCCCGCATTACCGGGATCAGGTTCCAAGGGTCTCTCCCTCACGCGGGAGACTCTCAGCCCTTCTGGGCTCCCCGTCACCACCAACCGAGGCGGCTAGAAGAACGTTTGTCCGCGCCTACGCGGTTGCGACGAGCTTCGCGACTTCGTCCGGGTATTGGGCGACCGGGACGCCCGCGTCGGCGAAGGCTTTCACTTTGGACTCCGCGGTGCCTCGGCCCCCCTGGATGATCGCGCCCGCGTGACCCATCCGTTTCCCCGGCGGTGCGGTCCGCCCGGCCACGTACGCCACGACGGGTTTCGTGACCCGTTTCGCGATGAACGCCGCGGCTTCCTCTTCGGCCGTCCCGCCGATTTCGCCCACGAGGACGATCTTCTTCGTCGCCCGATCTTTCTGGAACTTCGCGAGCGCTTCGACCATGTTCGTCCCGATGATCGGGTCGCCCCCGATCCCGATGCACGTCGTCTGGCCGAGGCCCGCCTCGGTAATGGCGTTCACGATCTCGTACGTGAGGGTTCCGCTCCGCGAGATGACGCCGACATCTCCAGGTCGGAAGATGCGATTCGGCATGATGCCCATCTTCGCCTGGCCGGGCGACGCAATCCCCGGACAGTTCGGGCCGATGACCGTGACGCCTTTCGAGCGCGCGTACGGCTGGAACTCGAGCGCGTCGTGGAACGGGATGTGTTCCGTGATCACCGCGATGAGCTGGATGCCGGCCTCGACCGCCTCGATGACCGCGTCTTTCGCGTACGCCGCCGGGACGAAGATGATCGACGCGTTCGCCTTCTTCCGGCGGACGGCCTCGTCGGCGCCGTCGTAGACCGGCACGCCTTCGACCTTCTGGCCGCCCTTGCCCGGCGTGACGCCGGCGACGACCTTGGTCCCGAAGTCGAGCATCGCTCGCGTGTGGAACTGACCCTGGTGGCCGGTGATCCCTTGGACGACCACACGGCTCTTCTTCGTCAGGAGCACGGCCATCTCAGGATGCTCCTCGTCTCGCCTTGACCGCGAGTTCCGCGGCCTCTTCGATCGTCTCGGCCGGGAACATCCCGACGCCACGGAGGATTTCCTTCGCCTTGTCCTCGTTCACTCCTTTGATCCGAGCGACGACCGGGACCTTCGCGTGCATGACGTCGATCGCTTGCTTCACGCCGAGGGCCACCGTGTCGGCTTTCGTGATCCCGCCGAAGATGTTGAGCAGGATCGCCGAAGGCTTCGCCTTCAGGAGCAGCTCGAACGCCTCTGCGACTTTCGCGGGATCGTCTGTTCCGCCGAGGTCGAGGAACGTGCCGCCTTTCCCCCCTTTCAGGTTCAGGACGTCCAGGGTGGCCATCGTCAGGCCCGCTCCGTTCGCGATCACGCCGATGTCCCCGTCGAGCTGGATGAACGCGATGCCCTTCGCATGGGCCTCTTCCTCGAGCGGCGTCCGGTCTTGGTCCAGCGTCGCGTATTCCGGATGGCGGTATTCCGCGTTGTCGTCGACCACGAGCTTCGCATCGCCGGCGACGACCCGCCCGTCGCGCGTCACCGCGAGCGGATTGATCTCGACGAGCTCCGCGTCTTCCTTGCGGAAGAGGTTGTACGCTTTCCACGCAATGTCGACGATCTGGTCTCCGATTTCCTTCGGGAGGGCGAGCTTGCGCAGGAGGGCCCGCCAGATGTACGGCTGGGGCCCCACGAGGACGGGCACTTGTTCCATGAAGATCTGGTCGTGCGGAACGGCCTCGATCTCGACGCCGCCGAGAGCGCTCGCGATGAGGAGGGCCTCCCTCGCCGACCGATCGATCGTATAGGAAAGGTACAGCTCCCTCCCGATGTCGAGCCGCTGCTCCAGGTACACCTGCTTGACCGTGTACCCGCCGATGTTCATTCCGAGGATCTCGCCCGCGACCGTCCGGGCTTCGTCGAGCGTGTTCGCGGGCCGGATGCCTCCCGCCTTGCCGCGGCCGCCGACGAGCACCTGGGCCTTCACCATGCACGGCAGGGGCGGGTCGACGATGTCTTCGGGCCGCGAGGCGACCACGCCGCGGGGGACCGGAATGCCGTAGCGAGCGAAGACCTCCTTCGCCTTGTGCTCGAGGAATTTCATTTCGCGGCTCGACCGGACGATGCCGAGGGTCTCCTTTAGATTTGCCTTCGCCCGCGACGGGTCAGATCGGCGTGCCCGTCGACATCACGAGGTCTCGGAACGCCTTCATGAGCGCTTTCGTCGTCGCCCCGGGCTTCCCGTCTCCGATCGTCCGGCCATCGACCTCGACGACCGGGGCGATCTCTGCGGCGGAGCCGGTGATGAACGCCTCGTCCGCGGCCCAGACGTCGTAGAGCGTGAAGAATTGCTCCTTCGCCTCGAGGCTGAGCTTCGGGGCGATCTCAAGGACGGCCTCCCGCGTGACTCCGGGAAGGTTCGTCGATGTGAACGGCGTCACGAGGGTGTGGTTGCGGACAATGAAGACGTTCTCGGCGCTCGCCTCGGAAACATAGCCGTGGATGTCGAGCATGAGCGCTTCATCCGCGCCGTACTGGTTCGCCTCGACCTTGGCCATGATGTTGTTCAGATAATTCAAGGACTTGATCGACGGGCTGAGGCTCTGGGGCGGGACGCGTCGGTACGACGACGTGACGACCTTGAGGCCGCGCTCGTAGACCTTGCCGAGGAGATTGATGCTCGGCTGCGCGATCACGATGACGCTCGGACCGGACTTGCACTTCCGCGGATCGAGGCCGAGATCGCCCGGCCCGCGTGTGATGATCGGGCGGATGTATCCTTCCCTGATGTCGTTGCGTCTGCACGTCTCCAGGATAATCCGTGTGAACTCCTCTTTCGAATGCGGGAGCTTCAGGTCGATCGCTTTCGCACTTTGGAAGAGTCGGTCCAGGTGGCGCTCGAGCTTGAAGATGCGGCCGTTGTACGCGCGGATGCCTTCGAAGACCCCGTCACCGTACAGCAGGCCATGGTCGAAGACGCTGACCTTCGCCTCGGATTGCGGTAGAAACTTGCCGTTCACATAGATGAGCAGTTCCATCCCTGACCCCGACCACGAGACGTATTCCTGCCCTCGGTAAAAGACTTTCTTCTGACAGAATCGGGAATCGTCAAACGTGGCGCGTCAACGAAATTTCTCGCCCGTGATCCGCTCGAAGAGCGCGACGTAGAGGTCGCTTACCTCTCGGACGATGTCGGACGGGAGCGGCGGGATATCGGGCTCCGGCTTCCTCGCGGTCCTCGCATCGATGAGCGCCTGGTGATACCCGATCCGTCGGTAATACTGACGCACGTACTCTTTGCTCAATTCCACCGTTTCCCCTTTCTCGTACGCCGCCGCATCCCAGAAGCGATCCTCGTCGGCAGTCCCGAACGTGTCGACGAGCATGAGTCGGCGCTCGCCATCCATCGCGAACTCTTTCTTCCCGTCCACGTGGATGAGTCCGCGTCGTTTCACGTCGGCGTTGAGGCGCGCGTCAATCTTCAACACGGCGCCGACGAGTTTGTCGTATTCGCGGGGGCTCAGCTTCGAGATTTCGAGCGCTTCCTTCGTCGTCAGCTCGCGGTCGACTTTTTCCAGCTTGGTCGTCACTTCGACGAACGGCTCCGGAAAGGGCTCGCCGTAACGCGGCACACGTCCTTTCGGGAACCCGACATCCTCGGGCCGGATCGTGCCGGCCTTGATCCGATCGTGGAACGATCCCGCGACGTAGTACCGGGCGATCACCTCGAGCGGAATCAGGAAATTGCGGGTGGATGGCGTGATTCGATCGTACTCGGGGATGACCTGGACCCGGCGCACGCGCATCCGGTTTCCGTCGATGACCTTCAGGAAATGCGTCCGGAAGCCGAGGTCCTGGACGACCTTGAACCAGTGCGCCGACGTGCGACACAGGGTTTCTCCCTTGTGCGGAATGAGCGTGGGGATGACCTTGTCGAACACGCTGATCTGGTCCGTGAAGACGAACTCGAGTTCCTCTTCCGAGACCTCGTAGACCTCCTTCACTTTGCCCTTTCGGAGGAACCGCACGACGCCTCCCCGTCGCCCGGAGACGAGCGAGACCACTTAGGAGTTTGGGTGATCCGCCAACGGGCGCCCACGAACGAGGGCCACTTGTCCCAACGCTCACAGCGGGCGCTGGTATTCGATTCGCTCCTCGACCTCACCCGCGAGCTCCGGGCCGAAGTATTTCTGGAGTAGGTGGAGTCCGAGATCGATCGATGCCGTGACACCCCCCGCGGTGGTGACCAGGCCGTCCTCGACGACGCGCGCCTCGACAACGTCCGCGATGGCCCCGAGTTCGTCCAGGGCGCTTTGGTGTGTGGTCGCCTTTCGCCCGGCGAGGAGGCCCGCCGCCCCCAGGATCAAGGCTCCCGTGCACACGCTGGCGATCGGCTTCTCCGTCCCGAAGTCCAGGAGCCGCTTGAGGAACTCCGCATCTTGCACGACTTCCGTGCGTCCCGCCCCGCCCGGCACGATGACGAGATCGAGGTCGGAGAGCTCTCGGTGGACCTCGTGGGCGAGGAACTTCATCCCGAGGGCGCCCGTAATCTGTTCCTTCAGGGCCCGAAAGCGCACCGTCAGGTCGAGCGTCGGGTGGATCTGCTTCGCCTTGGCGAGGACCTCGTACACGCCGACCGCGTCGAGCTCCTCGACGCCGTCGAAGACCAGAATGCCGACCCGCACGGTAGCGGCGTGAGCGTCGTCTGGCTTAATCGTTCCGCTCCGAATGGCGCCTCGGTCGGCCCGGGGTCATCGTCTCAGAACACTTCCATGTCGCCGTGGACCTCGAGTCCCTGCTCCGTGATGCTGTACGGTTTCACGGACCGCGGATGCTTCAACCGTCGCATCTTGATCACCTGCATGACCAGTTGCACCTCCCCGTTCTCCCGCTCGTTGAAGCGCAGCCCGATGACCCCGTCGGACACGTACTCGACGAGGCCGTCTCGCGAGGACCGCGGATTGTCGTCCTTCACCTCGGCGGTGAAGATGCACGTGGCCTCGGTCGACTTGAGTTGCTTGCAAAGGGCGAACAGCTTCTCGCGACGTTCCTTGTCGTCCGCGAAGAGCATGTTCAACAAGCTGACCGAGTCGATTGCGACCCGGGACGCCCCGCTTCGTTTGATGAAGTCCGGAAGCTCGGACCGGATTCGTGTGACGGTCGTCTTCGCATCCGCCGGCTCCAACTTCACGATGTGGAGTTTCTTCTCCTTGATGTACTTGGCCAGGTCCCACCCGAACGACGCGGCGTTCGCGATGACGGAGTCGGCGTCCTCTTCGAGGGAGATGAAGATGGCCTTCTCGCCGTTGATTAGACCTTGCATCAAGAACTGGAGCGCGAACGTCGTCTTCCCGGTCCCGAACGAACCGAGGACCGTGATGATGTGTCCGGTCGGCACGCCGCGCCCAAGCATCTCATCGAGGCCGTCGATGCCCGTGAGCACGAAGTTGCCCGAGCGTCCAACGTCCCCCGCGTCCCGCACGGCCGACTCTGCTTCCGTCTCGGCGATTTTCTCACCTCAGGAGATCCGTTCCATGTACACGACAACGAGACCGTGATTGGACGACACCATCGTGGGGAAGCGGGCGATCTTGTCCCGCGGTAGGTGGGGTAGCACCCCGGTGAACTTCTCCAGGTACATGTATCGCTGGCGGGTGCTCGATCGAGTCGATGTCCGCCATTCGAAAACGAGGCACCCGTCGGTGCTGTCCATCAAGAGCGATTCATGCCGCCGTTCGAGGATTCCCCGCGTGAGCATCAGGTATACGAGGCCATTCCATCGCTTCGCGACTCGCTGGAGACCCTTGATGGTCGTCACTAGGTCCTTGATCTCGACGATGTCCGAGACCGCAAGGTCCGTGATGGAGTCGATGACGACCATCGAGTCGTGTGCGTTCTCGTCCAAGAAGGCCACGAGTTCCTCCAGGATATTCGTGGATGGGCGGTCGAAGACGTCGTCTTCGTTCGTCCACGTGGCGGGTACCACGCTGTGGCGGAAGTAGACGCTCGAGAAGTCCTTGAACACCGTGTGATCCCGGAACGCGCGGTAGTAGTCGCCGTTGAACGACGTCGCGAGCTCCTGCAGGATGATGTCCTTCGACCGGGAGAACGTCACGTAACAGACCTGGGTCGGGAGGTCGGAATCGTCGCACCGATCTCCGAGGTAGTAGTGTCGCGCCTCGGGACGTTCGTTCACGAGCGCGGTCTTGGACCCCGCCGTGTAGACGTATTCTTGCATCCCGGCCCCGACGTCGCCCCAGAGGAGGATCGTCGATCCGCTCGGGAAACCGCCGTCAACAATGCTGTCCAGGTCGGCAATCCCGGTCGGGACCTTGCGGACCCGCACGCGTTCGAGCGGTTCCGGCAACGCATCCACGCTGAGGTAGATGCTATCCCGCGGTAGAGCCATCCCAATCCCCGTGCGAATCCGATGCCACCCGATAAAGCACTTTTGTAAACGGTCGCGTCGTGCGCGGCGATCCTGGGGATGGGGCGACGGACCGCGCATCCATATTATCTTGGACACGGGATATTTATCGTTCTCCTCCTCCAGGCGGGGCTGGGCCCTTCCGAATCCTGAAGTGGACGTCTCGTGACGCCTCAAACGACGCGACGGCTCGAAGCATGTCCCCATCGCGTGCGCCTTTGTCAACGCATGAGTGACCTTCAGCGCGAGCGTCCCTGAGGGCCCTGATTATCAGTTCTGACCAGCGATGCCGGCACGTTGAAATGGTCCGCCGGACGTCGTGAGGGGGCCCGGGGGAACCATGGTCTCCGTTCGCAACCCACTCGCCGGGTTCGGCATCACGATCCTCGGCACGGTCGCCCTGTCGTTCCTCGTCGGCATCCCCATCCTGTTCCTGCCGCACGACCTCGCGTACTTCTACTTCCCCTTCGCCCTCTTCGCCGTCGGCGTGTTCTCCGGCCGGACGACGTTCATCGGCTCCCTGGGCTTCATGGGTGCGCTGATCGGAGGCATTGTCGGCGTCTACGCCTTCCAGGCACTCTTCCTCCCCGCGGGCTGGCCGTTGACCGCCGGCGTCCCGGTGTGGCTCACGGGAGTCTCGTTCATCACGGTCCTCCTGTTTGGCGCGGCGTGCGGCCTCGGCGGCGCGGCGTCGGGGAAGCTCGGCCTCAAGCGGATCGAGCGGCTCACGGACCGCGCCCCGAAGATGCGCCGATGTCTCAAGTGCGGCGCGAAGGTCGGCATGTCGGCCCGCAAGTGCTGGTCCTGCCGGTCGTTTCTCCCGCCGACGTAGACGGGCGCTTCAGATTTTCTTCATCCGACCGAGAATCGGCTCGTAGATGAGGCCCTTGTCGAGCAGGGAGTTGATCGACTCTTCTAGGGCGTCCTTTGCCACGCTCTTCGACAGGGCGGCCTCCAGGATGCCTTCCCACGGCGCACCCTTGCCGTCTTTGTCCAGGCTCGCGATGATCTCGAGGACCTTCGATTCCGCCTCGTCGGGCTCTCTCGGTGCTTCCTCTTTCGCAGGGGATACGGGTTCCGGCGTCGCCTCTCTTGGGTCCGCGGGCTCCCGGTACTCCGGCAAGAGATATCGCAGTCCTTCCGCGAGCATCGCGGTGTAGCGCGACAGGTCCACGGCCCCGTAGTGGTTCACGGCCTGCACGATTCCGTCCGCGACCGCCTCCTTGACGCCCATCTTGGCGAGGCCTTCTTTCGTGAGCGGGTCCATCTTCTGGGCCTCGGTCATCGTGTCGAGCCGCTTCCGGAGGGAGCGGCACGCTTCGAGGATCCAGTAGTCTCGGACCGCCTCGTCGACCGGTTTGATTCGCTCGGGCCGAATCGACGTGAACACCGTGCCCGCCTCGGGCGAGTAGATGCGGCTCTTCCCGACGATCGCGCCGAAGACGGGCGGCTTGAGCTTCGAGAGGGTCGCCGCGGCCTCGGGCTGGTACTGGCCCGCGTAGATGTGGAACGTGCCCGTCGGATCGGAGACGCGGGCGCGCCACATCGGCTGGATGTCGCTCCCGACGTTTTCGACGTCCGTGATCACGCCGACGACGAAGACGCGGTTGACCTTCGCCCCTAGCGGTGTGACGATGTACGACGGCGCCCGATCGCCGCCGCCGTCCATCTCGAGGTTCGCGTCGTTGTACTCCGAGGCGAAGAGCCGCCATGCGACCTCGCGCATCACGCGGATCCCTCCAGCCCTTCGAGCATTTCGCGCGCCTCGGCCTGGACGTCCACCTTCAACATCTTCGCCGATTCCACGATCATCATGAGGCCGTAGTCGTCCGATGTGACGTTTCCACGGACCTCGGTCGGCTGGGCCACGAGCACGTCCGCGAGTTCATCCCGGACAATGTCGGTCGACATCGCTTCCTTCGCGGCCGCGATGCAGGCGTCGAGTGTCTTGTCCAAGAGGGCCTCGGTGAGTTCACGGTCGAAGACCGCTGTCACGGCCCCGGAACCGTCGTCCAAGACGGCCTTCACCCGCAAGTCGGGCTCCCCTTTGACCTCGCCGTGCAGCCGGCAGGCGCCTTTCCGGAGGACCCGTCGGCATTCGGGGCAACGGTAGACGAGGCCGGAACCCTCCCGGAGGTCAATCAGGATCCCCCGCACGGTGACGTCCGCGCCACCGCCGCGCTCCGCGAGGTCCTCGATCCACATCCGCGGGCTCGCGTTCAGCACGTTCGCCGGCGGAAGGAGGTCCGATTTGAGCCGCGTGATCGTCGCCCGTTCGTCGAAGCTGATCTGCGGGATGCCCCGCCACGATTTGACGTAGGCTCCCTCGATCCGGAGGACTTCTTCGGCCTTCAAGTCGAAGTCTTTCCACGCACTGAACTGGGTCTTGCCGGTCTCGTCCGCGAGGACGCCGGAGAAGACGGCCTTCGGGTTTCCATCGACCTCGACCTCGCGCCGCTCGACGGAGAGGACGCGGGCCGTGACGGCAACGTTCGAGGCCCCCTCCCGCAAATCCACCACCCGCACAGGGGTGGGCTTGCCGACGTACGGCTGGCCCGGCCCGGGCTTGAATTCGGGGAGCGAATCGGGGGCTTCTTTCCCGACCGCCGTGCGCACGCCGAAGTTGACTTGGACCTGACCGCGGTACTCCTTGGTGTACGCATTCTGGACCCGGATCACGTCGCCCTTCGCGAGGGGCGTCGGGAGCGGCTCCCACGCGGTGAAGGGCACGGTCGCGGTCGCATCGCCCAGGATCCCGGAGAGGATCGTCTTCGTCTCCTGGCCCTGCGGGGTCACTTCCTTCTCGTACACCGCCACGATGCGGGCGAGGAGGTTCACGCTCGGCTCCCCGGGACCCAGCTCGCGGATCGTCTTGCTGACGCCGATCGCCAGCGTCGCGGGGTTCCCGCCGTGTTTCTTGACGATCGACCGTTTCGCGGTGTCCAGGGACACCCGGTAGACGTTCAGGTAGCTCGACAGTTCCCGCTCGATCTCTTGCTCGCTCACTTTGTTTCCGAGCGCCCGGTTGATGTCATGGACATGGGGCGCCAGTTCTTCCCGCACAGAATTCACGTTCCCGAGGCGTGTCTGTTTCTCGCCTCGATAATGAGCATGGGCCCGTAGTATAAAGGGGTTCGGCGAGGTGGCCGAAAGTACCGGTGGCGATGGGCCGCAAGGTTCATTCCGCCGGGTCCCTTCGAGCCCCTGTGGACACGGACGAGCTGCTTCGCGCGGTCGTCGAGTTCCTGCGAGTGTGGCGCGAGCAGGCTCCCTCCCGGGTCTCGACCTCCTGGGGTGCGATCTATCGGGACGAACGATTCTCGGCCATCCACCAGGCGAACCTCGGCTGGGTCGCCTCGGTACCCGACGGGGGCTCCGCAAAGATCCTGGCTGACCTCGACGACGCGTTCCGCGGCTCCGTCGTCCGGCATCGGTCTCTCCTCTTCGAGGATGCAGAGAAAGCCTACGCGGTGCAGGAGGACATGTCCCGCCAGGGGTTCCGACCTGTTGCCGATCTGGCCATGGCGAAGGTGGGACTCCCGGCGTGCATCGTGAATCCGGAGGTCGAGATTCGTCCCGCAGCGGAAGGCGCTGCCGCGGATGACTTCCGGCTCCTGAAGATCGCCACCGACGCAGCTTTCAGCTACACCCCGCAGGTGGTCGATCAGCTTTGGGGCGTCTGGCATGACCGGTCGCAACGGGTCGGGATGCGGCCGTTTGTGGCATACATGAACGGGACGCCGGCTGGGACGATTAGCGTGTGGACTCGAGGTCCGTTCGCGTGGATCGACGATGTCGCGACCCACCCCGATTTCCGCCTCCGAGGCGTTGCCCGGACGATGATCTTCGAGGCCTGCCGTCGCGCAGCCAGCGCCCGGTGCGAATGGGTGGTGTTGACCACGGAAATGTTCGACACTCCCAAGGAGATGTACAAGACCCTGGGCTTCGAACCGGTCGGCGAGGTCCGGGGTTTCGTCCGCGAGTGAGTCCGCCGGGGCGAATCCTTCTTACGAGCCGCACCGATTGCGCCCCATGGACCTCGGACTCCGGGGCAAAGTGGCCCTCGTCGCCGCGGCGAGCCAGGGACTCGGTCGGGCTGCTGCGTTCGCCTTCGCCCGAGAAGGGTGCAAGGTCGCCATCTGCGCGCGAAACGCCCGCACGCTCGAGGATGCCGCGAAGGCAATCCGGAAGCAAACCAACGCGGAGGTCATGGCGATTCCGGCGGACATCTCCCGCGCGGACGGCGTCAAAGCCTACGTCGACGGTGCGATCACATCGTTCGGGGGCGTGGATGTCGCTATTCCGAACGCGGGCGGCCCTCCTCCCGGAGGATTCGAGACCATCGCCGACGACCAGTGGGCGAAAGGCTGGGAGTTGACGTTCCAAAGCACCGTCCGGCTGGTCCGGGCGTGCCTGCCCTCAATGCGGGAGCGGGGTGGCGGTGCCGTGGTCGCGATCCTCTCGATGTCGGTGCGCCAGCCGATTGACAATCTCGTCTTGTCGAACTCCCTCCGCCTCGGAGTCGTTGGAGCCTTGAAGACACTCGCGCGCGAGGTCGCAAAAGACCGGATTCGCGTGAACGGCGTCGCTCCGGGGTGGATTGCGACGGACCGGACGATTCAGTTACACCGCGCGCGGGCGGAGAAGGAGCGGCGTCGCGTCGAGGAGGTGCAAGCGGAGACGCTGCAAGAAATCCCGATGGGCCGCATGGGCACGGCGGAGGAGGTCGCGGACCTGATTGCGTTCCTGGCCTCGGACCGCGCGGCCTACATCACCGGTGTCATTGCACAGATCGACGGCGGCCTGTACCGTGGGATCTTCTGAGTTCACGCGTCGCGCTTCGGCTGTTTCGCGGGCGTGTTCGCGCACGACCAGCAGGAACGCCGGGCGGTGCTGTTCCAGGCTCGGCACTGGCGGCACTGCCACGTCTCCGACGCCGACGTTCGGACCCGGGAGAAGGCATACCGCCCGATTCCAGCGCCGCACGACCAGCAGACGCCGAGGTCCGCCTCGTTCTTGACCCCACAGTGGGGGCAATCCCAGCTCGGCCCGACCATCTGCGGCAGCTTCCGGGCCCGGATCCGCCAGTCGGCCCAGGCGAAGACCGCACCGCCGACAAGGAGCACCAGAAGCGCGCCGGACAGCAGGTCTTCCACGGTGAAGAAAATTCCCGCGCCGCGGTAATATAGACTCTCCGCCGGTTATCACCGGCGTCACTACTGCGCGGTCGCGTTCACTGATTGAACGTCTCGATTTTCTCGAACGTCTGCTTCAGGTATTTGATGAGGACGTCGCGGTTTCGCCGCAAGTGGCTCTCGTACCACGTGCGGACGAGGTCCGCGAAGAGCCGGTGGAGGTCGTCCACGCTCGCGCGATCGAGCGGTTGCTCGTAGAGCGTGTGGATCGTCCAGATGCGTTTCCACCCGCTGTACTTGTAATAATGCTCCCCTTCACAGTATTCGAACGTCACCCGGAGGTGGACCTTGCCGTCCGCCTCGACGTAGTTCACCTTGAGGGCGTCCCCGACCCGGCCTTGGTCCATCGATCGGTCGAGCAACTGAATCGTCTGGACCGCCGCAGGATTGAAACCGGGTCGCCAGTGCCAGTCTCCATCCGGGAAGGTGTCGGGGAACACGGCCCAGTTCGTATACGATGGCTCGAGGGCGAAGTGGACGTTGATCTTGTTGAACCGTTTCCAGACCTTCCAGAAGTCCTCGATCAGTGTCTTGTTGAGCTCGAGCCGGGCGACGTTCTGCTCCCCGACATCCTCGATGATTTCTTTGGTTTTTTTCTCGAGTTCCGCGTCCAGGGAGGAGAACCAGTCATCCCCCTTGGCCTTCTTCGCCGCCATGGCCAAGTCCCTTCTCACCATCGCCGAATGAAATCTCTCACTATATAGGTATTTGTCAGCGTCATCTGGAGGCGCGACTCACTCGCCACCGGCGATGGTGACCACCGCATAGAAAGTGCGGAATGCCTCGAGATAAGCATCCGCCTCGAACTCAAACCGCAATCCGCCGATGCGTCGGACAGAGGGAATCATCGCGGCAAGGTCGGCCGCATACGTGCCACGGAACTCGACAACCATCTGAATCGGCGTCTTCGCTCGCAGCGGTGCGATCGTCTTTGCGTCTCGCACCGCCTTTGCGGCTTCGCTCTGAATCAGTTCCCGCGCCTTCTTCGGATGCAGATTCTTCGCCGACGTCGCCCCGGTCGCGTCCTTCACCGCGACCGTGTGGACGTTCGGGAGGAGCGCCTTTGCCTCGGCGGTCAAGGCCCGGTCACCGGTGACGAGGACGACGGGGACTCCATGGTGGCCTGCCAAGTACGCGTTGATCCCGGTCTCACCGACTTCCGTGCCGTTCACTCGCACCGCCGCGACGGTCCCACTGTATGTGTGATCGAGGACTGCACGCGGCGTGCCGGCCCGCGCGTGATATCCGATGAAAAGCGCAGCGTCCGTGGACGCGTCGAGCGCCTCCACCATCGAGAAGCCGCGCGGCGTTCCCCGGAGGAGCGTCGCCGCCTCGTGCAGCTCTTCCGGAATCAGGTTGTCGAAGTTCCAGTGGGAATCTGCGATCAAGATGTCCGTGGCGCCCGCCTTGACGCATCCCTCGATCGCGGCGTTTGCCTCTTGGGTCATCAGGTGTCGGCTCTGTTGGTACGCTTCGCCGCCTTTGATCGGATCCGTCTCTATCTCGCGGACGACGCCGCAGATTCCCTCCATGTCGATTGAGATGAAGGCCTTCATCGATCCTTCGGCGACGGCATGCTCCGAATCGCCTTAACGTTTCGGAAGCGGCGTGGACACCGGCGCACTGCGGAATACCGGGCGCACGTTTAAGAGTCGAGACATGCACGTTGATCGCATCAACCGGGGCCTGGCCCCGAGGAGGAGTTAGACCCCACCATGGCAGCGAAAAAGACCGCGAAGAAATCCAAGAAAGGCAAGCGCTGATGATTGACAGCGCCTGACCCGGTTGTGGAGCCTTTATCTTTTTTTCTTCTTCCCTTTCGCCGTTTGTTTGCCGAACGCCTCGAGGCGCTCGTGCAGGACCTCGCTCACGAGCTTGCCGTCGGCACGGCCACGCACCCGCTCCATCACCTGACCCATTAGGGCTTTCTCCGCGGCGTTTCCGCGGGAGGAGATCAGGTCCTCGGATACTCGCAACGCCTCGTCCACGATTGACTCGAGGTCTTGGCGACTCATTCGCGTGACGCCCAGAGTTCCCGTCGCCTCCGACGCACGAGAGCGGGTCCGCGCCATCTCGCGCACGATTTCCGGCACGGCTTCCTTCGCGAACCGTCCGGCTTTCAACAAGGAGAAGAGTTCTCGCAAGTGATCGACGGGAATTCCATCCACGTCGAATCCTTCTCTTCGAAGCTCGCCAAACGTGTAGAGGAGGACGGTTGCCACCAACTTGGCCTCCCCGAATTCGCGCGCAATGGCCTCGAAGGCGGCGTCGCTCCCTTCTTGGACGAGTTGCCGAGCCTGCTGCTCGTGAATCCTGTATTCCCGGGCGAGCCGCGCAATCGTGTCGTCGGGCTTCTCCGGGAGGTGCTCCCGGATCCGACGGAGCCGTTCCGCCGTCACGCGGATCGGCGGCACGTCCGTCTCCGGATACATTCTGGCTTTTCCGGGAAGCGGACGGGCATACGCCGTCGTCCCGTCGGGGCGCGGTTCCCGGGTCTCGGGAGGGACGCCGTGGAGGGCAGCCGTTGTGCGAGGCCCCATCTCGTCAATCGCGCGCCGAGCTTTCGTCTCCTCTTCCGCAACGACCACGCAGGCATCCGAGGCACCGAGCGCCAACTCGTTCCGAACCGAGTCTAACTCCGACTGCGTGATTCCGTACCCGGGCAATTCATCGGAATGGAAGATTCCGGCGACCCCCGCGATCCGAGCGTGAGCCGCCAACTCCGGGCCGAGCTTTCCTTTCAGCAACCCCGCGAAGCCGGGAAGGGCCCAACCGAGGACCACACCGCCCTTTTTCAGGGCCGTCCGGACGACCTTCGACTCCGTTTTGCGAAAGACGGCGGTCACATCGCGGACGTCAGTCGGCACCGAACGGATGTTACGTTTCTTCAGCTCGGCCGCGGCGGCCAGGAGCATTACTTGCCGCTCGACCTCTCTCTCGACGAACGTGGCAATCATTCTTAGTTCTTGGACTCCCTTGATCTCGATCCGCGCGCCCCCCTCGATGGAGACGTTGAGGTCCTCCCGGATCGTCCCGATCCCGCGTTTCACTTTGCGGGTCGCGCGCAGGAGGGACCCGAACGTCAGCGCGACGTCGCGCGCCTCGTCCGGGGTTTCGATGTTCGGCGTCGTGGCCAGCTCGACGAGTGGAATCCCAAGGCGGTCCAGCCGATAGACGACCTCGTCCCCGGCCTCTCCGAGCTTCCGCGCGGCGTCTTCTTCCAGGAGGATTGTCGGGACACCGATCCGCTTCCCGTTCGTCTCGAGCCACCCGTCCAAGGCCACGAGCGCGGAACGCTGGAAGCCGGAGGTGTTCGAGCCGTCGATCACGATCTTCCGCATGAAGTCGACTTCGCTCACGGGTCTTGCATTCAGCAGGAGCGCGATCTCGAGCGCAATGTCGAGGGCCGCTGGGTTGGGCGGATGGGGCGGCTCTTCGTCCGCTTCGACCAGGCAGGAATTCGGGGTGGCCTCGTACACGAACGTGAGACGTCGCTTCGCTTCCTCGAGCGCCGCCGCGTCGACTTCTCCGAGCTCGGACTGCGTCGGGCGCAACCGGCGGCGGAATCGTTGGCCGTCCGCCGTGTCGACCAGGGCGGAGACGTCCTCGCAGAACAGCTTGTGGGTCGCGAGCTGCTGGTGGATCTCCAGGCCGACCTTCAGGCCGAGCGCACGGTAGTCCATCGGCTCAGCAAGCCCAGGCTCGGGATTAAGCCTTCTCTGCCGCCTCGGCCGGGACCCCCGCTTTCCGGAGCGTCTCCTCCAGTTGCGCAATTCGGGCTCCCGACTGTTCGAGCTCCTGTTCGAGGGACGCGATCCGCGCGGCAGCTTCCTTCAGTTCGGTCCACAGGATGTGATATCGCCGGCTCGCCCGATATTCGCGAAGCGGCTCGGGGTCCGACGGCTCCGGTTCGCCATCGGTGGACAGGAGATTCTTCACGTAGAAATCGCGGTCGAGCTCGGGCATCGCCGCGACCCGAAGCAGCAGATGGTGCGGATATTCCGGTCTCAAGGTCGACGCCGCGCGCAACGCCATCGCGACCGCGTACTCGCCGCAACAATTGAAATCGCGGGTCGGGACGTGCTTCTCGCCGTGGGTCTCGCGGTGCATTTGCGCGAACATGTCCCAGATGCCTTCGTACTCGTCCAATGCGGACATGGGAAATCGCCTCACAAACGCCTTCGCGGGCGATGTACTTTTGGAATGGTCTCATCCTCGCGACCCGGACCGATGGCTTCTTGTCCTCGGCGGATGAGCGGACGACGGAATGGGTCGGGTCTTCGATTTCGCGAAGCGAAGGATCGCGGGCTACCTCGTCTTCTGGATTCTGGCCCTGCTATTCCTCGGCCTCTTCTACGGCAATGATCCTCCGGCCCAAGCGGGGGCGTTGTTCATCCTCGCTATCGCGTTCATCGGCTCCCTCCTCTATACTCGACGGTTGAAGAGGAAGCAACGGACCCGCCGCGAGACCCAGGCGGCCCTCCGGATGCAGGTGCAGGCCATCCAACCCCCTCAACGGACGCCATCGCCCCCTCCGAGCCAGCCGATGAAGCAGATGCCCGGTCGCTAGCGATCCTCTTCCCGGTACGGAGAGCGCAACGTGCCTTCCTCTCGCTTCCGGCGGTGCTCCTTCTCTTTCTTGAGCCACGCGAGCAATCGAGACGCCGCGCCGAACGGCCGGAACTCGAAGACGACCCGGCCGTGCTCCTTGTCCTGCGTCACGAGGAGGACGCGCTTGCGCTTCGGAACCACGTCGATCGTCTCTTCGAGCGGAATCTCGTGGTAGCGTTTCCCCTTCTTTCCGCCGGGCAGGTCGAGCCATTCCATGTCCAGCAGGAGGAGTCGCCGTCGAGTCTGCCAGACCCAGCCTTCCCGCTGCTCGACGAGCGTTTTCTTCGAAAGGGCGATGGGCTTGAAGATGAGGTACTTGAGCGAGCGATACCCGATGATTTGGTCGCCGCCATGGAGGACGGGTTCGTTCGCGTCAGTGAGGACGACGCCGACCTCTCCAACCTGGTCGATCTTCATCTGACGTGCCGAACCCTGTGCGCGGGATAAGGTTAACGAGCGTTGGCGGCCCGCGATTCATTCGGCGAACTCGTCGAGGCCGATCCTCGGATTGATTTCTCCGGCCACGTTCGTCTCCATCGCCCGCGCGACCTCCGGATGCTCGCGCGTGTGGCCGAGGACCCACATGAGCTTCACGTAGGCCGTTTCCGGCGTCATGTCTTGACCCTCGATGACTCCCGCCTTCAACAGGTCCCGGCCCGTATCGTAGACGCGCATGCCGACGCGCCCCTGGAGGGTTTGCGTCGTCATGACGACGGCCACGTCGTCCCGGGTCGCGCGATGGAGGACCGGAATCAGGTCCTCGGAAACATGACCCAGCCCGGTCCCCGCGATCACGACGCCGTGCCGCCCCTGAAGGATCGCCTCGAGCTCCGTCGGTCGTTGACCGGGATAAAAGTCGACCAGGGCGACGTTCGTGTCCAGGGCTTCGTCCACTTTCGTGGGGCCGCGGGCGCGAGGCAATGCGCGCTCCGAGAGATCGACGGTGCCATCCGGGAGGACGCGACCCAGCGGAGTCGCGTTCAAGGAACGGAATGCATCCCTCCGGGAGGAATGCATTTTGCGGACCTTCGTACCGCGGTGAATCTCGCCAAACGTGTCGCTCGTCTCCCCATGCATGACCGCCACGACTTCGCCGAGGTTCGCGATCCCGACCCGGGCCGCGCTGATCAGGTTCAGGGCCGCATCCGAGGACGGCCGATCGCTCGACCGCTGCGCGCCCACCACGACGACGGGTCCGGTGAGATCCCGCAGCATGAACGACAGGGCCGCCGTCGTGAAGTGGAGCGTGTCCGTCCCGTGCGGGATGAGGACGCCGGTGGCGCCGCCGTTCAGTTCCTTTCCGGTCTCGCGGGCCAGATGCTGCCAGTTCTCCGGCTTCAGGTTTTCGCTGTAAATGCTGTAGATCACGCGGGCCCGGACGTTGCAGATGTCGAGGAGCTCCGGCACGCTGAACACGAGTTCCTCCGCGGTTACCGCGGGATGGACCGCGCCGGTGCGGTAGTCAACGTAGGACGCGATCGTTCCGCCCGTGCCGAGCACCGCGACCGTCGGTTTGGCCTTCGTCGGAGGCGGAAGCCGCCGCTCGATCGAGGCCGGAGAATGCTTGGCGGTCACGTCGACGGACTCGATATCCGCCACGGCGATGCCGATGTTGTATCCGTTCGGCAGCTTGACCGTCAAGATGTCCTCGCCGCTGAACCCGTGATGCGGCATGAGCGTGCCTTCGTACCGTTCGCCCTTCGCAACGACCAGGACCGTGTCGCCTTGGTCGGCTTTCGCCCGGTCCAGGACGGCTCGGACGCGGGGAGGGTAGTCCATGGGCCCTCGCAACCGATCGGCCCGATATGGTTTTTGTGCCGCGAAAGCGAAGACCTCGGCACGCGATGGCGCCTCGCGATGCCTCGGACCGCGCGGGAGATCTTGAACGAACTGCGCTGGAGACAGCCGAGTCGCCTCGCCGACACGGTCGTCGTCTATCGGGACCGGACCCGGCCGGGAGGGAATCGGACGATCCGCGGATCGGAAATCGAGGAGCTCGAGCGTCGCTATTTCGCTACGCGGACGGGTCGTCTTCCTTACTACAAGATTGAAAAGATTGAATGCGGAGGTGAAACTCTCTTCGAAAGATAGGTCGCTCGGCTTCGCGGGCCAGATTCCGGCCAAGGCCAGTGTTCCTCCGTTCGAGGATGCCCTTCCGCATTTCATCTCGACGAAGGGGAATGCGCCGCGCGTGCGCGCGGCGTGAACGGGAGGTTTCCGGTGGCCTAGTCGCGGCGGGACCAGGGCATGTACGGCTTTGCCGCGGCGAGGATCGCGCCGAGAATCCCGACGACGCCGCCGATCGTGCCAGGCTGGCCTCCGAAGTAGATCAGGATGATGCTGATCACGCCGGCCACGATTGCTCCGTTCATCAGATTCTTCCGCGTAATCGCCGCGGACGCCCAGAGAGCTCCGCCGAGGACGACGTTGATGACTACCGTCGTCGCGACCGCGCCATACTGGCTCGGCTGAATTCCCTGGTTCGCCGCCTGGATCCCATAGATCGCCACCGACAGGAGGATCGCCAAGACGCCGCCCAGCATGAGGAGCAGCTCGTGCGGCTGCTTCGCGCCGAGTTCGACCATGGCTTTTCCTGTCTCGTAGCTTTGGGTCATGGCTTCGGCAGCCCACCCGCCATCCAGGTGATATGGGTTCCGACCCGGGTGGCACGCGGTGAGAATCAAACACCAAAATAGGCCCGGTTTCGGGGTGATTTCGCGGTGTTCGCCCTGGGCGGCGCACGGCGAATCAACGAAAGCTAGGAAGAGAAAACAATCCAAAAAGGGGAAGGGCTCCGCTGGGAGCTTCGAACGGCAAGCCGAAACGGTCGGCTCAGTCGTGTCGGGACCAGGGGAGATACGGCTTTGCCGCGGCGAGGATCGCGCCGAGGATCCCGACGACGCCGCCGATCTGGCCGGCCCGACCACCGAAGTAGATCAGGACGATGCTGATTACACCGGCCACGATGGCGCCGTTCATCAGGTTCTTCCGCGTGATCGCCGAGGAGGCCCAGAGTGCCGCTCCGAGG
>VBLZ01000057.1 GCA_005878515.1 Methanobacteriota archaeon | reverse complement strand
CCGGTCTTGAGCCGATAGACGACGTAGATTAGCCCGATGAAGCCCAGGAGACACGTGACGAGGGCGGCGATGTCGAGCGTTGCAGGGCGCCAGACGCGCTTGGCCAACAATTCGTCGGAGCGCAGTCCCGACCTTAAGGGTTAGCGCACCAGCATGCCGGGGATCGCTTCACCGTCGGCCGGTGACGACTCGATAGGTCGCACCATGACGCCGGACGCGCCCGGCCTTCTCGAGGCACCGGAGATGGTACGACGCGAGCTGCCGGCTGATGCCGAGCACCTTGGCGATCTCCGCGGCCTGCGCGTTCTCCATCCGTCGGAGCGTGAGCAGCACGCGGAGGCGGATGTCGCGATACTCCCAGTGCCGCGCATAGAGCCGGTTCACCTCGGCTTCTCCGCCGGACACGTAGTACCGGCTCCGGCCGTTGATCTCCTGCTTGTAGATGAGTCCGTCCTGGACCAACGAGTTCAGGTGGTACCGCGCGGTGCCGACCGCCAGGCGGAGGGACCTCGCGACGGACCGGAAATGGTCGCCTGGGAGCAGGCGCAGATGGTCGTAGATCTGCCGGCGGACGGGATGCTTGAGTCCGGCCAAGAGGCCGAGTCCGATCAAGAGCGAGCTTCCCCCGTACGGCAGCACCCGCGCGCTCGTTCGGGAGGTCGCCCAGACGAGCATGCTGATCGCCCCGACAGTGCTCGCATAGGCGTAATCCCTCCGGCTCCACCCCTCCATGAGAACCTGAACCCCGTCATTCATTCAACACGACGTATTTCAATTCTCTGGTGACAAATATTGTCCCACGCGCGGAGGCGCATCCGCGTTCAGCGTGCCGCTTCGACCTTCGAGGAACGGACTTCCACGCGCTGCGGAGCGATTGCCGGTGCGACCGTCAAGCGAGCCACGAGTTCTCGCACGGCCTTTCGGACGTACCGTTGGCTCACCGACCTCGGCGCGACGACGAACAGGAACGCCTGCGAGCCGACCTTCGTTGCGACGATCTGTCGATCGCCGCTCGCGACCGAGATCGAGCGGGAACTGGGCCCGCCGAGCGCCTCGACGATCGTGTCGACGGAGGCCAACATCGTCGCCGCCATCACGCTCACGACGTCCAACCGGATGCCGTCGCGCGTCCATGAGGCCAAGACGGATCCGGTCCTTCGAAGGAACAGGACCGCGTCGAGCCCGCCATCCGTGTCGATCGCGGATAGGAACGACAGCGAGGCGTTCTCCAGTGCGGACAGCGATTTTCGACCCAGACCGACCCCTTCCACTCCCCCGGAGGCAGACCCATTGGTCTATCCCCTCAAAAAGGTAGCCATGCACGCCTGGAGCTGCGCCGACATGAAGCGACGGACAAGGTCTTGCCGATTCTTGTTCACGCGCTTGCAACGTTTCCGCGATTCGCCGACATTCCAACGAACGATAATGGCGTTTCTGCCTCCGCCATCGTTCGGTCGCTTCGCCGATGTCTTCGGCAAAACGTGTGCCAGAAATCAGATAGCATACCCTTTGCTGAATACCGGATGAGATCAAGGGCCGTGGACGCGAGGGTTCAGGGCGGGGCCGAGCGACTGGCGCGGCCGCGCTCACGAGATGTCGAGACGACGTTGCATTCGACGTCAACGTCTCGCCGGGTTCCCGGCGCGCGGTCCCTGGATCGACGTGCATTCGGTTGGTCGTAAGGAATCAGGTCGTTGGAGGAGGGCAAAGTCGGATGGGACAACCAGGGGACGAGTGGCCGTTATCAGGAGGAGCTATCGGAGCGCGAGCTCCCAGCGGTCCGACCATCGGCTCATTCCCGCTCCCTGCGCTGCCCGTTGATCCAGCTCCCCAAATCCCATATGGAGAGATCGCGAACCCGGTCCTCGAGAGCCTCTCGATTCTGTTGCCGGCCCTCAACGAGGAGGACGGAGTCGCCGACGTGCTCAACCGGATTCCGCGGCTGACGCTCCAGCAGAGAGGTTACGCGTACAGCGTCCACCTGCTCGATGGCGGTTCCACGGACCAGACCCGTGCGGTCGCGAAGCGGCTCGGGGCCGAGGTCTTCATCCAGAGTGGAAACGGAAAGGGATCCGCGTTTCGGGAATTCGTCCCGAAGATTCGCGATCAGTACGTCGTCCTCTTGGATAGCGACGGCACCTATCCGCCGGAGGTCATCCCGGACATCGTCGGGAAGCTCGGTGCCGGGTCTCCCGTCGTCCTCGGCTCCCGCCTCCGAGGCTCCATCAACGACGGTGCCATGTCGATGGCGAATCGCATCGGCAACCGGGTGTTGAGTTGGCTGGCGTCCTTCCTGTTCGCCACACCGATCTCCGACGTCTGCAGCGGCATGTGGGGATTCGTTTCCGACCGTCTCAAGTCGCTCGGCCTGACCGCGACCGGATTCGAACTCGAGGCGGACCTGTTCGCCGAGTGCGCGCTGAAGGGCATCCCGATCACGGAGGTTCCGATCCGATACGACCGCCGCATCGGCGAAGCCAAGCTCCATTTGCACGAGGGCGTCCGAATCGCCCTCGCACTGCTGAAGAAGCGGATCGGGTCCGGTGCCGCCGCCGCGGCGAAAGAGCCCCGGCTGTCATTCAGCAGCTTGCACGCCGAGCACACCGAGCGCTAGGAAGCCCCTTCGCGGATGAAAATCGATGAGCCGTGTAATCGAAACTTCTTTATGTAGGAATCTCCTCGATAGGGGGCAGGGTGGGGTCCCATGAACCTGCTTCGTCCGCGCAATTTAGCCTTACTTTTCGCCGCATACTTCGGCGTCATCGGTTATTACGCGGTGCAGGCCGCGCGGCGCGCCAGCTCCGGGGCTTATTCGGCCGGGATTTCCATCACGATCTACCAGACGACGATGGTCGGAGGCGTCCTGGTCCTCGTGGGGATCTTCATCACGGCCTCGATTTCGCCGCACATCAAAGGCGGGCCCCCTTCGCGTTCGACCGCGAACCCCAGGACCGGCCTCGTGACGCGGAGGCTTCGCCGAGACTCCGCCCAGACGTCGACCGATTACCGAGCGAATCGGCCCGCCGAATCCGCGTGGCCAGACGCCGATGACTTCCTGGCAGATGCCTCGGACTTCGACCGGTCCGGATACCAGGATCTTGAACAGGCTCAGGATGCCGCGGCCGTGTCGGCGGCCTTGTCTCGGTTGGTACCGACGGGCGAGCCTTCCGCCGCGGGGACGCTGGCGGAGCGCCTGTCCGGAATGCGCGCACGGAGCTCCGCGGTACTCGTCTCCGAAGGGAAGGAAACCGCGGGCGTCTTGCTCCGGCTCGTCAACGACATGAAACCACTCTTGGCTGCGGCGAAGAAGGTCGGTCTCGACCTGCCCGAGCTCCGGCGGTTGGTCGCGGAGGCCGCAGCGGGCCATGACGCCGATCTCTCGCAGCGCGTGCGACTCGTCGAACAGGTGAAAGGCACGCTCGAAGCGGCGCTCGTGGAACGCATCGCGGAATCGGTGCAAAGGGTGCTCCTCGACATCGAGCGAATGAAATCCGCGACGCAGCAGGTGCACGCGGCCGAGATGACCGCGGCCGAGGCCGTCGCATTGCTAGACACCGGTAATTATGCGGGCGCCGTCGATCGGGCAGAAAAGGCGCGCGAGGTCCTGGAGAAGCACGTGGTCGGGTTGCCTTCGCGACTGGAGGTGGCGTCCGCCCCAAGTTCGTTCGTTGCCTTGGCAGGTCCGGCCTTTTGCGCCGTGGCGTTCGTCGCCGTTTCGTCGATGTTGTTGCCGGGCGTCGATGGGTTCTTGCTCTTCAACCGCGAGTTGAACACCGCGGCCATTCTCACCCTCAGCTACGGGTGGTTCGGTCTCATCATGTACGCGCTCATGTCCGTCTACTATGTGGTGCGCCCGGCTTCGACGAAGCCGTCCGCGATGGAGCGAATCGTGCGCCGATAGTAGGCCGGTTCGTCGAGTGATCTCTGCGTAGTCGCCGATTGACGACGCGATCCGCCCGCAAGAAGCCCGTTCTCGCATGGAGAGATCGTTGAGTCTCAACCATATGCGTCGAGAATTTTTTTACCGCATCGTGTTATCGCGCGCGATTATCGCCGGTGAACATTTTCAAGAATACCATCATCGACGCCGCCTGACATCCGGACGTGCCCCCGGGGAAGGTAATGGATTCACGACGTTACAGCGCGTTTGTTGCCCTTTCGGCGTCCGCCCTTCTGATACTCGCGGGCCTGCTCGTCTCGGGAATCGTCCCCTTCAGCACTCCCGGTAACAGCGTCGGCCTGGGACCGATTTCTTCCAGCGCCACCGGGAACTTCGACCAGCTTGTCGTCGTCCTCATGGAGAACCACAATCTGAACGAGATCTACGGCCCCGCCCCCTACATGACTCAGCTCGCCGACCAATATGCATTCTCCGAAGGTTGGTCGAGCATCACGAACCCGTCGCAGCCGAACTACATCGCGCTTCTCGGAGCGAGTACCTTCGGCGTGAGCGGCGACGGGAACCATCCGAACCTGAACCATCCCACCTTGGTGGACTTGATCGAGACCTCGGGCCACACGTGGAACGCGATTGCGGAAGGGAGTGGCTCCGGTTGTTCGATTAACCCGGATCGAGGCGAGGACCACTTCCCGTTCCTGTCTTACACGACGATTACCGGCAGTGCCGCGCGGTGCGCGAGTCTTCACTCCGGCGGCCCGACGGACGTCGTCGCGGCGCTGAACGCCGGCACGAACTTCATCTGGTTCACGCCGACCGACCAGCACAACATGCACGACAACTCCGTGGCGTCGGGCGATTCGTGGCTGCAGAGCTGGGTGCCCGGCTTGCTCACGGCCATGGGGAGCAAGAAAGCCGCGCTCATCATCATGTTTGATGAGGCGTACACGAGTCCTCCGTACATCTACATGTCCTTCAGCGGCACGGCGACGAAGCTCGCGTACAAGTCAACGGCCTCGTACAGTCACTATTCGCTCGCGAAGCTCTTGGAGGACGTCTGGGGCGGTGGGAGTCTCGGTCAGGGGGATGTGAACGCGCCCTCTCCCCTCGAGTTCTTCAACGCAGGAGGACCGGACTTCACGCTCTCCGCGAACCCGGGAACCGTCTCATTCTCCGCGGGTCAGTCGGCGACCTCCACCGTGAGCCTGACCGCGAGTGGTGGCTTCACGGGGACGGTCGATCTCACCGCGGTCTCCGTTCCGACGGGAGTCACGACCTCGTGTGTTCCGACCAGCATCAGCGGCTCTCAGACCTCCACGTGCACCTTGAGCGGGACGAATGCGGGCACCTATGCCGTCACGATCACGGGGACGAGCGGAGCGCTGGTTCACACGGCTCCGGTGGCGGTGACGATCACCGCGGCCGGACCCACGGCCCGGTTCGCGTACTCGCCCACCGTCCCAGTCGTGAACGATACGATTACCTTCGACGCGTCCACTTCGACGGACTCCGATCCAACTGCGACCTTGCAGGCCCGTTGGGACTGGGAGTCCGACGGCACCTGGGACACCTCGCTCTCCTCGACCCTGACCGCGCAGCATGCGTTCGGGGCATCCGGCACGTACACGGTGATGTTGCAGATCCAGGACTCAAACGGATTCTCGGACACGGACAGCAAGGCGATCTCCGTCTTCGCATCGGGAGGCGGAGGCGTCGGAGCTCCTCCGGGGTACGGCTTGACAGATCCGACGCTTCTCCAGGCACACGGACCGATCTACATCGGGAGCGATGCGCAGTTCACCGCGGCGAACGGCGTTCGCAGCGGGACGGGGACGATCGCCGATCCATACATTATCAGTAACTGGTTCATCGACGGGAACCTCTACGCGAGCTCTCAGGCCATGCTGTGGATCGAGGGCACCAGTTCCTACGTCGTGATCGAGAACGTGAGGATCTCGAATCTCCTCGGCACGAACCAGTGGGAAGCGTTCCAACTCGGTCACTGGCCTGCGACGATCAGCACGCAACACGTGACGATCCGCCACAACGAGGTCGTGAACGCGCAACATGCGTACGGCATCGGGATCCGCGAGGGATCGAGCGACATCCACATCGAGGCGAACTACGTTCAGCTCGAGGCGAACTTCGACTGGGTGTACGGCATCGCAACGGACCGCGGGGTCCACGGCATCACGGTCTTCGGAAACTACGTGAACGCGCACACGAGCGGCACGTTCCACACCGTCGGCATTCACCTGAGCGACTACCACGTCACGGACGGGCGCCGGGCAACCGGGATGGTCGCGATCCAGAACACGGTCGTGAACGCGACGGCCGGTGGCATCATCTCCGAGAGTTCGGTCGGCACGATCATCGGATGGAACCTCGTCTACATGGACTACCCCGGGTCGAAGTCCATTGCGGTCGACTATCCTCGAGGCATCGAGACGGAGTGGTTCTCGAACGGGACCCTCGTCATCGGGAACGTGATCCACACGTTCCACTGGGGGATCCAGGTCGGATCGGACCAGGGAGTCATCGCCTCGAACACGATCTCCGATGTCGACTTTGCGATCTACGTCCTCGATAACGCAGCGTGGCCGGGCATCAGCACCGCGGCGGACACGGTGTACGACACGACGTACTCGAGCGTCGCAATCACCCCGATCCGCCTTCCGACGGGCTTCCAGGGGACCGTGGTCGACCTCGGACCGGGAATCAAGAAGACGGACCTCACGCCGGTCCTCTTCGTCACCTCTCCGGCGGCGACGAGCGCGACCTTTGACTGGTCTGGCACGTCCCTGAATCTCTCGGCGATCGTCGGCGGCATGGTCGTCTTCGACACGGCCAGCACCGGCGATGCGCAGACGTTGCACGCTTCGTGGACCGGCGCGCTGACGAATCTCGATGTGACCGGCCTCTCGGCCGCGAGCGTCTCGTTCCAACTCCAGAGCGCCACGGCGGTCGTCTTCGACGGCACCGGCTTCACCCCGAGCACGACGTACAACGTGACGCGAACAAACACCGGCGGAACGAGCCGGATCCTCAGTGCTCAGTCGACGCCCCTCGGCGGCCTCTCGTT
>VBLZ01000056.1 GCA_005878515.1 Methanobacteriota archaeon | reverse complement strand
ACCTTTACTTTGCAATCGAAGTCACGAACTTCACGCTCGTGGACCCACACGGCCAACCGAACGCTCCGAACGAAGGCCACATCCAGCTGTTCTTGAACGGCGTGCTCCACCAAGAGCCGCGCGCCTATGATCTCGGATTCATCGTCGACATGCCTGACGGGAACAGTACGGTCATCGCGCGCCTTGTGAACAACGACAACACGCCGTTGACTCCCGACGTGTCGGCGAGCGTGACGGTCCGAATCCTGGGCGCCGCGGATCCGACCGCTTCGGAAGAGGTGACGGCGGGGGTGACCCTGATCCTCGCCGCCATTTTGGTCGTCTTGCTCCTCCGCCGGCGGAGGGCGGCCCGGCGGTTCGCCCCGCCGAACGAAGAGTCGTCGGACCGCCCCTGAAAACGTACACGATAAATAGAACGCCGGTGCTCGCACACTCGAATGGACCAGCGATTGTTCGCGGACTCAGCGATGGCTTCCGGGGTGAGATGGCTCCTGATTGCCCTCGTGGTGGCCGCCGTTGGGGATTTGGTCTTGGACGTGCCGTACTATTTCGGTACGGTCATCCCGGGTCTCGCCTCGCTATCGAGGGGGACGTCCTACCGGCTCTACTCCTCGGTGCTCAGCGTCGCGCTACCGACGGTCATCGGCCCGATCGGATTTGTGGGCATCCTCCGGATCGAACGAGGCCGTGGCTGGACACGCGACTGGCGAGGGGAGCGGGCTCGGCCCGCCTTGCTTGTCGCGGCCGCGGCCGCCGTATTCCTCTTCGCTTCCGGGGTCGTGTTGGCATTAGCCCGAGACCCCATCGAAGTCATCTGGAACTCGGTTCGGATGACCGCTCGGTTCGTCATCGTCCTCGCCGGGGGCGTCTATCTGCTCGACACGTGGGCGCGGATCGACCTGGGATCACGGAGCGGGCTTGCGACGACCGCGTTCGTCGTCGGCACCTTCGCCGCAGCCGTCCGGGTGCTAATTGCGGTGTACAACGGATTCCTCGCCTCGAACGCTCCCAGTGACTTCGTGCGTTGGCAGGTCGAACCCCTCCTCGCCCCCGCGGCGTTCGTGCTCGCGGTGCTGTCGCTCTTCGGTTGGGTCGCGGTGTATTACCAAATACTCGGCCGATTGGCCCAGACGCGGACGGGAGGAACACCGCAACGGCCGTTGCCCCTCAGCCCTCGCTCACCCGGGGCTCCGGTTGGACCGGAAACCTCCTTCGAGACAGCGACCAACCGACCCCCAACGCCAAGAGCCCTCCCAGGATCCACGCCAATGGGAGCTGATCGGGGTTCACCCGGAGGACCAAACCGAGCACCAGGAACGCAAGAGTCGAAAGACCAAGCGCACTCCCCATCACAATGAGGGCCATCGGGCGGCGATCGACGTTGAACTGCGCCTTGTACAGCTGGATCCCGGCTTTCGGCAGCGTCGCGACGAGGAACAGCTGCAAGGCGAGTCCGTGGACTCCGTACGTCGTCCCCCCGACGATCGTCATGCCGATCGGAGCGAGCAACACGCCGAGGGCGACCATCGGGACCAAGATGGCCAAGAGGAGACGGCGCATGCTCGAAGTCAGCGAGGACGGCAGGTAGTCGCGGATCGAACCGTGGGCGAACAGGGACTTCGACACCGACTCCGGGATGTAGTTCAGGACCTCCGCGAGTTGCAAGGCGATGAAGAAGTAGGCGACGGGACTCGCCCCGACGAAAATGAACAGGAGCGAGGGCCCGAGGCGGCTGGGGAGGGAGTACGTCAGACCGTGGATCCAATTCCCGGCTGAGAGGGAGGCGAGCTCGCGGAATCGAGTGCGGACCCCTTTCGCATTCCGGGCCGGCCAGACCCGCTGAACGAGGAAGAAGCTCACGACGGTAATGGCGAGCAGGGGCAGCGTATACGATCCAAAGAGGCCGACGACACCACCCGCCGCGAGGGCGAACACGAGGGCGATTTTCGCGAGGCCATATGCGACCGCGCGGTACGCGAGATACTCGCTCTTCCGTGCCGCTAGGATCGAGCCGTCCGTGATCTGGAAACAGGTCTGAGACGTCGTGAGCGCGACGCTCAGCGCGACGAGGACCGCGAACGCCTTCTCGGCCTCCGGATCATTGCCAAAATGGAGGACCGTCGTGGATAACGCCAGTCCCACGATTGCAGAAAGGACCCCGCCGACGAGGAGAACCTGCCACATCAGGGCGCGGGGTCGATCGACTCGGGCCGCGAAGCGGACGAGTCCGTTGTCCAGCCCCAGAATTCCGATCGACGTGGCCAGGGATGAAAGAGATACGAGAGCCCCCGCGGTTCCCACCGCGGTCGAGGTGAAGAGATGCGCCGCGAGGGCCCAGAACGCGAAGCCCAGGATGGAATTCGCGATGCTCCCGGCGAACACCCATCCCCCTTGCTGTCGAACCAGTTCCGACTCGGACATCGGTTCGGTTCGGAGGACCGGCCTTATCCAGGGGAATTCCCAGTCCTCGATCACGGCCATGAAGAGTGGAGAGATGCCGAGGCGATAAGGATTTCTCGAACCGGGCTCGGACCGGTACTTCCGTGACATCTGGAACCAGCCTGGTCCGCACCAATCGGGTATCCGAGTGAGCGCGAGTGTGAATTCAGACACTCGTTTTATTCGAAGAGAGGAATTTTTTCAAAGTACAGGGGACATTTCGAAAACTCGCGACCTTTTCGACGGGCGTCCCCAAATTGATAAATACCATGCAAAGTTTCCCAATGCTGCCCCCGATGGTGACCCGGATTCTCAGCTCTGGTCGCCCGCATTTGCCCCCGAGTGAACTCGAATGCCCAGGGGACCGGCCCCTGCGGTCCGCCTTCGACTAACATCCGCCCCTTTCCGGAGAAATCTCTCATGGATTTACGGAGGAACCGCGTCGGCGCCGTGGCGGCGCTTCTCCTTCTCGTCGTCGCAGTCGTGGGCGCGAGCCTGATTCCCAGTCACACTCCCGGCACCCTGAGTCTTTCTCCCGGAGGACCGGTTCAAGATCTGGCCACCTCCGGACTCAACTTCGACTACCTCATCATCATCTTGATGGAGAACCACAACCTCTGCGAGATCTACACGCACTGCGGCGGCACGGGGACATACATGACGAGCCTCGCGGATGCATATTCGATTTCCCTCCAGGACAACTACTGCAACGTGAACCCGAGCCTCCCGAATTATCTGTGCCTCTCCGGAGGGACGGACTTCGGTTGCAGCGGTTACGACGGCGACCCGAACTCGAACGGCTGCACGAGCAGCGCGTGGAACTCGGAGAACATCATCGATCGCATTGTCGGCGCGGGATTGACCTGGAAGGCGTACATGGAGGACATGCCGTCCAATTGCTATGGCAGTAACTCCGGGAACTACGCGGTCCGACACGATCCGTTCGTCTACTACAACGATATCGTCAGCAATGCGACCCGGTGCAACCAAGTGGTCCCGTCGGGGACGGCCGGCAGCGCCTTGCTGACCGACCTCGCCTCGACGTCGACGGCCTCGAACTACATGTGGTTCACGCCGAACACCTGCAACGACTTGCACGACTGCGACGTTCCGATCGGCGACGCGTATCTGTCCGTCCTCGTGCCGCTCATCCTCGCGAGCAATGTCTTCCTCACAGAGCGGGCCGCGCTCCTGCTCACGTTCGATGAGGGCTACGGCCAACCGATCTACACGGTCTGGGCCGGTCCCGTCGTGAAGACGGCGTACACCTCATCGGCCGCCTATAGCCACTTCTCGGTCCTCTCCACGATCGAGTCGAACTGGAACCTGCTCCCGCTGACATCGAACGACCAGAACGCGCCGAACATGAACGAATTCTTCACGACGCCGCAGGGGCCGGATTTCTCCCTCTCGGCGAACCCGAGCACCGTTTCGTTCGTGGCCGGTGACTCGGCGACGTCGACGATCACCCTTCACTCGACCGGCGGCTTCACCGGGACGGTCGCGCTCACGGCCTCGTCCTCCCCCGTGGGAGTCGTTGCGACCTGCAACCCCTCGAACGTGAACGGCAATCAGACATCCACGTGCACGCTGAGCGGCTCGACGCCCGGTTCGTACGTCCTCAATGTGACCGGCACGAGCGGGTCTCTCACCCATAGGACATCGATCTCCGCCACGGTGACGGCACCGGCCGGTCGAGACTTCTCGCTCAGCGCGAGCCCGAGCAGCGTCACGTTCGTAAGCGGTCAATCCGCGACCTCGACGATCGCCCTCCATTCCACGGGCGGCTTCAACGGGACCGTCCAGCTCACGGAGGCCTCGACGCCTCCGGGCGTCTCGACGTCGTGCTCCCCTGCGAGCCTCCAAGACAATCAAACGTCGGCGTGCACCCTGGGCGCGTCGGGGGCCGGCTCGTACACGGTCACGGTCACCGGGACGAACGATTCCCTCGTCCACACGACCTCGATCGGCGTGACCGTGACGGCGCCGCCCACTCCCGATTTCTCGATCTCCGCGAATCCGGCCAGCGTGTCGTTCGTCGCCGGTCAATCCACGACCTCGACGATCTCCGTTCAGCCTTCGGGGGGATTCACGGGGACCGTTTCGCTGACGGCAGCCTCCTCTCCCGCGGGCGTCACGGCCTCGTGCGTCCCGTCGAGCATCAGCGGAACGCAGGCGTCCACGTGTTTGCTGAACGCCGCGGCGCCCGGATCGTACACGGTCGTGGTCACCGGCACGAGCGGGACCTTGTCCCATGCGACGTCGATCCTCGTCGACGTGACGGGCTCCGGGCCGACGGCTCGGTTCACCTACTCTCCACTGGTGCCCGTCGCGAACCACTCGGTCCTCTTCGACGGGTCGTCCTCTTCCGATGCGGATCCGAGCGCGTCCCTCCAGGCTCGATGGGACTGGGAAGGCGACGGCCTGTGGGACACCCTGTGGTCCTCCTCGCTGATGGCCTCCCACGTCTTCACGACCGCGGGAACGTACGCGGTGACGTTGGAGATCCTCGATTCGCACGGGCTCGCGGACACCACGGGCCGCTCGGTCACGGTCCTCAGGGCGGACAAGATCGCGCCGCAGGTCACGATCCTCTCCCCGTCGAACGGCGCGATCGTGGGATCCGAGGACCTCACCGTCGCGGGAACCGCTTCGGATAATGTGGCGATCGTCGAGTTGAGCACGGACAACGCGACGTGGACGCCGACCACTGGAACGACGTCGTGGTCTGGGACCATCCCGCTCAAGGCGGGACTGAACCAGATCTATGCGCGTGCCACGGACACGTCCGGGAACGCGCACGTCGTCGAAATCACGGTGATCGCGGACCGGCCTCCTCCGGCGTTGACCAGCGATGTGGACCCGACGATCCCGGTCCTCCTCGTCTTCTCGAGCATCGGGGCCCTCGTGGGGGCCCACGCGTTCCTCGCGGCCCGATCGAAGCCTCGGCGAGGCGGCCCGAAGCGAGCCGGCCCGAAGAAGAAGAAGGAAACGGTGGTCGTCCAGCAACCGAAGGCGCGGGACCCCTGGCTCCTCGCGGGAAGAGGGTTCGTCAAACGATAGCGCGGGCTACGACCGCCTTCGGTCACGGGCGGCCCGCCTGAAGCCCTCCGCATCGGAGGGAAACGGCGGGAGCGACTTCACGATCTGGCGCATGGCGGCTCGGAGGGCCACCTCGGTCATGCCGCCCGCGGCGACGATGACCAGGACGACCTGGGCGTTGACCTTGCTCACGAAGACCCGGCGGCCGTCGATCATCAGGGAGACCTCCCGCGGGCTCGCCGCCCCGAGGGCCGTCATCAGCGTCTCGATCGATCCGACGAGGGTCGCGGCCATGACGCTCAGGACATCGACGGGCACGGAGTTCCGCGTCCACGCGCCCAGCTGGGCCCCGGTGCGGGTGATCAGAAGGACCGCCTCGAGGGGTTCTTGAGATCCAACCGCCGAGGACAGGTCAATCGGCGCCGATGCGGTCACGGACATCTGGGGTTCCCGGTGTTGCGTGCGCGCCCCAGGCTAAAAGCACCAAGGTCTCACTATCAAACGCGTCAATTATGGAGGCCGGCGTCCGCCTCGATCACAGTCCTGGACCGGTGGTAAACCAAGGCTTTAAGGCCCCAGTCGCTTCGAGCGTTGATTGAGTGTACCGAGAAACCTTGGGACGTCGAGGGCGTTCGATGCCGTTGACGTTGCTCCTGGCCGTGGTCGTGTCCGCCGCCGCCTTCGCCGGGTCCACCCATCCACCGCGACCGGCGCTCGTCCGGGTCATCCCGAAGGCGTCCGCCGCAGGGACGAATTTCTTCGATTTCCTCGTGGTCATCGTCATGGAGAACCACAACCTGTGTGACATCCTCAAGTCGTGCGGCGGCACGGCGAGGTACATGTCGAACCTCGCGGGCGCATGGGGACTGGGCCAGGACGGTCGCTATTGCAACGTCAACCCCAGTCTTCCGAACTATCTCTGCCTCACGGGCGGCAGCGATTTCGGCTGCAGCGGTTACGACGGCGACCCGCAGTCGAGCGCGTGCACGAACGCGGCGTGGGCCGCGCCGAACATCGTGGACCGACTCGTGACCGCGGGCTACACCTGGAAAGCGTACATGGAGGACATGCCGTCCAATTGCTACGGCAGCGACTCCGGGAATTACGCGGTTCGGCACAATCCGTTCGTCTACTACGGCGACATCGCTAACGACGCGACCCGATGCAGCCGGGTCGTTCCCGCGGGTAGCTCCGACAGCGCGTTGATCAACGATTTGGGATCCACGTCGACGGCGTCGAACTTCATGTGGCTCACGCCGAACACATGCAACGACATCCACAGTTGCCCGATTGACACGGGCGATGCGTACCTGGC
>VBLZ01000183.1 GCA_005878515.1 Methanobacteriota archaeon | reverse complement strand
GGCGTCGACGACCCCCACCGCGAAGATATTCCCTTTCGGGAGGAAGTCCTCGATCTCGACCCAGTACGCGTCCGCCTGGGAAAGGATCGCGCCGCCGGGAAGGGTCAGAGACAGCATCCCGCGTCCCGTGTGCATCGCGACCTGCGTTCCTTCGCGGATCACCCGCACATCCGGCATGCGGCCGCGGAAGGAGGCGCCTCGCACCAGCCCGAGGCCCGCCTCGCCAAACTGGAAGCGGGCGACGTTCGACATCTCCTCGGAGAAGCGACGGCCTTTCGGGACCCGAGGCGCCGACGCCGTGGCGTGGTTCAGCGTCTGCGTCAACGAGGCAAGTGATTCGTCCGAGGTGGGCCGTTCCTTCGAAGTCGGGATCGCGTCGGGCGCGGCTGCCTTCACGATTGGCGCTTCCGCCGCGAGGTGGGCGACGACCGTTTCGTACTGGTTCGCCGCGAGAAACGCCCGGAGGTCCTCGGTGACCATCGCGGCCTCGTCGCGGCTCCAATCTCCAGTCACCGGAATGTCGTATGCACCGGCCGGGTAGAACCGCTCCAGCTCGCGCGGAATCAGGCCGAGGGGCGACGTGACGATGACCTCGTGAACGGCCGGGGGATTCGCACTCGCCACGATTGCGTCGCGGAAACGGCGGTGGCTGCGGCTCGTCGAGTACGGCTTGCGGGCGGAGCATGGGAGCAGCAGAAGGACCCGAGCCGAGGCCGGCTTCACATAGCGCTCCCGGATGCGCCGTCGGAATCGGACGATCTCGGGTCGAGCGAGCGACTCGGCGGCGTACGCCCGCATCTCGCCACCGGCGACCGGCGTGTACGGCTCCACGAGATCGTATTCGCGCAGATCGAGGTGGCGCACGACGGCGGTATTCCACGGGGCGTTCGCGAGCCGCCGCTCCACGAGCTCTCGCAGTCGGCCATGGACCAGATGATTCCGGACGAGGAGCATCTCGCGGAACAAGGCCCGATCGTTGTGCGCGCCGAGGTCCTCTCCGGCCGCGCACGCGGGACAGCCACATGCATCGCGGTCCGCTTCGGCGAGGGGGACCGTCCCGTCCGCCGTGTGGAACAGGCCGCGCGCACTATCGAGACGCATCCGACTCGAGTCGACCACGTCGATCCCGGCGTACGCGAGGACCGAGAGGTTCGACGGCGTCGCCAAGCCGGTGACCGCGACGACCTTCGCGGGGCCCAGGATCTCCCGAACCTCGCGGGTCGCCGACACGAATTCCCGGGGGGATCGTTCGAATTCAGGTCCGTTCGCGATGAACACGCCCGGGACGGCCTTTGCGGCGACGAGGTCCGACTCTCCGGAGACCACGGCCCAGTCGCCGGCGACCGCCTCGTGCGGGATCTCGAGGTCGGCGAGGGCCAGCGGGATGCCTTTCGCCGCCGGAAGGTCGTCCGGATCGTTGGCCGGTCGCGGCGCGAAGAAGCTGCCGCCGACGCGAACCTGAAACCGAGGATCCTCGGTCCGCTCGGAAACGAGGAGTCCCTCGGCATACGACGGCGCCGCGCGAGCACCGCCTTGGAGGAACAGGACCAGGGGCGTCGTCAGGGTTCGCTCGCCACGAGTCCATCGCCCTCGGCGACCGAGACCGCCTCGCGCATCGATCTCAAACATGGAGGCGCAGCGATGGCTCCGGCCGAGTATAAAGTGTGACTACTCCAGCGCGACCGTGTCCCGCTCGATGTACGCGAGCTCCTTCGCATCGAACGCGCGCTCGTCCACGCTCAAGATCAGGGCAGCCCGGTGCAGGGCGATCTGCTCGTTGACGTATTCCAAGAAGTGCAAGATGCGGGCGAAGTCGTTGTTGATCATGAGATACTCGATCCCGTCGAGGAGGATGACGGCGCGCGGTCCATCGTTCACGAAGTTCGTGATCAGGTTGCTCAAGCTGTTCAGATTGTGCGGGTCGACGTAGTCCTTGCCGAGCGTCGTCGAGAGCCACACGATGCGGATCTCCTTCTCCCCCCGGCGGCGGACGATGTGGTTCGGGTGCTGGCGCGTGATGTACATCGGGCGCCAGCCGGCATCGACCGCCCGCTGGAACGCTGAGAGGGCCTTCTCGGGCTTCTTCTCCTTCATCAGGTAGGCGCGTCCTTCCTCGAGGTCCTTCTTCTTGCCGAAGAGGAGGTCCTTGAGAAGCTCGTCCTCCTTGAAGGCGAGCAGGAGCGGCCACGGGAGCCGCCGCATGGAACCGCCTTGCCATCCGGAGGTCGGTTTTTATACGTATCCTATCGACTATCGCACCTGAGACTTATCGCGGCCGATTGGTCGCGCGGTCGCGATTGCCCAATCGCGTCCCGCCGAATCGGCCCCAACCGATGAGTCGGTGACGGAAGCTTTATCGCGCGATGGCTTCTCGTCCGCTTGCCATGGCGTCGGCCGTCATTGGAATCATCGGAGGTTCCGCGCTCGGGGATGCGTTCGAACTCGAGGACGAACAGGCGAAGTTCCTCGTCACGCCGCACGGCGCGCCCAGCGATCCCCCACGGATGGGAAAACGCGGCGAGGTGACGGTCGTCTTCCTCCCGCGCCACGGGAAGGACCATCGAATTCCGCCGCACAAGCTGAACCACCGCGCGAACCTCTGGGCGATGAAAGAACTTGGGGCGACGCACATCCTCGCGACGTCGTCGACGGGCTCTCTCAAGAAGACCATCCATCCGGGGACGTTCGTCGTCCCGGACGATTTCATCGGATATTGGGACATCCCGACGTATTACGACGATCGCGTCGTCCACGCCACGCCGGTGCTCGACGAAGCCGTTCGCGCGGCGTTCGTCGCAGCCGCGAAGGACGCGAAGGCGACGGTCCACAACGGCGGGACCTACGTCCAGACGACCGGCCCGCGGCTCGAGACGCGAGCCGAGGTCGCGCACTTCATGAAAATCGGGCACATCGTCGGCATGACGATGGCCTCGGAGGCCACGCTTGCATCCGAGCTCGGAATCCCGTACGCCTCCCTGTGCACGGTCGACAACTTCTGCAACGGAATCGTGGATGAGCCGCTGACGTTCGAAAAGATTCGTGAGACGCAGCGCCAGAACGCGGACCTCACGCGGACGGTCGTCGCGAAGGCGCTGGAGCGAATCCGATGAGCATCCTCATCCGGGATGTGCAGGTCGAAGGCGACGTCACCCAGGTGTACATCGAGGGAAACCGGATTGTCGAAATCGGCCGGAAGCGCGAAGCGGACACGGTGATCGACGGGAAGGGGAAGATCGCGCTCCCCGGGTTCGTGAACCTCCACACGCACGCGGCGATGACCCTGTTCCGCGGTTGGGGCGATGACCTCGATCTATCGATGTGGCTGGAGACGAAGATCTGGCCGGCCGAGGCGAAACTCACCGCCGACGACGTCTACTGGGGCACGAAGCTCGCGTGCCTCGAGATGATCAAGACCGGCACGACGACCTTCAACGACATGTACTTCCACATGGACGCGGCGGCGAAGGCCGTGAAGGAGATGGGCCTCCGCGGGTTCCTCGCCGAAGGCATTGTGGACCTCAACGATTCGGAGCGAGCCGCCAAGCAGTTCCGTGCGGCGGAGGAAGTGAACCGTCGGATCGAGGCGATGAAGACGGACCGGATCACGCCCGTGCTCGGTCCCCACGCCATCTACACGGTCTCGAAGGACTCGCTCCTCCGAATCCGCGAACTCGCGGACAAGACGGGCTCGTTGATCCACATCCACCTTTCCGAGACCAAGCGGGAGGTGGACGACTGCCTCACGGAAACCGGTGCCCGGCCCGCGAAGTACCTTGATGGCCTCGGGTTCCTCGCGAAGGACGTCATTGCGGCCCACGGATGTTGGCTCGACCCATCCGAGATCGAGCTGCTGGCCCGCACCGGGACGCGGGTGGCCCACTGCCCGATCTCGAACATGAAGCTCTCGACCGGCCAGGCGATGCCGTACGCCGCGATGAAAGAGGCCGCCGTGGTCATGGGCCTCGGGACCGACGGCGCGGCGAGCAACAACAACCTCGACATGTTCGAGACGATGAAGGTCGCAGCGCTCCTCCAAAAGTTCGCCCATCGGGACCCGACGGTCCTTCCGTCGCTCGAGGCGTTCCAGCTCGCGACGTTCGGAGGCGCGCGAGCCCTTGGGATCGATGCCGGGTTGATCGGCGTCGACCGGCTCGCGGACCTCATCCTCGTCGATCCGCGCCGGCCGGAGCTCACCCCGCGCCACAACGACATCAGCAATTGGGTCTACTCCGCCCACGGAAACGTCGTGGACACGATGATCTGCGACGGCGTCGTGTTGATGCGAGGTCGCCGGGTCCGCGGAGAAGCGGAAATCCTCGAGAAGGCCGCCGGGGTCGCACGGGATCTCGTCTCGAGGGTCTGAGATGGCCCTCGACCGGCTGCGCGCGAGCCTCGCGGAATCGCCCATCGTCCGGTTCGGGGAGTACGAATATTTCGTGCATCCGATCACCGACGGGATCCCGCTGGGCCGTCCCGAGGTCCTCGATGAAGTGCTCTCCGAACTCACCCGGATCGGCGACTGGAACCGCTGCGACAAGATCGTCACGGCGGAATCGATGGGCTTCCCGCTCGCCGCCGGATTGGCGATGCGCGTCCGGAAACCGTACGTCTTCGTCCGCAAGCGTCAGTACGGTCTGCCCGGAGAGGTGTCGCTCAAGCAGACGACCGGCTATTCGAAGACGGACATGTTCATCAACAACATCCAGCGGGGCGACCGCATCGTCTTCGTCGACGACGTAATCTCGACCGGCGGCACCCTAGTCGCAATCGTCAAAGCGCTGTGTACGATCGGCGCCGAGATCGTGGACATCCTCATCGTGTTCGAGAAGACCCGCGAGAAGGCACGCTTCGAGAAGGAACTCGGGATCCGGATCAAGACGCTGCTCAAGGTCGATGTGGTCCGGGGCAAGCTCGTCGAGCGAGCCTAGGGAGGATCGGGCGTCCCGGCAGGCTCCACCGATCGGCGATCCTTGTCCACGTTCGCGAGGGCGCGCTTGAACAGGGGTGCTGGGAGGACGGACACGAGGACCATCACCACTACGATCACGGAGAAAAGCGGGTCGCGAATCACCTCGGCGTTTAGAGCCGACAGTGCGACAATGAGCCCGACCTCACCCCGCGGGGTCATGCCCCACCCAACGGCCGCAGACTCATGGCGGCTCATCTTCGAAAGCCAGGCAGGAATCCCGCAGCCGATGACCTTCGTGACAATCGCGATGAATGTGAGGACGACGCCGAAGATGATCAGCCCGGAGCTTCCGCCCGCCGCCGGGAGGTCCACCTGCAGACCGAGGGAGATGAAGAAGATGGGTGTGAAGACAGCCCCGAGGTAGCCCGCGCCCTCCGTGAAGTCCTCTCGGAGAGGGGTGCCCCCGAACAGGCTGCCGGCGAGGAACGCGCCAACGATCGCGGAAAGCCCGACCACCTCCGCGATGAACGCGTACAGGAAGGTGATGGCCATCGCGATGATGAAACCGCCATGCTTGAGTCCCAGCTTCATGCCCTCTACCTGAATGCGAACGACCACCTTCCGGAAGAAATACAAACCAACGGCCATCCCGACACCGAGGAACGCCAGGGCGGTGCCAACGAGGATGCCCAGCGAGGCGGGGTCGAGCTGTCCCCGGCTCGTCCCGACGACCAGGGAGAGGATGATGAGACTCAGGATGTCGTCGACCACAGCCGCCCCCATGATCGTTTGCGCAACCGGCTGCCGCATCAGGCCGAGATCCAGGAGCACCGCTGCCGCGATGGCCGTACTCGTGGCGGTCAGCGTCGCGCCAACGAAAAGGGCCATCGTGAACTGCGTCCCATTCACGCCGACGTCGCTCGGGGGGACCAGGAGGAACGCGGCCAGGAACCCGAACACGAGCGGCAGGGCCACTCCGCCGCTGGCGACCAGGATGTTCTTGCGCGTGTAGATCGTACGAAAGTCGGTCTCCAAACCGATCACGAACAAGAGGAAGATGGCTCCCAGACTGGCGAAGCTCGCCACGAGCGCCGGGTCGAACAGAGTCACGTCGAAGTAGTAGCCGATCACGCTCGGCCCGAGGAGAATCCCCAGCACGATCTCGCCCACGATCGTCGGCTGCCGGAACCGCTTGATCGTGAAGTGGCTCATCGTCGCGAGGACCAGCAGAATCGTGAGCTGCTGGTACAGGGCCTCGGTGCCGGCCATCGCGGGACTGCAACGCGCCGAGCCTATTAAATCGCTAACCGAAGGCGATCCGTCGCCGACCAAACGCGGGCGCGCGCGTGTTACACCAGAAGAATGACACGGGTTCCCGCGCGTTTTCGGAGGCGATCACGAAGTCCGTTTCGCCCGATTGCGTCGCACTTCGTCCTCGGTCACGATGACGCTGAGGTGCAAGACGCCGTCGTCCGGGTCCGGGTCCGGGTCGTACCGGACACTCCGGCCTTCCGACAGGATCTTGTGGAACTGGATTTTCACGGTCCCGCAAGATGATGGAGGACGCCCCGAGATTATGAAACTCGACGGCGTGATTCTCCGGTGCGATAGGTGATAACGATTTCACGCCCCAGGTCCGGCATCCGCCCTGAAGCGAGGAACAGAAAAAGGTGGGATGGGAAGGATCGGAAGGGTGGTCTCACTGCTTCATCAGATCGAGGCCGTTCCAGTCTCCGCCGAAGTCCTTGACCTGGCCCGTGGCGAGCTGGAACCGGGCGCGGAGCTTGCCGTTCTCGAAGAAGATGTATGCGTTCCGGAGGCAGGATGTGTAGAGGTTCTTCCTCTTCCCCTTCTGGGTGAGGATGCGCTCGACGCATTGGATGAGCCCGACCTCCTCGAGGATCCGGATCTTGCGGTAGCATGCGGCGATCGGGATGCCGTACCGCTGGCTGATCTCTTGGGCACTGATTTTCCGCTTGTAGGTGGCGAGAAGGATCTTGGCGCTGTATTCGTCGGTCAGAAGCTGGGACGCCTCGAGGGGCGAAAGCAGCTTCGAGGTCCCTTGGAATCCGTCATTTTCCGGGCTGGTGTTTCCCTCCACGGTACCGACCCCGCACAGTTCTGCGGCGTCGATGATTCCCTGAGATATTTAAGCTATCGCGCTTGATTATCAGACAAAAAACTCGTTTTGGCGTTTGATTATCAGGGCACCGCCGGACGCGCGCGCACGCGCGCGATCAGGAGTCGA
>VBLZ01000182.1 GCA_005878515.1 Methanobacteriota archaeon | reverse complement strand
GCATCCATCTGTGCACCGTTCGACTCGATCTCCTCCCGCTGAACACGATGGGACCCCTGCGCGTCCGGCGTCTCGAGGATGTGAAGGAGTTACGTTCGAAATCCTCGAGGGAGCTTCGGGAGCTCGGCCGGCTGCCGTACCCGATGATCCGTCATCGAGGGGACCGCGGGTTCCGTCGGATCTCCTGGGACGACGCGTTTCAATTTGCGGCTCAACAGATCCGAGCCACGAGCCCGGACCGGCTCGCGTTCTTCATCACATCCCGCGGGATGACGAACGAATCGTACTACGTCGCCAACAAAGCGGCGCGCTTCCTCGGCACGAACCACATCGACAATTCCAGCCGGCCGTGTCATTCGCCGAGTACGACGGGTCTGAAGGAAACTATCGGCGTCGCGGCCTCCACCTGTTCGTACTCCGATTGGATCGGGAGCGACCTGATCGTGTTCTTCGGATCCGACGTCCCGAACAACCAGCCCGTGACGACGAAGTATCTGTATTACGCGAAGAAACAGGGCACGAAGGTCGCCGTCGTGAATCCGATGCGCGAGCCTGGGCTTGAACGGTACTGGGTCCCCTCTGTACCGGGAAGCGCGCTGTTCGGCACCCGCTTCGCGGACGAGTTCTTCACCATCCACACGGGAGGCGACATCGCATTCATCAATGGCGTCCTGAGGCACCTCATCGAAAACCGCTGGATCGACGAAGACTTCATCGAGAAACACACGACGGGCTTCTATCCGGTCCGCGTGGAGGTCTTGTCGCAAACCTGGGAGGAGCTCGAACGGCAAGCGGGCGTCTCGAAGGATCGGATGCTCGACTTCGCTCGGACGTACCACGAGGCCAAAACCGCGATCTTCGTCTGGAGCATGGGCATCACCCACCATCGGTTCGGGGTCGACAACGTCAAGGCGATCGTGAACCTCGGGCTCGCGCGCGGAATCGTCGGACGAGCGAAGTGCGGCCTGATGCCGATCCGAGGCCATAGCGGCGTCCAGGGGGGCTCCGAGATGGGAGCGCAGCCCGCGGCGTACGGCCTCGGCTTCCCCGTTGACGATGAGAGCGCGGATCGCTTCGCGAAGCTGTGGGGCTTCCGACCTCCGACGATGGCCGGCATGACGGCGGTCGGGATGATCGACGCGGCCCACGAACGCCGCCTCGACGTCCTCTATCTCGCGGGCGGCAACTTCCTCGAGACGCTCCCGGAACCGGACTATGTGCGCGCCGCCCTCGGACGCATCCCGCTGCGGATCCACCAGGATCTCGTCCTCACGAGTCAGATGCTCGTCGATCCGGCCGAAACGGTCCTGCTGTTCCCCGCCCAGACTCGGTACGAGCAGCGCGGCGGGGGCACGGAGACGTCGACGGAACGACGGGTCTACTTCTCCCCGGAGATCCCGGGTCGTCGGATCGGCGAGAGCCGGGCGGAGTGGGAAATCTTCATGGACCTCGCCGAGCGAGCGCTCCCCGACTCCGCGCATCTGATCCACTTCGAAGACGCCCCGGCGATCCGCAAGGAAATCGCGAAGGCCATCCCGACGTACGAAGGAATCGAGAAGCTCCGGGCAAAAGGAGATGCGTTCCAGTATGGCGGTCCGCGACTCTGCGAGGGCGGGACCTTCCCGATGCCCGACGGACGAGCGCGCTTCTCAATCGTCAACTTGCCCGACGCGGACATCCCGCCCGGACAATTCCTGCTCAGCACGCGCCGCGGGAAGCAGTTCAACTCGATGATCCATGGGGAGGTCGACTTCCTGCTCGGCGCGCGTCGCAGCGACGTCCTCATGTCCGCAGAGGACGCGAAGGCGTTGGGCGTGACCGACGACGACGAGGTCCTCATCTCGAACGACCTTGGCTCGTATCGGGGGCACGTGCACATCGCGCCGATCCGGCCGCGGAACGTGCAGATGTACTGGCCGGAAGGCAACGTCTTGATCCGTCGCGGGATCGTCGATCCGCAGTGCGAGATGCCCGACTACAACGCCCTCGTGCGAATCGAAGCGGCACCGGCAGCGCGGGTGAGTGCGTGAAGCGCCCGGGTCCGACGACACGCGCGACGGTTTGGAAGGTTCGAGGCGAGGGCTCCTCGGACGAGACCGACGTTCTCGCAGCGGAGGAGCCGATGGAAATCCGAGTCGAGACGGGAGCGACCGGTGATCGCGCGACGACGTCCCTGTCGGTCACGATGCGAACCCCCGGTCACGATTTCGAACTCGCGGCGGGGTTCCTCCTCACGGAGGGAATCGTGGCCCGCAAGCGCGACATCGTTCGAATCGAGTATTGCACCGACCCGGGAGTCGTCCAAGAGTACAACATCGTGAGCGCGGTCTTGCGCCCGGAGGTTGCGTTTCGCGCGGACCGCTTGAGCCGCCATTTCTACATGACGTCCTCGTGCGGGGTGTGCGGGAAGACATCCCTCGAGGCGGTTCGCGTCGCGGCCCGGCATTCGATCCCGAAGGAACGTCCGCGAATCAATTCCGACGTAGTTCGGTCGATTCCGGAGCGGCTTCGGGAAGAACAAGCGCTCTTCTCCGAGACGGGAGGCCTGCATGCCGCCGGCCTCTTCGATGCCCGCGGGAACCTCCAGAGTCTGCGCGAGGACGTCGGGAGACACAACGCGGCCGACAAGGTCATCGGAGAGGCCTTTCTCGCGGGCCGGGTGCCTCTCTCCAATCACATCCTCGGGGTGAGCGGACGGTCGAGTTTCGAGATCATGCAGAAAGCGGCGGTGGCCGGCATTCCAATAGTCGTGGCGGTGGGCGCTCCGTCCAGTCTCGCGGTGACCCTGGCGGACGAATTCGGCATGACCCTGGTGGGCTTCGCCCGCGGGGAACGATTCAACGTCTACGCCGGCCGCGAGCGAATCGCACCCGCACCGCCGACGACCCCGAAGTGAGCCAAGGGGGACGGAAGGTAACCGGCGAGAAATCGCGTCGAAACCTCTAAGGCGCTCCAGCCGCTTCGACGCGCGCGTGAAGGCCGCGGTCCTCGGGACGGGCGGACTCGGCAGGATCATCACCCTCGAACTCGCGGCCGACCGCCGCGTGGATGAGATCGTCATCGTCGACAAGCGCGGGGACCGCTCCCGGGCCCTGCAATCCCTCGGCAAGACCGCATCGTTGACTGCGCTCGAGGCGGACGTGACGGACGGGAACGCCTTGCGCCGGATCCTCGGGGGCGTGGACGTCGCCGTGAATGCGACGTTACCGGAGCACAATCTCCGCGTGATGGACGCGTGCTTCGCGGCGGGATGCGGCTACGTCGATAGCGCGGGGTACAGCCCTCCCGTGGCCGGAGAGAAGCGCGGCGTCCTGGAGCAGCTCGGCTTGGACTCGCGTTGGCGGGATCGCGGAATCAGCGCGATTGTTTCGATGGGGTCGGACCCCGGGATTTCCAACGTCATGGCGCGGGTCGCCGCGGACCGTTTCAGCAAGATCGATCGGATTTTGATTCGCAAAGCGGCCACGGGCGAGAAGGCGACGGACGGGTTCCCGCTCTACTCGCGAGAAGTGTTCATCAGCGCAGCCCTGTCGAATCCGATCGTCTGGGACGGGAAGGACATCCGCGAAGAGGAACCCGCCAGCGGCGAGGAGGACTACGAGTTCCCGCCGCCGATCGGGAAGCGACGCGTCCACTGGTTCTGGCACGAGGAGGTCCTGACCTTGCCCGCCCACCTCGGCAAGCCCGTCGGATGGGTCGACTACAAGCACGACATCAACCCGGAACTCGAGCGCGCGATCCACGCATTCGACGCGCTGGGCCTCCTGAGGCCGGACCACAAGGTGAAGGTCGGCGTGACGCAAATCCCCTTCCGCGATGCGTTCATGGCCGCGATCCCCGAACCGTCGACGCTGATTGGCCCGCTTCCCGGAGCCCTGGGAATCGTGGTCGAGGTGCACGGCACCAAAGGCGACGGCACGAATGCCGCCGTGCGGGCGTCGCTCACGATGGAACATCGAGAGGCGAACCGCCGCCGAGGTACGACCGCAGAGCGTTTCCTGACCGCCGCCGCGTCGGCAGCGGCCGTCATGATGATCCACACGAAACGACTCCCGCGCGCCGGGGTCCTCGCCCCGGAGGAACTCTCCCCGGATCTAGTCGTGCCGGAGCTCGCGGCACACGAGGTTTCGTTCTCGGTTGCAGACTTCCCCGGGTAGGGTCCGCCCAAGCCTCGCATATCCGTTAAATATGCCCCCGGCAGTCCCTTCGAAGTTCCGGGTGGAGGCTATCGCCGCGAACTCGACGCTCACCGCGATCCGAGGCGTGCGCGTCGGCCACGCGCAAAATCTCGAGCGGCGGACTGGCACGACGGTGGTCCTCCTCGAGCCACCCGCCATGGCCTTCGCCGACGCCCGCGGCGGCTGGCCCGGGACCTACGACACAGCGGCCTCGGACCTCGGAAAGACGTTCATCGACCGCCACGCGCTGCTCCTCACCGGGGGCGACGTGTACGGCTTCGACGCGGTGCGGGGAATCCGCCGGTTTCTTCTCGAGCACCGACTCGCTTCCCGCAAGGGCGGCGGGACGATGCCCGCCATCATGGGGACCAACATCTACGACCTCGAGTTCGCGGAAACGGAAGGGTTCGACTACTCGGACCTCGGATACGAAGCATGCGTCGATGCCTCGACTAAGACGATTGCCCAGGGAAACGTCGGCGCGGGGACCGGCGCCACCGTCGGGCCGTTCTTCGGGCCGTCGGGCGGGACGAAAGGGGGAGTCGGGAGCAGCGCAGCCCGAATCGGCCCGTGGACGGTGGGCGCGATCGTGGTGACGAATTGCGTGGGGAATGTCTACGACCCATTTGAGAACCGCACGATCGGCGGGACCCTTCGCGGAGATGGGACCGGATTTTGGGAGATGGACGATCTCGCCAATGAATACCTGAAACGTTCGAAGACGCGATCTGGGACGACGATCGGCGTGGTGGGAACGGATGCGCCGCTGGATCACGAGCAGCTCGCCCGACTGGTCGAACTGGCCCACGACGGAATCGCCCTCGCAGTGCGGCCGGCGCACATGTCCACCGACGGGGACACGATCCTCGGGTTCGCAACGCGATCGAAGAAAGGAACGACCATTGATCACAGGGCATTCGACGTCCTGCATCATGTCACGGTGAGAGAAGTGGCGCGGGCCGCCGTGAACGGCGTGCGAGCCGCCGGGACGCTCGGAGGCCTTCCAGGATTCGCGGAACGCTGAGAGCTCGCGGATTCGATCGATCGGGGCGTTCTCGGAAGGCTCACGTCGATGGTTTATTAGGACGCCGCTCTGTGCCCGAGCCGGACCCGTCGCCTAGCACGGATAGGGCACCGGATTTCTAATCCGGCTGTCGAGGGTTCGAATCCCTCCGGGTCCGCTACTTCTCCCGAGTAATTGAAGGAATGAGCTATCGTGGACGGAAGGCACTCGAATGGAATGTGCCGCCTCAAGCAACGGGGACCGCTGGCATCTCCTCAAATAACGGATAAAACATCTGGCAAGATTGCATGAAAGCCGAAAATCCAGGATGGTTTCCGATCGTGCATCCCAAAGACCGGCGCTTTCCGAAGTTAGCGAATGGGTGAAGAAGACTTGGCCGACCCCGTCCTGTTGAACCTGGACCACATCGACCTCGCAAGGTTCGAGGTCGTCGGCAACTACGTCAGGTTTGACGAGAAGACGCGGCATGCGCTTAAGGACTTTCGGAGGAAAGTCATGGCTGGGCTCGACGGCCCTCTCGGCAGCAAGGAGAACTACCTTATCTGGGGTCCTCCGGGATCCGGGAAGACATTCCTCGTTCAAGAGCTCGCTCGTTCCATGGGTGCGCCGGCCTACGTCGAGCTAAACCTCGCCGAATCCAACGAAGGCAGGTTCCGCGCCTCGTTGGACATCCTCGAATCCACTCCACAACACACCTTGTGCCTCGTTGATGAAGCCGACTCGAAGGCGGAAGAAAGTTGGCCCTACGAACTGCTCCTGCGGCATCTGGAACCGCCAGAAGGTCGTCGAAAACGCGTGTGTTTCATCCTGGCGGGGAGCTCGGGGCGGAGCCTCGAAGAGATGACCACGGCGATCCAGCAGCGCCCGAAAGGGGCCGACCTGCTCAGCCGAATTCCCGCGGATCACCGCCTCGCGGTTCCGTCCCTCACCGAAGGAGACAGGACGTTAGTAACCCTCGTTCAGCTCCTTCACGCGGCAGCGGAGCGGGGGCGGTTGATTCGCGAGGTGGAGAAGATGGCGGTGTTCTATGCCACAGCCAACGCGCAGCTCGAAAGCGCGAGGCAACTGAGGGATTTTGCGATCAGTTGCGCGAGACGAATACCTCAAGGCGAGGACCGGATCAGGTACGACGACCTGTTCGACCCGGGCGACCCCGAGAACAAGGAGTTCTGGATCCGAACGCAACAGGACCATGGCGCCCTTGTCAACCGATACCTCACCGTACAGATGGCCCAGGTCCCTCAAGATTTGGGCAAGCGGTTCGTCCCGAATGCGAGGCTTCGCATCGCCGTCTTGCCCCTTTCGAGCATCAGCCCTGACCCTGGCGACGAGTACTTTGCGGACGGGATGACGGAGGAACTCATTTCCGCCGTTTCCAAGATCGGCGACCTGCGGACGACTTCGCGCACGTCCGCCATGAGGTACAAAGGGAGCAAGAAGTCCGTCAGCGAGATTGCGAGCGAGCTGGGCGTCGGGTCCATTCTCGAGGGGAGCGTCCGGAAAGCGGGGAACCGACTGCGAATCACGATCGAATTGATCGACGTCGAGAGGGACGAACAGCTCTGGTCCCAAAGCTACGACCGGGAACTCGCGGACATCTTCGCGATTCAAGGCGACATCGCCAACAAGGTGGCCGAAGCCCTGCAGGTTCACCTCCTCGTGGACGAAAGGCAGAGAATCGAGAGAAGAGCGACGGCCAACATGGAGGCGTACAGCCTCTACCTCAAAGGGCTCCACTACCGATCGGAGAGGACCGAGGAAGGTTACAAGAGAGCGCTCCGATACTTCGAGAACGCGATCGCGGAAGACCCGCGCTTCGCCCTCGCCTACGAGGGGATCGCAGAGTGCTATGAACGGATGGGCGAGGAGGGCTACCTTCCGCCCAACGAGAGTTTCCCCAAAGCGCAGGACTTCGCACAAAGGGCACTCAGCCTCGACGATTCGTTGGCGGAACCTCACGCGACATTGGCAGCCGTCATGGAATCCTATTACTACGACCAAAGGGCCGCCGAGGAGGAATTCAGGCGTGCCCTCGAGCTCAACCCGAACTACGGGCGGGTGTGCAACTCATACGGAGCGCACCTCGCGTGTACGGGAAGGCTCGACGAAGCCATCGCGGAAATCGGCCGGGCGAGGTCTCTCAACCCCCTTGCCCTCGAGGTCAACGACTGCGCGGCCGTCATCTTCAACTGCGCGAATCAGTTCGACAAATCGCTCGAGGCGTGCGAAAAGATGTTCAAAATCGACGAGAGCTTCTTTCCCGCGTACCAAGACCTGGCCGAGGCGTACATCGAGAAGTCGAGATATGA
>VBLZ01000181.1 GCA_005878515.1 Methanobacteriota archaeon | reverse complement strand
CCGTCGTAATGAGGACCGTCTTCCGTGAGAGCACCCCGATCTCGCTCGCGAGGGTGTCCGCGCCCGCGACGGACAGGGCGGAGAGGAAGATGACGCCGCTGATGATCTTCGGGAAACCTGCGGGCATCGTGAGGGAGATCGCCGCGACCGCCATGGGGGCGAATCCGTTCGCGAGCACGTTTGTCGACTTCCGTTCGCCTCGGATGCCCTCCTGGACGCCCAACGCCTCCTTCAAGGCGAACCGGTACCGCGTCGCGAGGAAGCTCGAGAGCAGGAAAAACAGCAGGAGGAACAGCCACGTCACGTCGCCGAAGATCCCGATGACCATGCCGACGACGAACGCCGCCAGGCTGCCGTCCCACGTGAGTACGTCGCGTCGGTACGCGAGCGCGCTCAGGGCCCCCGTGAGGACCGTGCTGACGAGGACCGAGGGCACGAAATCCAGCGGCATTGGCCGGGGAAATCGAGGTCCGGTTATAGCCTTTCCGACCCAGTTCTCGGACCGTGCCTACCAGGAGTCGAGGGAGCGTTGTTTCTGCTCCGCCCGAGCGCTTCCGAACTTCTCGAGCGCCGCGTTGATTCGATCCGGCGAGAAGTCGTGTTCGTCGCAGAGCATGTGGCGCACCCCGTCGGCATCCGGATCGCGGAATCGCAGTTCGACGGTCGGAAGGACGTTCGGTTTCAGGAAGATTTCCCGCACCTCGTCCTTCGATTCAATGTCGACGTGGAGTTCCTCGAGGGCCGGCTCGAGGGACCCGTGTTTCTTGATGAGCGCCAGGGCCTTCTTCGGCCCGATCCCCTTGACCCCTTCGTTGAAGTCCGTGCCGATCAACAGGCCCATGTCGACGAGCTGCTCGCGCGTGATGCCGAGGTTCGCCAACGTGGCCTCCAGCGAGATCTCCTCCGGTTGGACGTCGACGTAGACCTCCTTCCTCGGCAGCTTCCGCCGGCCAGTAATCGCGAGGTTCTTCACGAGCCGCGGCGAGCCGAACAATAGGGAGTCGAAGTCTTGCGAGGCGGCTGCGTACGCGACGCCTATCCGGGCCATCGCGCTCGCTTGCGCCTCCCCTTCCGCGGGCGCCTGGATCCAAGGAATGCCGAGCAGGTCCAGGAGCCGCTTCGACTGGTCGACCATTTCTCCCGTGAGCCGCGAGGTTTGCATTGCCTTCGTGCGCGCCGTCGCGAGATCTCCGATCTCGACGGCCTCCCGCCACTCCCGCTCCGCGCGGCGTTTGATTTCACCGCGGGCTACGATCGTGCGCGCCTTGAGCCGCGGCGGTTCTCCGTCGAAGACGAACGCGGGCTTGATTCCCGCGGCGACGAAATTCGAGGCCCGATAGATGATCCCGGACAGATGCGACGTCACGCGGCCCTCGTGGTCCATCAGGGGCGTCCCGTCCGGCTGGCGGATGATGGCGAGGAATTGATACAACGTGTTGAACGCGTCGATCGCGAGGACTTTGCCTGAGAAATCCTCCAGCGTCCGAGGTTCGGACGTGACGATGTCCGCGAGGTTGATGCCCATCCGCTCGGCAGAGCGCGGGCGATTCTAAAGCGTTTGCTTGAAGAGAACTCACGTTCGGGGAGGGGGGCACACTCTTCGCGGACGGCGGACGCCCGGCGTCCCGGTCCATTTGGCGGCCCAGGACCGAGCCTAGGCTCAACGCGACGTGATGGAACCTCCCTTTGCCGGTTGGCTTTCACTGCGTCTGACGTGTACTGTTTCCTTTCGAACACAACCGAACCGTCGACTTATCATGCGATTGATTCGGTCTCCGGCGGCATGTCGCGGATGGGAAGAACCTCGGCGACGGCACTCTTCGTGTTGGCGATCGCGACCTTGGCGTTGGTCCCTCATGTATCGGCCTCGATCACGGTGCGTGACCTGGGGACGCTCCCCGGCTACACCCTGAGCGAGGGATTTGGCATCAACGCGGCGGGGCGGATCGTTGGCACGAGCGGCGACGGCGAGGCGCAGTCTCGCCCCTTCCTGTGGGACGACGGCGTCATGACGAACCTCGGGACGCTCGGCGGCAGCCGCGGCACGGCGCACGGAATCAGCGACACGGGCCTCGTGGTCGGCGAGAGCGAGGATGCCTCCCACGTGATGCATGCGTTCCTCTGGCAAACCGGAGTCATGACGGATCTCGGTCCGGGCGTCGCGTTCGCGGTCAACGGTCACGGGCAGGCCGTGGGCTGCGGATTCCCGACCTCTCCTTCGCCCCCGTGTCACGCGGTACTCTGGCAAGACGGGCGGATGGAAGACCTCGGCACGCTCGCCGGCCGTTCCGGCTCTGCGTACGGCATCAACGACGCCGGCCAGGTCGTGGGCAGCAGTCTCGCGTCGGACGGTTTCATGCACGCGTTCCTCTGGCAGGACGGGACGATGGCCGATCTCGGAGGTCTTCCTGGCTACCAGTTCAGCGTCGCCTGGGACATCAACGACGCCGGCCAGATCGTCGGCAGCAGCACCGGCGCTGACGGCATCACCCACGCCGTCCTATGGGCAGACGGCGGTGTCCGGGACCTCGGGAGCCTAGGCGGTCGGTCCACGACGGCATTCGCCATCAACGATGCAGGGCAGGTCGTCGGGATCAGCATCTCGGCCGACGATCAGATCCACGGGTTCCTGTGGCAGGATGGCGTGATGACCGCCCTTCCGACGCCAGATGGTGGCAGCGGCGCGGCCTCCGACATCAACGACGCCGGTCAAGCCGTCGGTGGCCGATACCTCTACGCGCCCGCCGGGACGCCCGCCGCACCGTCACCCGGAGTGGCGTTCTTCGTCGCCGCCGTCGGGTTGGCCGGAGCGACCTTCGCGTTCTACCACGTGCGCCGGACCTTCCGGGCGCGCAACAGTCCGAACCGGAGGTGAAGATCGAACCGATTCCGTTTTGAGACTCGGCGGGACGCCTCGGAGCGCTCTCGAGGGGCTCCGACGAATCCCCGTGCGCTCTTGCACCTCTTCCGCGAGATCGACGCGTCGGGATTACATCTCCGCGGCTCGGACGCCAAGGAGGAACGTCTCGTCTCCCAAGCCCGCCTCGATGACGTATGAGTTCGCGTCCGGCTCCGTGACGAATTGCAGGTCGAGTGCGTTGGAGTCCCGCAGGATCATGTCCTTCCACGGTTGCAGCATCGCGCGGAACGGCTTGCCGGCGACGAGCTCGATTTCGACAATCCGGTCATCGGCGAGACGCATGTCCTTCCGGGCCTCACGGACCAGGTTCGCGATTTCCTTGGCGTACCCTTCCGCGATCAGTTCCTTCGACATGCGCGTATCGAGGTAGACGACGCCGCCCTCGAACGGCTCTTCGACGACGTACTCCGGAATCGACTCCACGAACGACACCATCGACGGATCGATCCGGACTCTCTGGCCTTCGATTCCGACGGCGTACTCCCCGCGGTCCAGGCCCGCCTTGATCTTCCATGCATCCTGCGAGCGCAGCAGGATCTCGATCTTCCGCGCCCAGAGCTTGTACGCCGCGCTGACCGAGTCCATGTGGACCTGGACATCGATCTTCATGCCGCGCCACATGTCGCTCGGCGCGACGAGGTCGAGCTCCTTCGCTCCGATCTGGCCGACGATGACCTTGCGGAACGCGCTGACGGCATCGTAGCCGATCTGTTCCGCCGTCTTGACCGCAATGCGTGAAACCGGCCAATACCGTTCGAGCCCCGCACGATGCTTCGCCTGGAAGGCCGCCTCGAGGGTGAGCCGGAGGAATTCGACGTACGCGTTCACCTGCTCATCCGAGATCTGGAGGGTGCCCGCCTCCTTCGACGCGATGATCGTTTGTCGAATCTGACGGGAGATCTCCTCGGTCGGGCCCACGGTGGCATCGGAGATCTGACGGAGGACGACCATGCCCTGTCCGTAGCCTTCGCGCTCGATCGTCGTCCGAGCCCACGTCAGGAAGTCCGCCTGCCCTTCTCCCGCGAGCAGGCCCCGCTCCATGAGCATCGGGATCTTGCTGACCGGGCTGTCTTCGAGCGGGCCGAGTGACACGCCTTCGACGTCGGTCGCGAAGAGGATCTTCCGCACGGCGTCGCGGATGCCGGGCAGCTCCGCGGGGTCGCCGCTCCACTCCTCGAGCCGCGGTCCGTACGCGTCGTGGATGTCTTTGAGGACCTGCATCACGTAGAGCGGGAGGATCGCGGGTTCCTTCCCGCGCAACGTGACGGCCAGGAAGGCCTGGGGACCGCGCGCCGCGAGGACGGTCGTCCCGCCGAACGAGGCCGTCTGGATGCTCTTCCCACCGTTCGGGAACGCCCGGTTCACGAACTCCTTGACCTTCGCCTCGAGGTTCGCCGCGCGGGACGTCTCCTCCGGGGGCACGTACGTCCGGGTCTCATGGCACACCAAGGCGCCCGTCGAATGGAACAGGAGGCCGTCGTCGATCAGATAACCGGTCTCCGGTTCGACGCGGACGACCGCCGTGTCGGTCGTCTGATGCTTGCCGTCGTCGAGCGGCCGCGTGTAGTGGACCTCGAAATCGAAGTCCATCGTCCCGGCCTCCTTCGGCTTCAGGCCGAACTCGAGGGAGACCTTCTGGTTCGGCTCGATCTTCTCGACCGTCCGGAGTCCGACGACCTCGACGGGTCCGCTGACGATCGGGGTGACGTGCTCGGCCGGCCAGTTCCCCTTGTTCGTGATGTTCATCTCGAACCGGTTCCAACGGTTCGCCTGGAGCCCGGCGTTCGTCGTCTCGAGGAACAGTCGCGGATAGCGGTCCTTCAGGAGTCCCTCCACCTTCGCCTTCGAGGTGACCTCGGCCCGCTCGATGAGGGACTCGGCCCCCTTCAGGTCTTCGAGGCGCATCGCCTCTTCCGCCTTCTGCAACAGCGCCTCGACGTCGGAGAGGTCCGCGTGGACGGAGTTTGCCTGCGCCACGATGTTCCGAATCCGCTCCATGTCGGCCCGCGCCCGGTCGAGGACGGTCCGCCGGCGCTGACGGGAGAGCGATTCCTTCGCCCGCCGCAGGTACTCGTCCATCTGCCGCGGGTTCTTCTTCTGGATCGCACCCTCGATCTTCGTAAGGTACGACTCCGCCTCGCGGACGTCCAGGTTCTGGCTCTTCGCGATCGAGATGTCGTTGATCAGGGACGCGAGCTCGACCTCGACCTTCTTGGCGGCGATCTCGCCCTTCTGCCGTTCGAGGGATTCGTGGAGGCCTTGCTGGATCTCCCGGACGCGCTGGTACTTGCCTTCGCCGTACGCTTCTTCCGCCTCCCTCAGGAGGAGCTCCGCTTGGCTCGTGTCCGCGCCGATCGACTTCATCTCGCTGACCGTGTCGCGGGCCGCCGTCAGGATCTCGCCCATCCGGTCCCGCAGTTGGGTCTTGACCAGGTCCGCTTGCGTTCTCGCCTGTTCGATGAACTGCCATGCGAGCTGGATGTCCGTCTCCAGGGTCGACTGCGCCTTCGCGAGGAGTTCGTTCGCCTCGGTCGCCTGGGCCGTGCCGAGCGCGTCGATCGCCATCGCCGTCAAGGTGACGGGGCTCTCCGCGAGGGCGCCCAGGTCGGCGTTCGGGTCCTTCGCGACGAAGACCAGCTTCTCGATCAGCTCGTCGACGCCTTCGAGCTGGTGCAGAAGGCCCGTCCACTTCTCGAGGACGTTCCCGTATCGGTCCTCGACCTCCTTCAGGACCTGAAGCATGTACAGCGGGAGCAACTTCGGCTCCTGGCCGACCACGACCGTGGCGAGGAACGTGTGGGGCGAGCGCTCGATCAGGATCTTGGAGTCCCCGAAGTCGAGGCGTTTCATGCCGACGCGCGTGCGCGTCTTGAACGAGTCTTTCACGAAGTCTTGCACGACCGTGAGCATGCCGGAGAAGATGTCCTCGTCGATCTCCTCGCGGAACTTGCGGCTGTGGTGCGCGATGAGCCGTCCGTCGGAATGGATCAGGAAGACGTCCTCGACGAGGTACGTCGACTCCGGTTCGACCTTGATCTCCTTCGTGTCGCGGACCTCGTAACGGTTCTCGTCGAACATCCGCTTGTACGTGATTCCGACCGCGACGGGGACCGAGCCTGTGCCTTTCGGCCGCACGCCGACCCGCACGGGGACGACCTCGCCTACGCCGATCTCCGCGATCGGGGCGACGCCCTTCGTCTCGAGGTCCCCGGAGAACTCGATCTGGACGTTCCGCGCCGGGAGTTTCCCGCGGTTCTCGACCTCGACGACGTACTGGTTCCACTCCCCAGCCTGGAGGCCCGAGGACGGTAGGCGCAGCGCCAGGTTCGGGTACTTGTTCTTGATGAAATTCTGGATCTGGATTCCGACAGAGACCTCGGCCTGTTTGATCAGGATGTCCGCCATCGCGATGTCGCCCGCGCGGAGCGCCGCTTCCGCCTGCTCGAGTGAGCCCGCCGCATCGCCCAGCTCCGCCCCGAGGCGTTTCGCGTTCGCCATCATCGTCGAGACGGCGTGGACCCGGGTCTCATACTTTTCGAGGAAGTGGGACTTGCGCGACTCCTCCAGGGATGCGCGGGCATCGGTGAGCCCACGCTCGAAGCCGTCGACGTTGCCGTCCTCGATCGCCTTCCGGGCTCCCTCCAAGTGGGTCCGCGCGGCCCCCGCCGGGACTCCGAGGCGCTCCGACTGCGTGACGAGCTCCTGGAGGCTCTGGATCTCGTTCATCGACCTCTTGACGATTTGATGGCGCTTCGCGTCGAGGAGTCGCTCCTGCAAGTCGCCCTTGAGCCGGTACACTTCCTCGAGATCGTCCGCCGCGGCCGCATCCTCGGCGTGCGCGCGGTATTCGTCGAGTTCCTCCTCATGGAGGCCGAGGGACACGCCTTCCTCGATCATCGGCGAGAACGACCCCACGACGGACCCCAGATGCGTCCTCCGAGCCAGGTCGACTTCTTCGGAGATCCGCTTCGCGTATCCGCCGACCTCATGGAGTTCTCCGGCGTCGATCATCGCCTCCGCCCGCGCGAGGATTTCCGAGGCCGTCCGGACGTCCGCGCCGAACTTTGCGTGGGCCTCGACCTTCGCCCGGAGCTCCGTCAAGCTGTCCCGTGCGACCCGCGTTTCCTTGTCGCGCCGGGTGTCATCGAGGATGTCTTCGATGACCTTCTTGT
>VBLZ01000180.1 GCA_005878515.1 Methanobacteriota archaeon | reverse complement strand
ACGGGGACGCTCTTCCACAGGGACTCGCTCACGATGAGACCGAATCCTTCGCGGAGCGACTTTGCGATCGACACGTCGGTCTGCCTCTGAAGGACGTTCACCTCGAGCGCACCGACGCCACGGAGGTCGGTCAGGAAGTGGATGTCCGGATCATCGCCCGCGTGCCGGGCCGAGCGCTCGAACCACAACCACCCCTCGGGATCGTCCCGGGCCATCGAGGCGACCAACAAGAGCTGCACCTTCGGAATCTTCTTCTTTACGAGCCGATACGCATCGATGACGCCGAGCGGATCTTTCCACGGATCGAAGCGGCCGACCTGGGTGATGACGGGACGGTCGAAATCGACCTCGAAGCGAGGCAAGATCGTCTCCAGCTCCTCCCGGTACACGTGGCGGTTCTTCGGGCTCGTCGGGTCGATTGCCGGCGGATTCACGTAGATCCGCGGGAATTGCACCGTCGGCGGGGCGTACTCGCGGGCGCTGAAGACGGCGGCGTCGTAGGCTTCCAGGTGAGGCGCGAGGAGCCGCAGCACGGACGGGTTCGGGGAGGTCAGGTCGATGTGGCAGCGCCAAATCCACTTCCCCTTCCGTTCGCACAGGTTCGCGAACGGAGCCGGTTGGGGATCGTGGATGATGACGTAGTCGTACTCGTCCTTGAAACCCGCGGCGTTCAGCTCGTTGAAATGGCGATACGTGGCCTCCATGTCCGGCGTCAGGCCCACGTCGGAGCCCTGGAGCTCGTTGTGCATCGTCTTCGTCGCCGTGAAGAACGCGTTCGAACCGTCGAGGACGAACCAGTGCACATCGAGGCCGACATCCCGCTGCAGGGGGACGAGGCTGTGGAGCAGTTCGGCGACGCCCCCGCCGTATCCGGTCGCATTGACGTGGGCGACCCGTTTTCCTTTCAGCTTGCTCGCCAGCGCGAGGATCTCCGCGAACGCGGGCCCTCCGATGATCGCGCGGTAGTCGGACAGACGTTTCTCCGCGACGCGAACCTCTTCCATGGAAATCGGTACGCTCCGACCGCGACAAGGACCCGTAAGCGAAGATTATTTATCCGTTCTTCCCCGTCCAACGTCTCCTTGGCCCGCGTCAAGTTGCAAGGGCTCTCGAAAGCGTACGACGGCGCGCCCGCGGTCACGGGACTCGACCTCGAGGTCCAGGACAAGGAGTTCGTCGTCCTTCTCGGACCGAGCGGATGCGGCAAGACGACGACCTTGCGGTGCGTCGCAGGACTCGAGTCGGCGGACGAAGGCGAGATCTACATCGGGGACCGCCTCGTGAACGATCTCGATCCGAAGGACCGCAACGTCGCGATGGTGTTCCAGAGCTACGCCTTGTATCCGCACATGACGGTCTACCAGAACATGGCCTTCCCGCTCGAGAACGCGAAGGTCGCGGAACGCGAGATCATCGCGTCCGTGAACCGGGTCGCCAAGCTCCTCCAGATCGAGACCCTCCTCGGGCGCAAGCCCAGCCAGCTCAGTGGAGGCCAGCGGCAGCGGGTCGCGGTCGGCCGCGCAATCGTCCGCGAGCCGCAGGTCTTCCTCATGGACGAGCCGCTGAGCAATCTCGACGCCCAACTCCGGGTCCACATGCGGGCGGAGTTGAAAAAACTGCAGAAGGTCCTCGGGGTAACGACGATTTACGTGACCCACGACCAGGTCGAAGCGATGACCATGGCCGACCGGGTCGCGCTCCTCCACAAGGGCGTGCTCCAGCAGTACGACGCCCCCCAGACCCTGTACAATCGTCCGACGAACTCGTTCACCGCAAGCTTCGTCGGGAGCCCACCGATCGACCTCGTCGACTGCGACTTGGCCGACGGAAATGTCCTCGATGCGGGGAGCTTCCGCATCCCGGTCCCCGACCGATTCTTGGAACCGCTCAAACGGACCGCATCGGAGAAGCTCGTCCTCGGGATCCGTCCACAAGACCTTCGGGTAAATCCGACACCGCCTACCGAGGCGGACGGGGTGGTCGTCTACCGTTTCCCGTCGACGTCCGTCCCTGCGGAGATTTACACCACCGAACCGCTCGGAGACTCGACGATCCTCGACCTGAAAGTCGGAGAGACGCTCCTGAAGGCCGTCGTGGGGGCGACCTTCGCGGGCGATACGGGCTCGAAGGTGGAGCTGCACTTCCCTCCGGATCGGATTCACCTGTTCGAACGCGGTTCGGGACACGCGATCCGGTAGCGGTCGGCGGTGCGGTGGACGCGAACTCGGTTCGTGCGCGATTGCACGAGGACCTGGATCGACTCAGGTCGGCCGATGGCTATCTTCGGGCAGGCGCGCCCCGGTATGCGACGTTGTTCGGTCGCGACTCTCTGATCTCCGCCTGGCAGAGCCTCTCCTTCGACCCGTCGATCGCGGCCGCAACTCTGCGCGTCCTCGCGAGCTTCCAGGGACGAACCGTGAACATGAAGTCGGAGGAGCAACCCGGGAAGATCTTGCACGAGCATCGCTTCGATGCGGGATCCAGGGCCGAATTGCCCGAGTGGGAGTTCCCCTACTACGGGAGCGTCGACTCGACGCTCTTGTTCCTCATCGTCGCCTCGGAGTACGCGCGCAGGACGGATGATGCACGACTCATCACCGACCTTTGGCCGGCCCTTGTTGCGGCGCATCGCTGGATTGGGGCCCACGGCGACATCGACGGCGATGGATTCGTCGAATATGAGCGGAAGAATCCACAAGGGCTGTTCCATCAAGGCTGGAAAGACGGCTCGGAGAATCACCTGGGCATCGAGCCTCCGGTCGCCATCGTCGAGGTCCAAGGATACGCCTACGCCGCCCACCGTGCGTTCGCTTCCTTGGTGGAAACGGACGGTGATGCAGAGGTCGCCAGCTCCGCCGATGCCGCGGCGGACCGTCTCCTGCGTCGATTGAACGAAGACTTCTGGATGGACGACCGCGCATTCTTTGCATTGGCGTTAGACGGGAGGAAACGGATGCGTCGCGCGGTGACCTCGAACCCCGGCCACCTCTTGCTGTGCGGGGCCGTGGAGCCGCGACGAGTCCCAACCGTGGTCGCCCGACTGTTCCGAGAGGACCTCTGGACGCCGTATGGGGTGCGCACCCATGCCACCTCCGAGCCGGACTTCGATCCGATGTCCTACCATCGCGGGACCGTTTGGCCACATGACAACTGGTTTCTGTATCGGGGACTCCTCGCCGCGAACCGTCGGGCCGAGGCGCATCGCGTCCGAGAGGCCCTCCTTCGTGCATACGGAGAACTCGGGAAAATCCCGGAGCTCTACGCGGTCGTGGACGACAAACTCGTCGACCTCTCGGCTCCCGCGCTGAATACGAATGTGAAGGCCAATCCGCTCCAGGCATGGGCCGCGGCCGGCCTTCTCGACATGATTTCTGAAGACGACGCCGGCGTCAGCCCTTAATCGTCCAACCGACGAGGCCTCGGATGTAGAACCGCTGAAGAATCGCGTAGAGCGCCACAGGGACTGACATCGTCAAGATGGCCCCCGCGGACAGGAGATCGTACGGACGGACGAATTGACCGACGAGCCGGGGAACACACTGCGTGGACAGGTACCAGTTCGGGTTTTGGATGAGGACTTGAGCGAAGAAGAAGTCGTTCCAGACCCACATGAACTGAAAGACGATGATGGCTGCCATCGCGGGCAACGACATCGGCAGAACGATTTTGTAGAAAATCTTGAAGTCCGAAGCGCCGTCGACGCGCGCCGCCTCCTCGACCTCAAGAGGGAGGGTCCGGAAAAAGTTCCGCATGAAGAGGATGATCCAAGGGATCCCCCAAGCGGAATGGATGAGGATGAGGCTGAGTAGGCTGCTGATGAGGCCCGCTCGGATCATGAGGTTGTAGACCGGGACCGCCACCATCATCTGGGGAACGGCCATGAACAGGACGACCGCCAGGAAGATGTAATCCCGCGAGCGGGTTTGGAACCGAGCGAATCCGTAGCCCGCGAGAGCCCCGACGAGCATCGGGATGATCGTCGCCGGCATGGCGACGAGGAACGAGTCACGGAGTCCCAGGGAGAGCGGACATCCAGGGTTGTTCCAAACCGCGACGAAATTGTCGAGCGTCACACTGAACGGGGACAGGCGCCACCATCCGAGGCTCGTCTGGTCGAGGGGCCGGACCGCCGTCATCGCGACGCCGACGAAGGGCAGTAACCACGCGAGCCCGATCGCCCACGCGACCACGTGGATTACGATGGTCCGCGGGCGGATGCGGACCCACCGAGACCGCGAACGCATCGGCGCACGTTTGGTGGGCGCAGATGCGTTCACGAGATCCCCTCGACGGCGCCTTGACCCTCGTCCCCCGCTGCCTTGGCCGATTTCGTTTCGACCTGCGGGACGGAGGGCGCCGTGCGCCTACCCTTCTTTCGAAGCGGCAGCCCGAGGAGCTTGCGGAACAGGCCGACCGCCACGATGAGCGTGAAGATCGTCAACAGGGTCGCGACGACCGCGGCAGAGCTGTAGTTGATGTTTGAGAAGTACCGATACATCTGGAGAGCAAGTACGTCCGCCGCGCCGCCCACACCCCCTTGCGAATTCGTGGCCCCGATGACGATATCGAACAACTTGAGTTCCCAGAGAAGGGTCATCGTGACGATGACGAGGGTGACGGGACGGAGCAACGGCCACGTGATTTTTCGGAAGATTTGCCACTCCGACGCACCATCGACGCGGGCTGCCTCAAAGTAGTCTTTCGGGATCGTGGTGAGGCCCGCGGAGTACACGATCATGCTGAAGCCCGTCCACGACCACACGGTCCCGAAAATCAGCCCGAGGAGGAGGGTGTTGGGCGTGACGAGCCAGTTGACGTCGAGCGACTTGATCCCGAGCCACCCGAAGAAAGCCGGGACGACCCCGATCGGGTACTCGAGGACGAATCGAAGGACGACCCCGACGACGATGAGCGGCGTGACCATTCCAAGGAAGATGAGCGACTTGACGAACGAGGCCCCGCGGACGTTCTGCAGAAGCACGGCGAGGAACAGGCCCATGAAGACCGTCAGCGGGAGGTGGATGCCAATCCAAATCAGGTTGTTCAGGAGGGTGCCACAGGGAGGACCGCGTTGGAGGCAGGCCGGATTGAAGGTGTCCGGCGAACCGAGGACGGAACCGTAGTTTTGGAGGCCCGCGTAACTACCGTCGGGGGCGACGAAACTCAACGTCAGGGTGGCCACGATCGGATAAATGACGAGGACGATCAGGAAGATCGCCGCAGGGAGGAAAAACGACAGAAACCTCGCCTGCGACCGGCCCCAACGGCCCATCGAAACGCGATCGCCACGCCGGGGGACGAGGCGGGAAAAAAGCCCGCCTCCCGGAATTTTCATGGTTGCGCTTGCGCAGCCGCCTGGATGTTCGCCAGAACGGTCTGCCAGTTGGCCGGAGTGGCCCAAAGGCTCTGAAGCTCGCTCCAGAAATGACCCTGGAACGGATTGCCGATCGTGTCGTCCAGGTCCGTCAGGACGGCCTTGCCTTGCATGAGAGACGCGACCTGGGCGTCGAGGGCCGGATACGCGGACGCCGAGACCCCTGTGGCCGTGGCGATGTGTCCGCCGACGCCTACCTGGATCGTCTGGGCCTCTTTCGTTGACAGCCACTGGGCGAGGCGCTTCCCGAGATCGGAATGCGCGGCGTACTTCGGCACGAAGAAGTAGTCGGCCGCGAACACGATGCCCTGGTTCGACCCTCCGCCAGGCAACGAGAACACCTTCAGGTTAGCCGGGTTCGGCACGAACCCCGATGTGATCCAGCTTCCCATGAAATACAGCGGATAGGCGCCGTTCCACCACGATCTGATGACGGCCGGATCGTTCCACGTCTGCGGTGCGCTCCAGAATCCGTTCTGCAAGGTCGGCACGAGGTAATTCTGGAAGACGGCCTTTACGCTGGCGTCGGTCCATGAGAGCGTCCGATTCGTCAGGGCGCGATGCATGGCCGCGCCACCGTACGTCTCGATGAACCCCTCGGTGACATCGGACAGGGGCCAGCCGACGCCGTCCCCGCTCAGGATCGGTGCGCTGACGCCAGAGGTGTTCTTGATGTCCCATAGAAGTTGGCTGAACCCCGCCCAGGTCGTCGGGACGTTCAGGTTGTGGCTCGTGAAGAACGAGGAGTTGTACCAGAAGCCCGGCTTGACCTTGCCCGTGTACGCGCCGCCCCAGACCTTGCCGGTCACCGTCAGCGGGTCGAGCGCCCCCGGCTGATAGCTCGATGGGCTCAACGTCCCGGTGAGATCCGTGACCCAGCCCCTTCCGGCGAACTGCTTGATCGTCGCGCTCGGCATGAAGATCAGGTCGGCCGGAGACTGCTGCGCCTGGAAGTTAATCGGGAGTGTCAGCGAGAGGTCTTCCTGCCGCGAAGTCGTATACTGATACGAAATCCCCGTGGCATTTTTGAAGGCGTCGAGGACCGGCTTGAAGTTCGCCCACTCTCCGCCGGCCCATGGACCGATGACCTGGACCGAGCCCGCTCCGGGTGCCGGCACCGCCAGGTAATAGACCGCGAGTCCCGTGATCACGTTCGTGACCACGAGGAGTGCGACGATGATTGCAACCATTCTCCCCATCGACCGGGCCGGGACGTACGGCGCCGGACCACCTGACGTTCCTGCGTCTGCTGATGAAGACAAAATCCTCCTCCTCCCGTCTTGGGCCCGAAAGGGTCCCACCCCCCATTACCCTTTCGCACACAAACCAAGCCTGCGGCCCTCGCACAATCCTCAATATCATCAAGAGCGGGTACCGGCGCTGGACCATGCCGGAAATCCGCAAGGATTACGCGACGCCGACCTGGGTGGTCTTCTCGGCGGCCCGGTCTCAACGCCCCGGCGCCTTCCGCAACCCGAAAGATGCGACGCCCAAAGAGAGCTGCCCGTTCTGCGAAGGCCACGAGGCGATGACGCCGCCGGAGGTCCTCGCGTACGAGATCGCGGCAGGCCAAACGGACCGGGCTGGTCGATTCGGTGCGTGCCGAACAAGTTCCCGGCGCTCGAACGGGTGGGCGAGGTCCGAGAGCATCGGGACGGACCGTTCCTCAGCGTGGACGGAGTCGGCGCGCACGAGATCATCGTCGAGTCGCCGGACCACGACGGGCATCTCGCCACGCTAGACGATCGACAGGTCGAGCGGGTCCTCCGCGCGTACCGCGAACGGTATCACGACCTCGCCGCGGACCGGCGAATCAAGTACGTACAGATCTTCAAGAATCACGGCGAACGGGCCGGCGCCTCCTTCTCCCATCCGTACGCGCAGGTCATCGCAATCCCGATCGTGCCCCTCCGGGTTCTCGAGGAGGCGGAGGGCATGCGGGCCCACGCCGAGCAGCGGGAGGGCGAGTGTCTGTACTGCGAGATCCTCCGACGCGAGCTGGCCCTGGGCCGGCGCGTAGTCGCGGAGAACCGAGCGTTCGTCGCCTTGGAGCCGTTCGCGGCGCGCTTCCCGTTCGAGACCTGGATCCTCCCGAAGGTCCACGCGCGGGCGTTCGAGACGCTGTCAGATA
>VBLZ01000179.1 GCA_005878515.1 Methanobacteriota archaeon | reverse complement strand
CGACGACCCATCAGAGCTCGATGAAAGTCACCCCGACCGACCCCGCGGAAGGCGACCAGGTGACGGTCTCCGTCAACGTGACGAACAAGGCCGGCCGCAGGGCGGCATCCCTTGTCGTGGCCAATCTCTCCGCGATTAGCGGGGGACAGACGACTCTGTTGTCGAGCAGCCCCCAGTGGTTCGACAAGAATGGCGTTCCCACGTCGAACCATACGATCGCTTCGGGCGATACGGTCAAGCTCGTGTTCACCGTGAGCCTCAGCGGCCAGGGAAACAAGACGCTAACTGTCTACGTGTACGACGCGACGGAGCCGTACACGTGGCGGACCCCGGAGAACCACGCCTCCCTCCCCGTGAACGTTCGTCAGCCCGCGTGGCAACCCTACGCGATCTACGGCAGCGTAGTCGGCGTCATCGTCCTGTTCGTCTTCGGGATGTACGCGAGGCGAAAGATCAAGGCCGGCGAGTGGCGCCCGATACGTGGCCGTCGGCGAAGAGAGAAGGGCGAGCAAGAGGAGAAGCGGCCGAGGAAGGAAGTCAAGGAAGAGAAGAAGCGCCTCTAGGCGCCCGTCCCCTCCCGAGTGTCCCTACGCGTTTCACATTTCAGCGGGAGCACGGAGTCCCAGGCCGTCCAACGCGTTGCGAAGCACGATCCGGGACGCGTCGACGAGGTCGATGCGCGCACCTCGGAGGCCCGCGGGCTCGGCGGAGAGGACGGGACAGTCCCGGTAGAACTGGTTGAACTGAGACGTGAAGTCGGCGGCGTACGCCGCGACCGCGTGCACGCGACGGCCCTCGGCCGACTCTCGCACCGTGGAAGGGAACTTGGCGATCCAGCGAATCAGCATCTGCTCCTGCGGGTGGACGAGGAGGCGTAGATCCGCGGGACCATGGGCGCCGGCTTTCCCGAGGATGCTGCAGGCCCGCGCATGGGCATATTGGAGGAACGGTGCCGAGTTGCCCTCGAGACTCAGCGCCTCCTCCCAGCGGAACGTGATCGCCTTCTCGGACTGCACGCGGACCATGTTGTATCGGACCGCCGCCACGCCGATCGTTTCGGCAATCTCGCGTTTCTTCGCCTCCGGCAGATCCTCGCGGCGCTTCGTGACCTCCGCGTACGCGCGGTCGACCGCTTCGTCGATCAGGTCGTCGAGGTAGACGACGCGTCCTTTGCGCGTCGACATCCGGCCTTCTGGCAGGTTGACGAACGCATAGAAGATCGTCTCCGGCGCCCAGTCGATGCCCATCAGCTGGAAGGCGGCCTTCAATCGTTGGAACGAGAGCTTGTGGTCCTCCCCGACGATGTCGATCGCGACGTCGCACCGACCCATCTTGTTCAGGTGGTACGCGATGTCCCGGGTCGTGTACAGGGACGTTCCGTCGCGTCGTACGAAGACGTATTTCGCGGCGTCCCCTTCGAGGCCGAACGCGGACAAGTCGAGGTAGTGGGCGCCGCCTTCCTCCTTGCTGAGGGGTATGAGACGCTCGACGATCCTCAGACGGGTCGGCCGGCAGGTGGTTCACGGCCCAGTACAGCAAGACCATCTGGCGCCCGATGTCGTTCACCAGGTATTCGCTCGTGACCGGATACCCGGCGACCCGGAGCAGGCGGACGAGCGCGTCCCCGAGGAACGGATTGCGGGCCCGGCCGACGTGCAACGGCCCGGTGGGGTTCGCGCTCGTGTGCTCGAGCAAAACCCGCTCCTTCCGCGCGGGCGAGGTGCCATACGTCTCACCTTTGGTCCGGACGGCGGCGAGGACCAGCTCCGCGAAGGGCGCCGGGTCCACCGTGAGGTTGACGTACGGGCCCTCGTGCCGCAACGGAGCGAACGGGGTGACGGGTTTCACGCGAGACGCCCGGGTCGCGATCGAGGCCGGGGACTCTTTCAGCTCCTTCGCCCACGCGTGGGCCGCGAGGGCGAACAGGCCGCGGTCGGCGGGAGCCTCTTGAAGGATTCCAGGGGTCGTCACTCGGAGCTCAGACTCGATCGAGCGCCGGACCCGCTCCGCGCGGTCCCGGAGCTCGGACCACGGGTCGTGGCCCATCACGTCACCCGAAACCGCAAGATCGCCGCGATCCCGCCGAACGCCCGGAGAAGGAGCTGACCCTCCTCGGAGTCCTTCGAAATGAGCTCGACCGTCGTCCCCATACCCCCCGCGATCGAGGTCAGATCCTCGATGAGATCGTGGTTTTCCACGACGACGAGCGTGCCGCCGTCCTTCGGGCAGGTCGGCAACTCCCCATCCTCGGCCACGGTCTTCTCGCCTTCCCAGTCTCCGTTCGCGCAGCGGAGCCGGAGCCGCGACTTCCGGAGACCCTCGGAGACGAGGAGCGTTTCGACGGCGCCGAGTTGAAGCGCGTGTCGCACCTGGTCCTCCCCATACGCCGCCAGGCCGCCGTCCTCCTTGCGGATCTCCTCCATGAGCCGCTGCACAAGCGATTTCTCGCGCATCAGGTCGAGGCCGCTCAGGATCTCCCGCGACTTCTCGACGAGCTCTCGCAGGCCGTACTCGTCCGTGTAACCGGTGTCGAGGAACGTGGGCAGGACCTTTTTCTTCAGCTCGTGATGGAGATAATCGCCGGTCGCGAATTCTTCCTTCGAGTAGCCCGGTCCGCCGATGATGATCCCTTTCAGGTCCGGAAGGTTCAGGAACGCCTCGGTCATCAGGTCGCCGATCTTCTTGTACCACTCATGGACCGCGATGTCGTGGCCTCGCTCGAACCGTCGGGCACTCTGACCCCCCATCCGGTGCTTCGACGGCACCTGGGATTGGAGATTCTTGATGACCTCGATCCGTTTGCCTCGCAAGAGGCCGAGGGTCGCCTCGCTCCAGTCGATCACGACGAGGCCGTAGACGTCCTTCTCCGCGAGCATCTCGTGGAGCGGCGCCGTGTAGAATTTCGAGTCGCACCGATAGAGGAACGACGCGACCGCCTCCGGCGGTTCCAGGACGAACGCGACCATTTCCGTCTGGTCCGCCCCGATCTGCTTGTGGCCGGTGAAGACGACGAGGCCATTGGCCGGCGGCATCCGGTACGACCGCAGCCGCTGGATTGCGGACTCGATTGCCTGCGTCACGTGCTTTCGAGTGCTCGCGCTCTTGATGTTCGAGGACTGCGACAGCTCGGCACGCAGGTAGTTGGTCACGTCCGAGATCGGACGGCCCGGTGGGATGTAGACGCTGACGAGTTCCGTGCCGCGGCCCGCGGCTTCTTCGATCTGCTCGAGGGCGCGGCGGAACTTGTATTTGTCCATCCCGGACATTTCGCTCATGGTTCGCACCACACAGTTATTTATCGTTCATTACCTTTTGCGTCGAGACCGCGTCCACATGGAGAAAGTCGTCGTTTCACTCGGCGGATCCGTCCTCGTTCCGGGAGACGACGACGCTCGGTATCTCCGCGATCTCGCCGCGCTTTTTCGTGAAGTCTCGGAGCGCGTCAAACTCTTCATCGTCACCGGCGGCGGTCGGATCGCGCGGTATTACATCGAGACGGGGCGAGAGCTCGGCATCGGCGAACGGACACTCGACGAGTTCGGCATCGCGGTCACGCGCCTCAACGCACGACTGCTCGCCGCGGCCCTGAACGGTCGGGCGAACCGCGAGCCCGCGAAGACTTACGCGGAAGCCGCCGCCCTCGGACGCCGGCACGCGATTGTCATCATGGCGGGTACGCGCCCCGGTCACACGACGGACCGCGTGAGCGCCTCCCTGGCCCGGTTCGTCCACGCCGCGCGGATCGTGAACGCGACCTCCGTGGCCGGGGTGTACACGACCGATCCTCGAAAGGACCCGACCGCGCGGTTGCTCGGACGGATCACGTTCCAGGAGCTCATCGATCTCGCGGGGAAGGGACACACCGCCGCCGGGCCGAGCATCGTGTTCGACCCCATGGCTGCGCGCGTCGTCGCGCGAGACCGGACCCCGCTCAGCGTCGTCGCCGGTCGCGATCTGAAGGCGCTCCGGTCCGCGATTTTGGGCAATCCGTTTCGCGGGACCTTCGTCGAGTGATGGCACGGAGTCTGCATGAACCGCCGGACGCTGTACGAGGTCCTCGCGACGATATCGCTGGCCGTGGCCGGCCTGGGCGGAATCCTCGCCGGCGCCGGGGCCGTGCTTCAGCAGGTCATCAGCGTCGCAGCCGCAACCCTGTGCGCCTTCGTCTTCCTCATCCCGGGGCTGTACTTCCTCGCATACGCGCGACGGCTCCGATCCCGCGATCTCGCGCTCGCTCACGCGGCAGCGTATGCGGTCACCCGCGGGACGCTCGAAGTCAGCGATCTCGCGGCCGAACTCTCTGTCTCTGGGGAGGTGGCGGCGAGGATCCTGCGGACCGCCGTGCGCGAAGGGCATCTTCGGGGACGCTTCGACGAACACGGTCGGTTCGTGGCGGAACCGAACACGCCGGCGCGGGGAGACCTCACTCCGTGACCTTTCGCGGATTCGTTGCCGTCGACATTCCACCGTCGCCCTCCCTCGAGCAGTTTGCCGAGCAACTGCACCACGCAAGTGCTTCACTCAAGGTCGTCTCCACGGACCAGCTCCACCTCACAGTGAAGTTCCTGGGCGACACCGAGGAGGGCCTCGTCCCCGAAATCGAAGGCGCGATTCGCGAGGCGTGTGCCGACATTCGGCCGTTCGAGATCACGGTGCGGGAGACCGGGGCGTTCCCGAGTCTCTCGCGGATGAACGTCATCTGGGTCGGCGTCGACGGGGCCGAGCCGATCGGCCGGGCCGCCGCGGCGCTGGACGCCTCGCTCGAGTCCCTCGGATTCGCCGCGGAGCGACGCCCGTGGAAGGCCCATGTGACCTTGGCTCGGGTGAAAGGGCACCGGGATCTCGACCGCGTTCGGGGTCTCCTGGAGGCCCACCGCGACGACGTCTTCGGGCACCATCGGGTCGATCGAATCTACCTGAAGAAGAGCGTGCTCACCCCGGGCGGCGCCCAGTACTCGGTCGTCTCGACGGTCGTGTTCGGAGAGTGAGCGAGTCCATCGGTGCTTCATGGGATGGGTTTGCGTTCATACCTCTAAGTAGAGGTATACGGTATCCTGTCGGGCGATTTGAGGCTCGATGGCGTCTACGCCTCTTTCTTGTCGGCGAAGATCTTGAGCCGGTCCCACTCAATCGTGTGCTTGAGATGATACTTCTGGAGGATCCGGCTCAATTGCTCGGTCACCCGGGCGACCTCGATCGTCTTCCCGCGGCCGTACAGGTAGAACTCGACCTGGTTCGAGATCGGGAAGATCATCCGCATGAGTCCCTCCCGGTTGTATCCCTCCGGTTTGCGGTTGTTTCGCAGGTCCCGCAGGTTCTCCTCGATCAGGACGTCGACGCTCTCCATGTCCTCGGGGAGCTGTTGGGTTTCCTCGAGGAACTTCAGGAACAGGGGCCGGAACGCGGACACGAGGTTCTTCCACTTCACCTTCTTGTCGAACTTGAAGTGACCGCTCCGCGCGCGCATGGTTTCCGCTCCGAAGAGCCACGCGCTATTTAACCGTGTTCCGCCCGGCACGTTCGGCGACGTCGTCCGCGTCAGCCTTAAGCCGACCCCCTCGATGGTGCGAGCGTGCGGACCGCCCTGACGATCGCGGGGAGCGACTCGGGGGGCGGTGCCGGCATCCAGGCGGACCTGAAATCGTTCGCGTCGGTCGGGGTCCACGGGACATCGGTCATTACGTGCGTGACCGCCCAGAACACGCGTTCTGTCGACTCGATCTTCCCGATCCCGACGGCCGAAATCCGGAAGCAACTCCGCGCGGTCCTCGGGGACTTCGATGTGCGCGCGGCGAAGACGGGCATGCTCTACTCGGCCGAGATCGTGCGGGTCGTCGCCCGCGGGCTCCGCGGCACGACGTTCCCGCTCGTCGTGGACCCGGTCATGGTGGCGACGGTCGGGGCGAGCCTCGAGCAAGACGACTTACCGGACGCCCTCGTGGATCACCTCCTCGGTCGCGCCGCCCTCGTCACCCCGAACCGCTTCGAGGCCGAGCGCCTGTCGGGCATCCGGATCACGGACGTCGAGTCGATGGAGGCCGCGGCCCGGGCCATCCACGGGCTCGGACCGGAGGCGGTCCTCGTCAAAGGAGGTCACATGAAAGGGCCCCTCGTCGACGTCTTATTCGACGGTCGACGGGTCCGGCGCCTCCCGGGGCGGCGGGTCGCGAAGGCCCTTCACGGCGCCGGCTGCACACTCGCCGCCTCGACCGCGGCCTATCTCGCCCTCGGCCGTTCCCTCCCCGAGGCCGTCGAATCCGCCCGTCAGAAGGTCGCCGCGGGGTTCCGCGAATCGTACCGGGCGGGCCGAGGGGTCGAAATCATCAATTCCCACGTCCTCCCGGATTAACGAATCCGGCGTGGCGGACGGCAGCCTCCATTCGTGCCTGCGCGCGTATTATCAACGTACGAAAGACCGCCCACAAACTTCAAGTAGCCTGACCAAACTCCAACCGTGGGCCGACACGCAGCCGTACGGGCTCTCGCCTGTCTCGAGCATGGCGAGCGCGGAGCCCCTCGCGGCGGGGTGTCGGGGACGGCAGATTCGTTGGAGGCGAGGGCGATCATCAGTCGGGGGAGAGGCGCGGGAGTCGCCCGGCCTCAGTCGCGTTCACACGGGGGTGGATCTCACGCGGATCGCGCTCTTCACGGATAGTTACCTGCCCACCGTCGATGGCGTCGTGACGTCCGTCTTGACGACGCGGCGGCAGCTCGAGGCCCACGGGCACGAGGTCGTCGTCTTCGCGCCCGAGGATCCCCGCCGACGGGGGAAGCGGGAGGCCGGGACGATCTATGTGCGGGCGAAGGAGTTCGCGCACTACCCGGGCTATCGGCTCGCGATGTTCCCGGGGCGGGAGACGGACCTGATCAAGGAGATGGGGATCGACGTGATCCACATCCACGGGGTCGGTTTCGTCGGGATCAAGGGGATCTGGGCCTCGTGGCAAGCGAAGGTGCCCCGCGTCTCGACGTTCCATACGATGATCCACGAGACGCTCGCGTTCTACTCACCGTTCGGCCTGAACCTCCATCTCCTCGAGCGCGGATTGCGCTTCTACCTTCGCGTCTTCCTGCGAAAGACCCACGGCGTCGTCGTCCCGAGCCGCGCGATCCTGGACGAGATCCTCGCCCTGTCTCCGGCCGCGAAGATCGCGGACGTGATCCCGACCGGGGTCGACACCGAGCGATTCCGCCCGGGCACGCCCGGTCAAGGCGTCCGGACGAAGTGGGGGCTGAACGGCCACGACGTCATCCTGCACGTCGGCCGCGTCGCGCCGGAGAAGAACCTGACGACGCTCATCCAGGCGTTCCCCCGGGTCCTCGAGGCGAACCCGGATACGAAGCTCATGATCGTCGGCACGGGGCCGTACATGGAGAAATACTACGATCTCGTCCGGCACCTCGGCCTCGCCGGCGACGTGATCTTCACCGGCTTCGTCCCGGACGTGGACCTGCCGAAGTACTACGCGGCGGCGGACGCGTTCGCGATCGCATCGAAGTTCGAGACCCAGGGGCTCGTCGTCCTGGAGGCCCTCGCGTCGGGGCGGCCGGTCGCCGGCGCGAACTACCGCGCGATCCCGGAGTTCGTGCACGAGGGCGTGAACGGCGCCCTCTTCGAGCCGAACGACGTGCGGGGCTGCGCGGCCGCGATCCTCCGCTGCCTGCGCGAACCCGACGGGATGCGCGAGGCCGCCCGGGAAACCGCCCTCCGGTATTCGGTCGAACGGTGCACGCGGCGCCTCGAGCGGGTGTACGATCGCCTCGTGGCCGCGTGACGACCATGGCTGAGCCCGCCCGGGCCCACGCCGCGGTCGGCCGCGATGCGGCGCCCCGGATCTCCGTCATCGTGCCGACCTGGAACGAGGCGAAGTATCTTCCCGCCCTGTTCGAATCGCTGCGGCGCCAGACCGTCCCGCCGGACGAGGTAATCGTCGCGGATTCGGGCAGCTCGGATGGGACCGGGGACGTCGCCCGCGCGGCAGGGACCACCGTCCTGGAAGGGGAACGCCGCGGGCCCGGGGAGGGCCGGAACCGCGGTGCCGCAGCGGCAACCGGGGACGCGCTCCTGTTCGTCGACGCGGACTGCCTCCTGCCACCAAACCTCATCGAGGACGTCTTCCTGGCCCTCGGAGACCCCGCCGTCGTGGGAGGGGCGACCGGCTTCGCGCCCGCGAGCGGACGCTGGATCGAACGGTCCCTCTTCTACCTCGCGAACGCGTATCAGCGGGCAATGACGATCTGGGGCATCCCGCACAACGCCGGCTACTGCTTCTTCTTCCGCACGGCGGCGTTCGAGACGCTCGGCGGAATCCGGGAGGACCTCGTCCTGAACGAGACGCATGACCTGGCGATCCGGTCCCGGTCCATCGGGCGCTTTGTCCTCCTCCCGATCATCGTCGAGACGTCGATGCGTCGCTTCCGGACGTACGGATATCTACGGACAATCCTGCAGGAATACGTCGCGTCAACGATCCTGTATTACGCCACCGGGCGAAGTCCTCGAGAGCTCTTCCGTCCCGCGCCCGCGCGCTGATCTCAGGGCCGCGGGACCGTCGACGCCTCGATGCGCCGCCGCCGGATCCACGACGCGACGAACGACAAGCCGACGACGATCGCGACGAGGGCCAGGGTAATCCACCGGGCCGTCTCGACGTCATAGGCGAGCCCGATCACGAACACGATGTACAGGAGGACGGCGTACTTCGCGAGGCCACCCGCGGCCACGTACGCCATGGACCGTCGATAGTTCCACCCGAGTGTCGCGATGAACGCCCCCACCATCGGGATGACGGGCACCGCGCGGTTCATCAGGATGACCCGCTCATCCCGCACGAGGAGGAAGCTCGTCCACTTCTTCATCGACCGCTCGAGCCAATGCGGCATCCGCCCGCGTTGGACGACCCAGCGGTGGACGGCCGCATAGAGGAGGCTCGTGCCGAGGATGTCACCGGCGACCGCCATCGCGAGCAAGAGGCCGGCCCACGCGACCGGCCCGAGCAGCTCCGGCCGATACGTGTACGTGACGACAATCCAGACTTCCGGCAGCGCAGGAAACAGCGCCGCGTCGACCGCGAAGATCACGAGAAGGATGACGAGGCTGCCGGCCGGACCGAGCGTGCCGAACAGCGCGGTCAGGAGCTCATCCAATGAGGCCATCGGCGGCCTCAGGTCGTCCGGGTG
>VBLZ01000178.1 GCA_005878515.1 Methanobacteriota archaeon | reverse complement strand
TCACGAACCTGATCGGCGTCAAGGCCGCGGGCCGTGTGAACGACGTCCTCACGATCGCGAAGTTGTCGCCCCTCGTCCTCATCGTCCTCGGCGGCCTGGCGTTCGTCACACTTCAGTCGGGGCGGTTCGTGTCGAACTCCATCCCGTTCTTCACAGGCGATCTCGCTGCATTCGGCAAAGCCCTCGTCCTCATCTTCTGGGCCTATGCGGGATTCGAACTCTCGACCCTGCCGACGGATGAAGTGATCGAACCCCGGAAAACGATCCCGAGGGCCATCGTCACCGGCATGATCATCGTGATCGGCTTCTATTTCCTCACGAACTTCGTCGTCATCGGATCGGTCGGCGGAAGCGCCCTCGGCGGGTCAAGCAGTCCTCTCATCGATGCCGCGCGCGCGACATTCAGCTCGCCCGCGCTCTTGACCTCCGTGATCGCGCTCGTCGTCGGCGTCGGCGCCTTGCTGTCCATCACCGGGGCTGATGAATCCGGGACGGTCGGCACCTCGCGGTTGGCCTACGCGATGGCGATCGATGGCCTCCTCCCCCACGTGTTCAGTCGCAAGCAGAAGCGGTTTCACACGCCGTACCTCGGGCTGATCATCTTGTGCATCACGGCCTACATCGCGAGCCTTCTCGGTGGCATTTCCGATCTGATCAACTCGGCCGTCTTCCTACTCGCATTCGTCTACTTTGCGACGTGCTTTGCGACGATCTTCCTCGAACGGAAGCACCCGCGGATCTCGAGTGGCCTCCGAGGGAAGATCGCGATCCCGGTCACGGGGATGATCTTCTCCCTGGTCCTAATGGGACTCGTCTCGCCCCGGTTGATCGGGATCTCGCTCATCCTGCTCGCGATTGGCATCCCGGTCTACACGTTCTTCTCCCCGCGGAGGGAACTCGTCGAACTGAAAGACGCGTTCCTGTCCGCGGACGCGATTTCGCGGAGGGCCTACCTACAGGGGCAGCGGTTCCTGGCCTATCCGTTGCGACTGATCCAGCGGCTCCGGCGGAGGCGTTCCGCCACCTAGGCCGTTTTCAGGCTCGCCCAATCTTCGAGGACCGCGTGGGCCCCGTTGTATCCGGGAGCGCCGCTCACACCGCCGCCGGGATGGGTGCCCGCGCCACACAGGTACAGCCCCGGGACGGGCGTGCGATAGTTCGACCATCCGGGGACCGGCCGGAAGGAGAAGAACTGGTCCGGCCCCATCTCCCCGTGCGACTGGTGTGCCTCCGTCAGCCCGAACCGCCGCTCGAGGTCGAGGGGCGTGATGACGTCTCGGGCGAGGATCGCCCTCGGCACATTCGGGGCGTACTCCGCGAGGGTCTCGACGACGCGGTCCCCGTACGGCTCCTTGAGATCGTCCCAGGAACCAGTCGCCAGGTGATACGGGCTGTACTGCACGTAGATCGAGAGCGTGTGCTTCCCCGGCGGCGCGACGGACGGGTCGAGGACGCTCTGCGTGACGACCTCGAGCCACGGATGCTCGGAGGGCCGTCCGTACTTCGCGTCGAGGAAAGCGTCCTCGACGTACCCGATCGACGGTCCGATGTAGGTGCTTCCCCGATGCTGCGGACCCGGCGTCCCGTCCGCCGCGTTCCAACGAGGGAGCTCGGACAGCGCGCAGTTGACCTTCATCGCGGCCCCGTGCATCTTGATCGCGCCGATGGACCGCCGGAATTCCGCGGGCAGCTGGTCGGGTTCCAGCATCTGCAGGAACGTGCGCTTCGGATCCGCGGTGGAGACGACGGCCTTCGCGTCGATCGTTCGTCCGCCTTCGAGCCGCACCCCGACCGCGCGTCCGCCCCGAACCCGGATCCGTTCCACGGCAGACCGGAGGAGGATCTCGACGCCCCGGGCCCGCGCCGCGGCAGCCAACGAATCGGGCAAGGCGCCCATTCCGCCGACGACGAGCCCCCACCCGCCGACCTGGCCGTCGATGTCCCCGAGGAGGTTGTGCGCGAGGGTGAACGCGGTTCCCGGGGCCGACGGGCCGGAGAAATGGCCGATCACGCTCTCGTTCGCGAAGGCGGCTTTCACCTCGTCCGACTCGAAGTACTCGTCGAGCAGCTCTTCCGCGCTGTAGAAGAGCAGGCGCCGCAGGAGGTTCTCCGCCTCCGGGCCCCGTAGGAGCGAGACGAGTTCGGCGATCGGGACGGGCGGGGCGAGCAGCATCGGCTCGACGAGATCGTAGACCTCGGCCCACATCGCCTCGTACTTCGGATACGCCGCCGCGTCCTTCTTCGAGAACTTCGCGATTTCCTTCGCCGTCTTCTCCTCGTCGGACCAGAGCATGAGATATTTTCCATCCGAGAACGGGCAGAAACCTTGCGGGTCGAAGGCGACCTGCCTCAGGCCGAACTTCGCGAGCTCGAGGTCTTCGATGATCTGCGGGCGGAAGAGTCCGGACACGTAGGCGGCGGCGCTGACCTTGAATCCCGGCGCGATCTCGTCCGTGACGCACGCGCCGCCGATTCGATCCGACCGCTCGACGACGACGACGCGGAGCCCTGCCTTCGCGAGGTAGTTCGCGGCGACCAGGCCGTTGTGGCCGGCGCCGATGATGATGACGTCCGCCGAGGTCATCGCTCGCCCGGGATGGGCTCGACTCCTATTGCGGTTTCGTCCTGCAGGGGCTGACACGACCGCGAATTGCCTTCGGCATGGTATGATGAGTCGTTGGTCGTGAGGGACAGCTCGGGACTCCGGCCAGCAAGGAAATTCAGCGACGCTTCAACGCCGGGTTCATGACCTCCTCGAGTCCGTATCCTAGCATGGCGAAGCCGAGCACCACTACCGTGATGAAGAGCCCGGGCGGGCCAAAGTACCACCAATGACCCTGGACCAGTGCGAGGTGGATGTACGATTCATTGACGAGAACTCCCCAGCTCCGGATCACGTCGGGTCCCGACGCGCCGAGGCCGAAGAAAGAGAGGAACGCCTCCGTGAAGACCGAGTTCGACACGGTCAGAACGGCCTCTGCCCAGACGAGGGGCATTACGTTCGGAATGATGTGCTTACGGACGATGAAACTCGGTCGGGCACCGATCGCGCGGGACCGTTCGATGAACTGACGTTCCTTGACGGTCAGAACTTGCGAGCGGATGACCCGCGCGGTGCTCGGCCAACTCACGATGGCAATTGCAAGGATGATCGTGGCGAGGCTGGGCGTAAGGATGATTACGAGTACCAGGACGAACGGGAGCCAAGGTATCACAAGGAAGAAATCGGTCATCCGTGCGAGGATCAGGTCTGTAATGCCGCCGTAGAAGCCGCCAACGACGCCCACTAAGGTCCCGAGGACCATCGCGACAATGGATGCGCTGAACCCGATGATCAGCGAGATTTGGCCGCCATAAACGAGTAGCGTCAGGATATCGAAGCCTTCCCAGTCGGTTCCGAGCCAATGAGCGCTTGACGGAGGCAAGTTGTCTGTCGTCCGCTGAAGCTGCGATGGATACGGCCCGACGAGGAGTGGAGCCCCGAATGACATGACCGTGAAGAGCGCAATGATGACGATGCCCGCGAAGGCAAGTCGGTTCTTGATCAAAACCGCAGTAAATTTGCGGAACCTTTCGATGTCGTGCGAGAGCCGCTCGCGGAGCAGGGAATATCGCTTTCCGACGATGGTGGTCTCCGCCACGTTCATGCCTCGCGAACCCGAGGGTCGAGGAACATGTACAAGACGTCTGCAACCGCATTGGCGACGACCACGCCAATGGTGGCGATCAGAAAAATCGCCGAGAGGAGGGGGAAGTCAAACGATGTCGTCGCTTCCCAAGTGAGCTGGCCGAGGCCTTGGATCGTGAAGACAATTTCGATGACGATCGCCCCGCTCACGACCCACCCGAAGTACAACGCGGACGCAGTCACCAGGGGCAACCGCGCGTTCGGCAAGGCGTGCCACCGCAGCTGTTGACCCTGACTCAACCCCTTTGCGCGTGCGGTGATCATGTAATCTTCCGGCAGAACGTCGGTCAGCGAGTTGCGCAACGTCAGGGAGAACCAGGCAACGTTCGTGATGATGAACGTGGCGACGGGCAGGATTAGATGCCAGATGTAGTCCAGGACGGCCGAAAGCAAGTCCATCCGCGCATACGCGCCAAAGTCCCAATACACTGGAAAAATGCGTACGGATACCGAGAGGCTAAAGATCAACAAGAGAGACACCCAGAAGGACGGCATCGAGTACCCGAAGAGCGTGGAAAGGGTGATGATGACGTCCGCCGGGCGTCCTCGCCTCCATCCGGAAATCCGACCGAGGATGATTCCCAGCCACATGGTTGCGGCGGTGGCCACGCCCACCAGGATGAGCGTCGTCGAGAGGCGGGGGGCGATGATGGTCGCAACGGGGACCCCGGTCTGGTACGTGATGGAAGTCCCTAAGTTCCCGGAGAATACGTTCCGGAGGTACGTGACAAAGCGGACGATGAGGGGCTGGTCAAGGGCCCATTCGTGGATCAACTGCGCGCGAAGGGGACATTCACCGGTCACATTCGAAGTTCCGCAGCCCCTGGGCAAGAGCACGTACGTAGGGTCTCCGGCGATGACTTGAAAGAGAAGGAAATTCAGCGACGCGATGAAGAAGATCGTGATGATGACGTAGACGGCCTTCCGCAGTAGATACCGTCGAAAGTTCATCTGGTCCCTTCTAGTCGCGGCCGAAGCCGCTCGCCTGATCGCTCCGGGCGATCATCGAGTGGGGATTTCGATTTTACCTTCTTCCTCCTCTTTCTTCCGGCGGCGCATGATCAGGAGGACGGCGGCCGCCACCAATACGATGACGATGCCCAGCGCGGTGCCGGCGATGACAAGCGGCGACAATCCTGCCGGCGGCTGAGGTACTGGATTCAAGGAGAAGTCGACCGTCTGCGTTTGTCCGTCCACCACGACGATCCCGGTCTTGTTGCTCGAAAGGTAACCGGTCGCACTCGCATTGACCGAGTACTGCCCTGGCGTGAGGGACTTGTTGTACGACCCTTGGCTATTCGTTGTGACCGCGTACTGAGCTCCGCCGTTCGCATAAATGTAGATCGCGGCGCCGGCGATCGGGGTATTTCCGGCCGCACTTCGTACCGTGCCCGCAATCCATCCTCGAGCGGGGACTAGGAGGAAGTTCACCGCCGTCATCGCATTTGCCGAGACGGTCACGCCCGTCGTGGTCTTGCTTTCGTACAGAGAGGCACTCGCGGTCACGGCGTACGTCCCGACCGGAAGCAGGATGCCGTATGCCCCGGTGGAATCCGTCAACCCGGAGTAGCTCCCCGGAGTCGTGCGAACCCCGGCCCCGGAAATCGCGAGTTGGGTCGTACTATCTTTGACCGTTCCATTCACCCAACCCAGGGGTCCGACGACCGGGACTACATGGACTTCGAACGGATCTGAGGTGGCGCTTAGCGCCCCATCGGACACCGTCAACGTCACGTTGTAAAATCCCGAGGCCACCCATTTGTAGGAAGCCGTGTCGCCCTGGGCCGCTGAGGTGGTCGAGTGGATCGTCTGGTTTCCTTCTCCCCAGTGCCAGGCCCAGGTCAGCGTCTCACCGGGATCCGGGTCCGTCGAGTTGCCAATGAAGGTGACTGACTGGTTCACGAACGCCGTGATCGGTGGCGTGCCTGCCAGGATTGGCTTCGTCGGTGGGTTGTTCACGGGTCCACCCATCACGGCCAAGTCGAAGAACAAGGGGTTTGCACCCCAGAAGGCGTCCATCTGACGGTATGGATGCGCGTTCCAGTCGCCCCAACCGGTGAAGCGGTCCGTCCGCCAGGCCCACTCGCCGTAGGGAAAGATGTAGATGATGTAGACGGCGCTCTCGTAGTTCAGTTTCTCGGCTGCTCGCACGTCTATCTGCCTCTGAGTGAAGTTCGTGTCGGAGAGCTGCTTGACGTAGAGAGCGTTGTAACTCGCATTGTCCCAGAAGTTGTCGTTCCAGCCATCCAGGGTGAAGCCCGACTGGATGCTGAGCAGGTAGTTCGGGTCCGGATCGCCGGACCAGTACCAGATGTACGTGTCCACCTTGCCGCCATAGACGTCCTTACTCAGCGAATTCTCGAGCTTGGTTGTTGGGACGAGCTTGATTCCGATCCGGGCCCACTCGGTCACCAGGTAGTTGCCGACGGCCTGTTCCTGCAAGAATTCCTTCCGGACGTCCATCGTGAAGATGAGTTGCGTGCCTTGTGCGATGGTCCTCGGTTTGCCATTCGTGTCGGTGAAAGTGATCGTTCGGTTCGCTTGCCGGTACCGAGCTCCGGAGCGGTCCGTCCACCATGCGTCGTACCCGGCCCGGTCCAGGAGTGCATTCGCCGCGCTGATATCGAACGTCAGGTTCGCGCCGGAATCGGATGTCGGATCGTACCACCACTCCGGAGTGATCCGGGTCATGAGGGAGTCGCCGCGGACCCCGTGGCCTCCGTAGATCGTCTTCAGGATGTAATCCTTGTTCGTGGCCATGGCCATCGCCCGGCGGACGTTCTCGTCGTATCGGGCGGGGTTGAGGAACGTCGTATCATACTGCGAGATGCCGATTTCGTTCCAGTATTGGGTGCTGATCAATCCCTCCTGCCGTTGGATGCCGCTCGCTCCCGCCAACGATTCGTAGCCGGCGGAGCTAAACTTCCCCATGTCGATCGCACCGGTCTGTAGCGCGTACACCATCTGGCTCTCGTCCAGGAATTGAATCATGTAAATGGTGTCAATATTGGACGGTCCCGTGTGGCTCCCGACCGGATGATAATTGGGATTCTTGTGAACCGCGATCGGCTGGTGCTGCGACCATTGCGTGCAGATGTTCGAGTCCGCGACGAACGGGCCACTGCCGATGAGCCCAGGAGGGGTGCTGGTCGGGCAGTTGTCGTATCGGTATTGTGCGGCGTCTAGCGCAATGCCGAACCACTGGCTTCGGGGAATGATTGGGAAGAAGAGCGCCTTCCCCGGCACAAAAGGCCGGTCGAAGTAGACCGTCACGTTCCAGGGGGACGTGACCTGGGCTTGGCATTTCGCACCCGGGGGCGGATCCACATACGAATGTTGGGTGCTTGGCACTCCGCACGACACGATGCGGTTCGCATAAGGTTCGTAGTTCCACAAGAGGTTGAAGTTCTGGGCGTTGTAATTGATGGTGAAGGCAACATCGGCGGCGGTCAGAGGGGTGCCGTCGGACCAGTTCACGTCTTGCCGAATCCAATACGTCCAATTCTGAGAGGTGGCATCCGGGACGGCGTTCACCGCGATGCTTGGAACGAAATTTCCATCTTGATCGAACGAGTACAGATAATCGTAAACTAGCCCATAGAATTCGAACGAGGGATCATTCAGGCCTTGGAACGGGTTCAGTTTGTCGAGCGCCTCGAGGAAACCGATGCGCAGTTCGACCGGGGCCGCCTTCGGGGCAGGCGTCACGGGTACGGCTCCGACCGTCTGCATGGCGAGCACGAAAACGACCAGCCCGCAGATCACGCCAAGGCGCAACTGCCGAATACAAATCGCCTCCAAAGAGAGGGGGAACCGCCTCCGCCCCACGCGTGATAAAGGATGACACCGTCCCCATATGAAGGTATCTCCAAGGTCTCACATCGGACCGTGCAGAGTCCGTCGGACGTCCGAGAACAAGTGAGTGTCGAAATGCGCGTAAAAACAAGCCGATTTGACGACTTCTGTGCACGAACCTTTAAGAAAACCTGAGGCTTCGGTTTGCCCGAACCCTTCCGACGTGCGGAAACGCGCGGAGTGGGCGTTCATGAACGATCGAGACCCAGATAATCGAATCGAGGCGAGGCGAGATGGAGCTCTGGCTCGTCTGCGCCCTGCTCACGGTCGTGTGCTACGGCCTGGG
>VBLZ01000116.1 GCA_005878515.1 Methanobacteriota archaeon | reverse complement strand
TTGGCAGACCTTCGAAAATCGTACGGCCATCGTGACGGACGAGACTCGTCTTGCCATGGAGGATGCGCGTCGCGTGGCCGACTTGGGCGCCAAATGCAGTGCCGATTCCTTGATGACCGAGACACACGCCGAGCGTCGGGATCGTTGGTCCGAGTTCCCGCACGACATCCGTGCAAATGCCGAAGTCCCTCGCGTTCGCGGGGTGGCCGGGACCCGGCGATAGAACGATCGCGTCCGGATCGAGTCGGCGGATCGCCTCGACCGAAATCGCGTCGTTGCGATGCACGAGCGGATGGGCGCCGAGTTCCCCCAAGTATTGGTACAGGTTGTAGACGAACGAGTCGTAGTTGTCGATGATCAGGACGTTCAGAGGAATCCCCCCACGATCATGAGATCGAGGATCGCCATCGCGGCGACATTCTCGACGACGGGTACGGCCCGCGGGACGATGCAGGGGTCGTGGCGGCCCGTGACGATGATCTCGGTCGGCGTCATGGTCTCGAGGTCGACGGACTGCTGCGGGGTGGCGATCGACGCGGTTGGCTTGACCGAGACGCGGAAGGTCACCGGCATTCCGTTCGCAATCCCGCCGAGGATGCCCCCCGCGTGGTTCGTCGCGGTGACGACGCGTCCCCCTTCGATCACGAACGGATCGTTATGTTCGCTCCCGCGCATCGCGGCGCCGCGGAACCCGGCCCCGAAGTCGACGCCCTTCACGGCCGGAATCGAGAACAGGAGATGAGCCAGGCTCGACTCGACGGAGTCGAAGAACGGCTCGCCGATGCCGGGAGGAAGGCCGGTCACCATTCCCTCGATGACGCCGCCCACGCTATCTCGACCTTTGCGGGCCTCCTCGATCTCCGCGATCATGCGGTCTGCTGCCTCCAAGTCCGCGCAGCGGACCGGCGTGCGCTCGACGTTCGCTTCGATCTGTTTCGGCGTGACGGCATCCGCGGTGACCCGTCCGATCTGGGCTGCATGGGCGAAGAACTGGATGCTCTTGGCCTCTAGGACTTGGCGGGCAATCGCGCCAGAGACCACGAGCGGTGCGGTCATTCGGCCGGACAGTTGCCCTCCACCGCGGAGGTCCGTCTTGCCTCCGTACTTCATGACGGCGGTGAAGTCGCCGTGCCCCGGCCTCGGGACGCGGGCATTTTCCGCATACGATTTCGATTGCACGTCTTCGTTGCCGATGATCGCTACGATCGGCTCGCCGGTCGCCGTGCCCGCTCGGAGGCCTTCCGCGAACTCGACGCGATCCTCCTCCTTCCGCTGGGACGTCAGGAGGCTTTGCCCCGGTCGACGGCGGTCGAGCTGCACCTGCACCAACCGCGGATCGATCGGTGTGCCGGCCCGGAGCCCCTCGATCGTGCAGCCCACGAAGGGGCCATGGCTCGTCCCGAAGATCGTCGTCCGGTACCGCGAGCCGAAGGTGTTCATCCGACCACCGCATGGAGGGCGCCGAGCGCCCGCATGTCATCCAGGAATGACGGATAGGAAACCTGGAAGCACCACGGGTCCGAGAGGTCGAGCGGCCCGCCCGCCGCGAGGCCGGCCACCGCGGCGGCCATCAGCATCCGGTGGTCCCCGCGCGTGTCGATGAAACCGCCATGGAGCCGCTCCGGCCCGTGAACGATGCATCCATCCGCGGTAGGCTCTGCGTGGCCTCCCAGCGCCCGGAGCATCGAGACAGTCGCGGCAATCCGGTCGCTTTCCTTCAGAGGAAGATGCCCTCCGTGGACAAACCGGGTCTCGCCGTCGGCCTGCGTCGCGAGGACGGCCAGGACCGGGAAGAGATCCGGCGTGTCGCCGACGTCGACGGTCTGACCCACGAGGTCGCCGCTCCGCACCCGAACCCGATTCGGCGGCGTGTCGACCCTCGCGCCGAACGAGCGCAACAGGTCCACGATCCGAGAATCCCCATCGGGAGAATCCGCGCTCAGTCCTTCGACCGTCACATCCCCGCCGGTGATCGCGGCGGCGACGAGCGGAAACGCCGCGGAGGAAAAGTCACCCGGGATATCAACATCCGTTGGCGTGTACGACTGTCCGCCCTCGATCCGAACGGTGTTCTCTGTGAGATCCACTTCGACCCCGAAGGCGCGCATCGCGCGTCGCGTCATGGAGATGTAAGGCTCCGACCGGATGGGCGGAACGACTCGGATTTCGGAGGCATTCGCCGCGAGTGGGCACGCGATCAGAAGGCTCGACAGAAACTGGGAACTGATGAATCCCGGGACGGAAGCCCGTCCCCCGCGAATGACCCCTTGCACCTTGACAGGAGGGCGGCCGTCTCCAGCGAGGGATCCTGCGCGGGCGCCGAGGCGTTCGAGGGCGTCCAGCAATGGGCCCATCGGCCGCTTCTGAAGGCTTGCGTCCCCGGTCAGGAGGGTCGCACCGGGAAACAGTGAGGCGACCCCGCTGAGGAAGCGAAGGGTCGTCCCCGAGTTCCGTGCGTCGATTGGAGCATTGGACGCATGCAGTGGCCCTGCGGAGATTTGCAGTCCATCGCTGGTTCGAGTGAAGTCAGCGCCGAACGCATACATTCCTTCGATTGTTGCTTGCGTGTCCTCCGCGAGCAATGGTCGGTGCAGGTGGCATGGACCTCGGGACAGAGCTGCGAGGACGATCGCGCGATGCGTGTAGCTCTTCGACGGAGGTGCTTGGATGGAACCGGAGACGCGAGAGGCCATGGACAGATACCTCAGGCGACCACCTCGTGCGACTCGATATAGTTCAGCGGGACGACGCGGTCCACGGACGCAGGCTCTGCCAACGCATCCCGGACCGGCTCGAGGTCGGAATGCTCCGCGAGAGCGATAATCGCGGGTCCCGTGCCGCTGATCCCCGCGGCAAGGGCGCCGGCCTCCCTGGCGCGGACCGCAGGCGCTTCGCTCACTCCGAGGACCGCCGCATACGCCCCGCTGTTCGTGTCCATCGCCCGAAAGTATTCACCGCGTTCGGCGAGGCGAAACGCCGCCTCGACCTGAGGACGAATCGGCCCGAAGTCCAGGCGTCTGAGATTTTCCTTCCGAATCGTTCGATCGGGGATATGGACGACGGCCACGACGTCCTCCGAGAACCGGTCTCTCTTGAGGATTCTGCGGGCATGGTTGTCGGTCAGCACGATTCCGCCGAAGAAGGAAGCGCATGCATCGTCGAAGGCGCCGGTGAGCGTCACGCCCGCGTCGACGGCCGCGTCCACGCCGATCCGGATCATCTCGAGCGGTTCGAGTTCCGCCGCCAGCGCCCGGGCACTCGCGAGCACCACGGCATTCGCGACCGCGGAGCTACTCTTGAGGCCCCGAGAAATCGGGATCTCGGAGTCGACCGAAATCGCGAGGCCGCGCCCGCTCCCACTCCGCTCGAGCACCCTCCGGGCGGCGCTTACGGCCAACTTGGGATCGACGCCATTCACCGCGTCGACCCGCACGCCGAACGGTTCGGGTTGCGTCTCGGCGGTCGCGGTGGCCCGGAGGGCCAAACCGAATGCGACCCCCTTGCCGCCCGCAATTGCATTCACAATAGTTCCGGCGCCGAAGCAGGAGGCCCGGGCTTTCATCGGAGCGCCTCCTTCGCGGCCCGCCGCATCGCATCGAAGGGCGAGGACTGGCCGGTCCAGAGTTCGAACGCCTTGGCGGCCTGATGGAGCAACATGTCGAGGCCAGAAGTTCCGGGTCGGTTCAGACGCCGGGCGGCTTGCAGCAGCGGCGTGGCGGTGGGATTGTACACGAGGTCGTAGACGAATGCGGCTTTCGCAACGATTGCCTCGGGAACAGGAAGGCCGGGCGCAACAGCGCCCTTCATCCCGATCGGCGTCGCGTTCACCAGCAGGTCCCAGGGGCCCGCGCGTTGGAGCGTCTCCATCGGGACGACCGCAACGAGATCATCGAAGGAATCCGCAAGGGCCTCCGCGCGGGCGATCGTGCGATTCGTCACCTGGACCGATGCGCCTTCGCGCAGGAGCACGTGGACGACCGCTCGGGCCGCGCCTCCCGCACCGACAACAAGGGCGGTCCGGTCGCCGACGCGCAAGCCGAGGGCGCGCAGGGACACCCGGAATCCGTAGACGTCCGTGTTGTGGCCGACCGTCCAACTATCCTGGACGACGACCGTGTTGACCGCGCCGAGTCGCTCGGCATCCGCGTCGAGCTCGTCGACACGTTGCGAGAGAGATTCCTTGAGCGGATGGGTCACGTTGAAGCCTCGGATGCGGAGCCGGTCCACCGCCAGAAGGAACTGGTCGAGGGACTCGAGGGGAATGTCGAAGGGCAGATACACGGCGGGCAAGTGGAGGGCCGCCAAGGCCGTCTCGTGAATCAGCGGAGAGAGGGAATGCCCCAACGGATGGCCGACCAGGCCGAGGATGATCGGTTCGCGCCCCCGCAAGCGGGCGGCGGTAGCGAGCGGGAGCTGCCCTGGGGCCGCGGCGTTTCCCCACGACGCGTATTGGATTTCTTGGTCAAGCGCATCGGCGAGTGCGCGCGTGACCATCCCCGCTGGGCCGGTCCCGATCAGGATCATCGGGCGAGGCCGATCGGTCCTCACACGCGCGACGTCGATCAGTTGGATCGCGGCCTCGAAGTCGGCCACGGGGGTCACGACCTTGGCGATGTCGCCTCGGGCGGCACAAGCCTCGAGAGTCTCGGACGCTCGATGGACTTCCACGGCCTCGGCGAAGTGGTGGGATACAATGACCCTCGTACCATGGTCGTGGGCGACGCGGGCAAGGACATCGAGTCCTGCGCCATCCTCCTCGAGCTCGACGTCGACGTAGGCGAACCGCTGGCCGCAGATTTCTTTCATCAACGCAGACCGGGGGGCACCGCCTCTACGTTGGGCCCCGCCTTGGCCCGGCGAGCGATTTGTCGCGATCGCGTGTTCACCGAGAGATTTCGCGAGATGACGAATCGTCTTGGGCCCCAAGTCCACGATTTCATCCAGCCGGAGTTCGACGAGGTCAGCGCCTTTGCCGAGGGCGATCCGAGCTTGACGCTCGGCCTCCGCCGCGTTTCCGACGAGGATGACCGCCGCGATCTTCGTCATGTCATCGCTCCGCAATGGTTTCTTGAATCGGCATTCCAAAATGGCGGCCCCCCTCCTCCAGACGGAGGAGGACCCCATCGCCCACCCGGATCTCGCTCACACCAACCGATCCGCCGTCCGATGTTACGAAACGAACCGTTTCCGCGTTCTGGACGATCGTGGAATAGCGGCGGTCGTTGGCCTCGGCTTCGACAAGGAGAAGCGGTCGACGTTCGATTTTCACGCGACCGATGACCACCGAACGGGCGCGGCCTTCCGAGTCCACTGCCAGGATGTCGTCGCCCGCGCGGAGTTCGCTGAGATACTTGGTCGTGCCTCCGGGCAGATAGATGTACGCATGGACTGGACCCGCGTTCACCCGGAATGGACGGGCGGCCACCTCTCCCGTCTCAATCGTCTCCGCATGAATCAGGAAAAGGCCCGCCGAGGTGTTGCCCACGAGGAGCCCTTCGCCGCGCCGAAGGAGCGAGCATGTATCGACGCAAACGCGGTCGCCGAGGCCGAGGCCTCGCGTTCCCGTGATTTTCGCCCGCACCAGGCGGATGTCTTGTTGAAAGGACTCGAGCAGGGCGCGAACGGCCCGAATCTCGGTTCGGGAGGAGGTCGTGAGGAAAATGCCGCCGGCGCCCACCTCCATTGTCTCGAAGGCAAGCTTCGCTTCCGTAACATCGTGAACCTCCACAAGCAACCGGGTCCCGCTCCCCTGGAAGAACGCGATCAGATTCTCGAGCGGGATGACCTTCCATGGTTCCGGCCGAATGACCACGTTTTTCGTCGCGCCCCGCAATCCACGGACAGGCGCCTCATCCTTTGCCGAGCGAATCGTCGCGAGCCGTCCGACCTCGACGTCGCCGAGGAAAAACGTCGAGTCCTTCAAGAGAATCGGGGAGAAACGCCCGAGCCGCTGGAGTGACGCATCCGGTTGGAAGAGGACAATCTCGTCGAAGCCGACCTCGAGGGCCGCAGAGACGACCGAGCGGACGTCATCAGAAACACCGCGGGGAGACGCCGCGACCCACACCACGCGGTCCATGTGGTCTCACCCGCGGTAGACCTCGTCGATCGAGGCTCCATCGAACACCATGCGGGCGATCGCACGCGTCATGCTCATCGGGTCCTTCGATTGGAAGATGTTCCGGCCGATGGAGACCCCCGCCGCACCGGCGGCCAGGCCTCCCGCGACCATCTCGAGGACGGACCGATCCGAATCGAGCTTCGGTCCGCCCGCCACGACGACGGGGACGGAGCATCCCCGGACGACTTCGCGGAACGTCTCAGCCGAGCCGGTGTACGTCGTCTTGACGATGTCGGCTCCGAGCTCCGCACCCACGCGGGCCGCGTGCCTCACGACGTCGACGTCATACGGGTCACGGAGGGCCGGGCCACGCGCGTACATCATCGCGAGGAGCGGGAAGCCGAGGCGATCACAGTCCGTCGCCGCGGTCCCGAGGTCGCCGAGCATTCGGTCGTCGTCCTCGCCTCCGAGGTTTACGTGGACGCTCACTGCGTCCGCGCCGTACGAGATCGCTTCTTCGACCCGGGTCACCGCGACCTTACGATCGGCTCGCGGGCTCAGTGAGGTCGAGGCGCTGAGGTGCAGGATGAGCGCGAGCTTCTCATCGAAGTAGTCCTTCGCAAACCGAACGGACCCTTTGTGGAGGACGACCGCCGTCGCGCCACCCTTCGCGACGTTCGCCACGGCCTTCCGGATGTCTTCGAGTCCCGCGAGCGGCCCGGACGAGACGCCGTGGTCCATCGCCGCGATGAGGGCCTTGCCATCGCTGAGGACCCGCCGGATCCGAATCTCCTTTCCAATGGAGGACAATGGCCCCTCCCCCGCGTGCTAGAGCGGAGCACGCGCCGGATGAGCCCGTTCTATTTGTTTTCATCGGTCGGAGCCGGATCACAGGCCGGCCAGCACTTGCACGACGGTCCGATCGTCTTTCGTGCCGGAAGGCGCACTCGCCCACGCGATGACGGCGTGCGGGGATCTCCGGCGGACCTCCTGAAGGATCTCGACCTCGTCTTTGTTCGGTTCCGGAATGGACATCAGGACAATCGCGTGGCTGATCTCCTCCGGGAGCGAGGTGAACCACGGGGACGCGTACGCCTCTTCCACCGCGACAAAACATCGGTGCTTCTCCCGACCCGTGCCCATGCCAAATCGCCATTCCCGGGCTCGCTCCAGGGTCCGCCGCAGCGGCACGACGTCCGGACGTGCGAGGGCCGCTCCCAGTTCCGCCGCCGGTCGAGCCATGATCGCACCCAACGCCGCGAACGCTTTCGTCAGTGGCAGGTCCCGTGCGATCTGGAGGAGTCGATCGTTGCTGAAGGTGACGACACCGTCTGCGCGCTTCTGGAGGAGTCGAAGCTGGGCCTCGGCGAGCTGCCGCCGAATCGGCCCCTCGATCGTGAAGGGCACCGTCGCGAAGGCGATGCTGGCATCGCCGAGGATCCTTGTGACGCGGCCGACGAGGCTCATGCCCCACCCGCCGAGTTCGCCGCCGAGACCGCCGAGCA
>VBLZ01000115.1 GCA_005878515.1 Methanobacteriota archaeon | reverse complement strand
CCCGGAACGCCGGAGGCCGTATTAGGAATCACGGCGGACACACTCCTTAAGTAACGCCCCGCGGTTCCGCGGCCCGGGGCCCGTAGCTTAGTCCGGTGGAGCGTCTGGCTCATAACCAGATGGTCGTCGGTTCAAAAGGTCCCGCGGTACCCACGGGACCGGAAAGTCCGGCCGGGCCCATCCCGACGTTGCGGGTCTCAGAAGAACGAGAATCCCGGGAAGGGCTTCCCGGCGGGCCGGAGCAAGTACTCCCGGATCAAGTCCCGGGCGCCGGCGACCTTGTCCATGTCGCCGTCCCAGTCCTCGAGCACCCTGCCGTACGCGGTTTCGATGTGATCGAGGACGGAGCGCACGCGCCGCCGCACCGTGGCGAACCCCTTGCCGGCGTACACCACGGCGAGGTACACGCGCTTGCCGCGTTCGATGAGGATCCGATACTGACCGAAGTCCAGGTGGTGGAGCTCGCGGTGCTCCCCGTAGACGAATGCGTCGCGGACGAACTCCTGAATGGCCGTCAGCATTCCCCCCAGGACGTCCTCGTCCTTGTCTTGGGACAGGCTGCGCGAGAGGTGGTAGATGAGGAGTCCATCGCGGTAGACGAGGAAGACTTCCTCCACCTGCACTCGCCTTCGGCGAATGAGGAGGACCGCCGCGAGCAGGCCGAGGGGGAGGCCCCCCGCTCCGATGTAGAGGAGCGGGACCGGGTCGTCGGCAACGAGCACGTCTTGGCTATCGGATCGACTCGAGCCGACCACTGCCCCTTCGCTGTTCGTGTATCGAACGTCGAATGCGTTCGAGATGAGGTCCCTGGCCTTCGCATTCCCGTTGATCCGAAGGACCAGCGCGATCGTCTCTCTTTGGTTGGGTTGGATGTCCGTGAAGGACCAGTTGCGCGGGTTCTGGCCGGTCACCTGTACCCGCGCGGAGGACGAGACGAAGTCGAGTCGCGGATCCAGCGCATCCTCGATCCAGAGGTTTCGAATCGTGGAATTTCCGACGTTCGTCACGGTGAGCGAATACCGGATCGTATCGCCCGGTCGGCCGACGAGCGGCGCCGCCGTGAAGTCGAACTGGATCTGGGGGGCTCGGAACCGGATCGAGGCGTTCGCCGTGGCCGCCGGCCGCAAGTTCCCGTTCGCATCCGTGTAGTCCGCACGGAACAAGAGTTCCGCGAACGTGCCGTTCTGGACGGTGGCCTTCGCCCGCAGCTCAAGGGAGAACGACTTCGATCCCGGGCCGAGATTGGACCAGTGCCACGTGTATCTCGAGCCGACGGAGGTCCGGGTCCCGTCGGAGCTGTCGTTGTCGTAAACAAAGCCAGCGGGGAGCGGCAAAGTGAGCCAGACGTCGCCTGCCACCCCGCTCCCCGCATTAGTCTGAACGACGTTGAAGAAGGCAATCGTGCCCGTCTCGAGCGAAGCCTGGGACGGCGTCACGCTCAGTTGGAGGGCGGGGACAGAGGTTTCAATCGAGTCCGGTGCGAGCGCGACCGGTGCCAAGAGATTCCCGTAGCCGTCCGTGTAGCTGAGGGTGCCCCCGAGGACCAGGTTCGCGTGGTCGGAAACCGTTGCCGCGACGGTCACGTTGAGGTAGATGACCGTCGCACCCGGTCCCTGGCCCACGAGCGCGAAGCGGACCACGTTCGGCGCAAGGGTCGCGGGGACGCTCGCATTGACGAAGAGGAGATTCGGATCCAAGGTTAGATTGGCCCACGCGTCTCGCGCGGGCTCGTCGCCGATGTTCGTGAAGGAGACCGTCGCGGCGAGGAGGTCCGAGGGGGTCGCCTGGGTCGGTGCAAACGTCACCGACCCGGACGGAATCAGGGGAGCGCGGGCTCCCACCGACCACGACGCCGTCTGGGGAGGCAACAATGCGCCGATCGTGTTTGTGTAGTTCAGGGAAATGACATTCGTGAGCGTCGATCCGCGGACGAGCGTCGGTCCGGCGACCGCGGTGAGCGTGAACGACCAGGTCGCGAGCGCCGACATGTTCGAGAATCGGAAGTAGACGTTGCGCCCGGAGACGATGGGCGCCGACGACGCCGTGTCCGAGACGTACGTCAAGCCCGCGGGAAGCGTGTCGTTCAGCCACAGGTTCTGCGCCACGTCCCCCGTGTTCTGCATCGTGATCACGTAGACGACCGGCTCGTTCGCGTGGATGACGGTCTTTGTGCTCGTCTTGGAGAGACTGATGACCGGCCCGCGGAAGATCACGTCGGAGTAGGCGGAGCGCATCGGCCAGGAGAATGCTTTTTCGTCCGTGTAGTTCAGGTACGCGTTGTTCCGGAAATACGGGATGGGCGGGAGGCCCGACTTGACTTGGACCTCGATGCTGAGGAGGTCGTTCCCCGGGCCCACGGACGTCCACGTCCAGTTGTACGGACCCGTCATCGCGATCGGATCCGACGACGACTGGAAGGTCACCTGGTCCGGCAAGCTGTCGTTGATCCAGACCTGCCCCGCGGTGCCGAGTCCCGTGTTGTTGAACCAGACGTTGTACGTGAAGCGGTCGCCGCCGACTACGCTTGCCAGCGTGGCGCTCTTTTCGAACGTGAAGTGAGGCAGGCGGACGAGGGCGGTCGCGTCCTCGACATCCATCACGCCGTTCGATTCGATCGCCGTGATGCGCATCGAATAGGTGCCCTCGGCGAGCGGCGGCGCGTACGTGAACCGGTACAGCTTCCATGCGGACGGGATTCCCGGATCCGTCGCGACGAGCGCCATGGACGTGTAGTTCACGACGACCGATCCCGATGGAGCGGTCAGATTGATGCGCGCCCCGCTGAGTTCCGAGCTCCCGAACGGATCGGAGACGTTCGCTTGGACCACGAGCGTGTCTTTCGCCGACCAGACGTTCGTCGAGGTCCGCGCGTCTCGCAAGTCGAGGACGTCGATCCGGACATACGTCGTGGTGTCGAGGTCCAGCCGGGAGGCGGCGAAGGTGGAGTTCATCGCGACGATTGCGTCGGTGGCGCTCGAGCCCATGTTCCGGAGCGTGAGACGGATCCGGCCGCCAGCGGAGAACGTGTGGTTGACTCCGGGGAACGAGAAGCCGAACGCCTGGTAGTCGGCGAAGTTGTTCGTGCGGACCCGCTGCTGGAGGGAAGCCAGCGGGATGAGCGTCACGCCGTTCCAGTCTGACAAGGTGAGATTGATGTCCAGATTCCTCACGTCATGAGTCGCGGAGTCGATGTACAGGGTCGCGTTGGCTCCGTACATCCGGAATGGCCGGGAGAGGACGGGTGCCAAGTCAAAGTCGTGCGCGGACCCGTCTTTCCGGAGGGTCTCGTTGTACTGAGACGTCGCGCCCCCTGTCGGCTTGGGCGGGGCCAATCGCTCGGCCGATCCGACGACCATGGGATTCAGATAAAGTTGCTTCGTCTGCTTCCCAACGAGCACGCTGGCCTGGCTGCCGGGCGCGGTCTTCGGGACGGAGGTCGCGTTGAGATAGGCGAGGGTGATCCCTTTCGTGACCATCGTCCCGGGTTCCGTCCCGATGGCGATCCGCGCGGTGATGTCGAACGTGCGCGGGCCGTTCGCGACCCCCGTGAACGTGAACGAGGGCCATGGGGTCGAGGATCCAGCGGCCGCGGCCGTATCGGACACATACGCAAAGCCCGGGAGTTGGGTGTCGTTGAGCCAAGCCCGGACGGCGCTGGAGGATCCGGTGTTGTTCAGGTTGACGCGGAAGGTCACGGGGTCTCCCGGATTCCCTTCGGACGCGAGGCCGACGATCGTCGCGGTCAGGTTTGCATCAACCTCCTGTCCAAACGTCAGGAAGTACATGTCCGTCGGGCTCGCGGGGTTGACCCAGCCGCCGCCCAGATTGAGGTTGATTTTTGCCTGGCCGGCCGCGTACGTGTCCGCCGCGCTGTGATACCACTGGTAAGCGTTGATTAACGCGCTCGCGCAGGTCGCGACGATCCAGTACCGAGTCCCTCGCACGAGGGTGGGAGGGGTCGTGAACCGGACGCTGTACGTCCCGATGTTGTTGTTTCCGATGACGATCGTGGACGCGGCCAGGTACGAACTCGACGGGACGCCCCCGGCGTCCGCACGAATCGTGACGTTCAGCACATCCGTGGTGTCGCCGGTGTTTCGGAGCCGGAGGGTGACGTTCAGCAACCGATACATCTCCGTCGCAACGAACGATTGGGCCACGCTCTGCCCCGTGTAGACGTTCAAGTTGCTCCCCGTGACCACTTGATTCGACTCGTAGGGTCGTTCGCCGAAGCCCGCCGCATGCGTCGAGAGGAACGGGGAAAGGGCCGTCGCGATGAACATGAGTATCAGGATGCCCACTAGGGGTGAGGTGGGCAGGCGACGGCTCACTCTGGGACCTCGGGATGAGCTCTCCCCGCGCAATAGATGTACCCCACCTCCCCGGTTATCCACCATGATTTTTTTTGTCAGGGGTCGGAAGCCTCTCGAGGGGCGTCCCGAGCGACCCAGGACGGCAACTTTTAGTCCCAGCGACCGTTGAAGCGGCGGGCATGGAGAGCCTTGGCCTGGACCCGCGGATCATCGATGCCGTCCGGGCCCTCGGTATTGAGACCTTCACCGAGCCGCAGCGGCGCGCGATCCCTCGTATTCTCGCGGGCGAGAATGTCCTCCTCGTCGCCCCGACCGGGATCGGGAAGACGGAAGCCGCTCTGCTCCCGATCCTCGACCGGCTCCTGCGGGAAAAGCCCGAGCCGACCTCGTGCCTCTACATCACGCCCCTCCGCGCCCTGAACCGGGACATGCTCCGCCGGATGACGTTCTTCGCGGACCGACTCGGCATCCGCGTCGCGGTCCGCCATGGGGACACGACGCCGCAGGAGCGCGCGGCGATCACGCGGCATCCGCCGGATATCCTCATCACGACGCCGGAGACGTTCCAGATCCTCTTCACCGGTCGCAAGCTGCGGGAGCACCTCCGATCCGTCCGCTGGGTCGTCGTCGACGAGATCCACGAGCTCGCCTCCGACGAGCGGGGCGCGCAGCTCGCGGTCGGCCTCGAGCGGCTGAGGGACCTGACCGGCCGCGAGTTCCAACGCATCGGGCTCTCCGCCACGGTCGGCACCCCGGACGAGGTCGCGGCTTTCCTCGGCGGCGTGGATCGGCGCGTCGAGGTCATCCGCGTGCGGATCCCCAAGGGCCTCCGCATCCGAGTCGAGATGCCCACAACCGCGAAAGAGGACTCCGAGATCGCGGAACGGCTTCGAGTCAAGCCGGGTCAAGCCGCCGCGCTTCGGCGGTGCTACGAACTGATCAAGGAGCACCAATCGACGTTGTTCTTCGTGAACACCCGAGACACCGCGGAGTTCCTCTCCTCCCGCTTGACCGCTTGGTACCAGGATCCGAAGATCGGCGTGCACCACGGCAGCCTGTCGAAAGAGGTGCGCGTGCAGATGGAGGACGAGTTCAAATCCGGAGGCCTCCGAGCCCTCGTGTGCACCTCGTCCCTGGAACTCGGCATCGACGTGGGGACCGCGGACTTCGTCCTGCAGTACAACTCCCCGCGAGAGGTCTCGCGGCTCGTTCAGCGGATCGGACGATCGGGCCACGGAGTCGGCGAAGTCTCCGACGGCGTGATCCTGGCGACCCACGAGGACGACGTCGCGGAGGCATGCGCGATCGCCCGTCGGGGCCTCGCGGAGGAGATCGAGGACCTCGTCGTCCGGAAGGACAACCGGTCGGTCCTCGCGAACCAGCTCGTCGCCCTCGCTGTCTCCGAACGTTTCGCCTCGCTCGATGAGGCCTACGAGACCGTGCGCCGGAGCTGGCCGTTCCGGGAACTGAAGCGGGCGGACTTCGATGAGGTCGTCGCCCAGCTCGCGGGCCTCCGGATCCTCTGGTCCCGCGATGGCCGCCTCGGTCGGAGTTCCAACTCCCTCCCGTACTTCTTCGAGAACATCTCGATGATCCCGGACGTGAAGACGTACCGGGTGATCGACCTGTCGTCGCGTCGCGCGATCGGCACCCTGGACGAATGGTTCGTCGCCGAGAACGCGAAGCTCGGGGAGAGTTTCATCATGCGCGGCTCCGCGTGGCGGTTCGTCGATTTCAAGGAGGACCATTTGCTCGTCGAACCGGTCCGTGAGATCGGCGACGTGCCCTCGTGGGTCGGCGAAGACATCCCGGTCCCGTTCGACGTCGCCCAGGAGGTCGGCCGGATCCGAAGGGAGCGCGATCTCTCGGCGTACCCCGTCAACGAACACGGGGCCTCCACGTTCCTGGCGTACCTTGCATCCGTGGGCGACGCGCCGCTCGCGACTGACACCCGCATCACGATTGAGTCCGCGCGGGACGTCCTGATCGTGAACGCGTGCTTCGGATCGAAGGTCAACGAGACCCTCGCGCAACTCATCTCGTCGCTCATCAGCGCGCGGTTCGGGCAGAGCGTCGGGGTGCAGACGGATCCGTACCGGATCGTCCTCGAGGTGCCCCGGTCCGTGAACCCGCAGCAGGTCATCGAGATCCTTCGCCCGGAGGACCCGGATGCCCTCGAGCCACTCTTGCGCGTGATCCTGAAGAACTCGGCGTTCCTGCGGTGGGCGTTCGTGTACGTCGCGAAGAAGTTCGGCGCCCTCCGCCGGGATGTAGACTGGGAGAGCGTCTCGATCCCGCGCCTCTTGAAGACGTTCGAGAACACCCCGCTGTTCGAGGAGGTCCTCGACAAAGTCTTCTGGGAGCGGATGGACATCCAGCGGACGGTCGAGGTGCTGCGACGGATTCAATCGGGCCAGATCGAGATCGTCGTGACGCGGATGACGCCGATCGGCCGAGCGGGCCTCGAAGGCGGTCGGCTCCTCGTGACCCCGTCGAGGGCGGACCACGCCACCCTGATGGCGGTAAAGGCCCGCCTGGAGAAGGAGACCGCGACGTTCCTCTGCCTGAACTGCAAGATGTCCTGGCGGGAAATCGTGCGAGACCTTCCCGCGAAGATCCGGTGCCCGCGGTGCGAGGGCGTGATGGTCGCCGTCATCGCCCCGTACGAGAAGGACAAGATCGCGAAGCTCGACCTCGAAGGGACGGACAAGGAGAGCCGTTCGAAAGCGAAGCGATTGTTCACGAACGCGAGCCTCGTGATGGCGCATGGGAGGAAGGCGGTCCTCGCGCTCATGGCCCGCGGCGTCGGAGAGGACACGGCCGCGCGGATCCTCCGCGGATACCACGAGACCGAGCAAGACTTCCTGCGCGACGTCCTCGCGGCCGAGATCACGTACGCGCGGACGAAACGGTTCTGGGACTAGCATTCCGGCGTCGATGGTTTCACGGGAGAAACCCAAGACGATACGTTTATCGCGAGGCGGTTCGGTCCTCCGAACCGGTTCCATCGTTGAGCGACCAGACGACCGTTTCGTGTCCCGTGTGCGGCCACGCAAACCCTCCGGATGCGGCCGTGTGTGGAGCGTGCGGCTTCGCCCTGAACAAGCTGTCGCCCGAAGAGAAAGTGGACGCGATCCTCGAGGACTTGCTCGACCTCTCGCAGGCGCCTCCGTCCGAAGCGAAACCGGAATCGCCGCCCCGGCCGGACGAGTCCGAGGTGGACGAGACCGCGGCGGAGGAGTTGTTCGACTCCCTGCTCGTCGAGATTCAGCCCTCGCCTCCCGCGGAATCAGCCCAGGGCCAATTCGCTCCGGACGTCGAGGAGACTCGGCCATCCTCGGTCGCGACCGCGGACACGGAACGGATCCCCGTGATCGCGACGCCCGCCGAAACGGAGGGCCGGAAGATGATTCGAATCTCCGGCCGCATGTTCGACGGGGTCACGTACGCATCGGTTGGCGTGTTGCTCGCGGTGTTCATTTTCTTCCGGATGTACATCAACCCGTTCGACCTCTCGGCGCCACTTCCGATCCTGCTCTTCGCGAGCGTTGCCGCGGGCGGGATGATCGCCGCGCT
>VBLZ01000114.1 GCA_005878515.1 Methanobacteriota archaeon | reverse complement strand
ACGATCATGGACGAGTATTCCGCACGCATCCTCCTGGGAACGTTCGACCGCCCTGCGTCCGCGATCGACCTCGGCCGCCGGTTCGGGATTCCGATCGCCGCGTGTTACCGCCGAATCAAGGAACTCGAGGGACTGGGCCTCGTGTACTGCGAGCGGGCGGAACCGACCCGGAACGGGAGGGGCCTTCTTCTGTACCGATCCCGACTGAAGTCCGTCCGAATCGCATTCGAGGACGGGACGCTTCGAGCCCGCGTCGAGTTCGGCCCGATGGACCTTGCCTCGGCCCCGGAGAACACGGTCACCGAACAGGTCATGAACCTGCGTGATCCGTCTTCAATCGCATGATCCTCCGGCATCGGATGCCTGATCGGACCGTTCCAGATCCTTTCTGCTCAGGTTCTGCTCTTACGCGGCGTCCGGCTCGGCGGTCTCGTTCGATCCGGGAGTCGATCGGCCGTCACGAACCCGCCGTCCAGGCACAACGAACGCAGACCTTTGTACGCGAGCTCGGCGAGCGGCTCCAAGTTTACGACGTCTTCCATGTTGTATTCGAGGAGGAGATCCAGCGCGTCGTCATCGCCCGCGTCGAATGCGCGCCAGAGCCGGACCGCGTCGAATCCTCCGAGGCCCGTCGTCTCCTCACTGCGCAGAATCCCGACCTGGGACTCGATTGCCTTGAGGCCGCCGACGAATCCGAGGCGCCGGAGCGGATGAACGAGGTCGAGGTGAATCTGGTCCAGATGCATCCGCGGGAACGCCTTGCGGAGGAACGGCACATCGAAGCGCGAGCCATTGAAGGTGACGAGGAGCTTCGCGTGTTCCAAGGCCGAGGGCAGCTCTTCCAGGTCGTCGCCCTGGATGAACGATCGTCTCGCGGAACCGTCGTACACCCCGACCACGGTGACCGCATCTCGGCCGAGCGACAAGCCGGTCGTCTCGATGTCCAGGTAGGCGACCTCGTCCCCGAACTCGGGCCACGCGCGCCAATGATCTCGCGCGGGTAGATTCCGCGCGAAGTATCGATGCCGCCGTCGCCGCAGGGCCTCATCCGACCGTGCGATCTCGTCGGCGATGCGATGCGCGACGCGCGCGGGGAGACGGCGGGGTTTCGATCTCTCGGCGAAATCGTCCCACGTCCGGATCCCGCTCCGCCAGAGACGCTCCTCGGTTCGGTAGCCCACGCCGGGGATGTGGACGAACGTCTCGCGCAGCATCGGCGCCCGCGAAGCCGGCGTGCGAGAGATAGTCCTTGCGGGGAGGTGCGCGAAGGGGCCGAAAAGCCTTATTCGCGCGGGCCGGATGGCCGCGCATGTTTGAAGTCCGGGACCGCGATGGGCTCGCGCGAATCGGGGTCCTGGAGACGGCCCACGGTCCCGTCGCGACGCCGACGCTCGCCCCGGTCGTCAACCCGAACCGGCCGATCATTCCCCCCAAGGACTTGGCCGTGCGGTTCGGGGCGCAGATCCTAATCACGAATGCGTACATCCTCGGGAAATCGCTGGACCGGGACGCGATCGTGCGCGACGGCATCCACAGGTTCCTCGGCTTTCCGGGAGCCGTCATGACGGATTCCGGGGCGTTCCAATCCCATGTGTACGGCGACGTGGACGTCACGAACGCGGAAGTCATCGCCTTCCAAAAGGCGATCCAGGCCGACCTCGGGACGATGCTCGATGTGTTCTCGGAGCCGGGCCACGCTTATGATCGAGCCTCGGCCGACGTCGACGAGACGGTCCGCCGGGCGCACGAGGCCGTCTCCCTTCGGGGCGACATGGCCCTCGTCGGCGCGGTCCAGGGGGGCCTCCATCCGGATTTGCGCGAGCGGTGCGCGCGGTCGGTTTCGTCGCTCGACGTCGCGGTGTGCGCGATCGGGGGCGTGGTGCCCCTGCTCGAGACCTACCGGTTCCGAGACCTCGTCCGTGTCATCATCGCTTCGAAAAAAGGCCTCGACCCCTCGAAGCCCGTGCATCTGTTCGGCGCGGGCCATCCGCTGGTCTTCCCGCTCGCCACCTTGCTCGGCTGCGACCTGTTCGACTCGGCCTCGTACGCGAAGTACGCCCGCGACGGCCGCATGCTCTTCGCGGACGGGACGCGTCGTGCGGCCGACGTCCGAGAGAGCAGCTGCCTCTGTCCCGTCTGCACCGCGCATCCTATGGAGAAGATCGCGGCCGAGGAGACCCTCCTCGCCGAACACAACCTGCACGCGTGCTTCGGTGCGATCCGGGAGGTCCGTCAAGCGATCGCCGAGGGCGACCTGTGGGGGCTGGCGGAGCGGCGGGCGCGCGCCCATCCCGCGCTGCTGGACGCCGTGCGCGAGCTCCGCCGCCATAACGAATTCCTGGAAGAGTTCGAACCGGTTTCCCGCCCCGGAGCGCTCACCTACGTCGGCGCCGAGACCGCGCATCGCCCGATCCTCCATCGGTTCCGGCGGCGGCTTCAGGAGCGATATAGCGCACCTCTCGCGAAAGGCCTCCTCGTTTTCCCCGAGGGCGGCCGGCCGTTTGGCGAGCGCCTGGCTGCGGTGGTCGACCAAGTCGCCCGCGTGGCGGACGTCCACTTCGTGGTCAAGTCGGTGTGGGGCCCGGTGCCCCTCGAGCTCGATCAGGTCTGGCCGATGTGCCAAACGATTGTCCCGGAGGCGCTCGACCTGGAAGCCCTCGAAGCGGCCGAGGTCTTCTTCCGCGAGTGGGCGGCGGGCGCGGGTTTTCCGTTCGGAATCCTGTGGGAGGGCGAGACGACCCTCGACGACCTGCGAGCCCGGGCTCCGGGGGGCCGAGCGATCGATTGGAACGCGTTGCGAATCCGGGCCACGGCTGACCTCCAATTCGGTCGAGGTGCCGCGGACGCGCTGTTTGCCGGAGCAATCTCGTACGTTATATCGAGGAACACGGGGAAGGTCCGAAACGTCCTCGCGGATGGCGAACACGTGGTCTCGCTTCGCGCCGCGGATGGGTTGTTCACTTTGAAGGCCGCGGGCGCCCGTCGTCTGGCGCAGGCGTTCCCGCTGCCGAGGCTGAGGATTGTCGTCGACGAGGACTCCGTCCCATTCCACCGCGAAGGGAAGAACGTCTTCGCGAAGTTCGTGCGAGAGGCCGATCCGGAGATTCGTCCCGGAGACGAAGCCTTGGTCGTCTCGCCCGAAGACGAGCTGTGCGCCGTGGCGCGCGCGACGATGAACGGCCGCGAGATGCGGGCCTTCAAGCGCGGCGTCGCCGCGCACGTCCGGGAGGGCGTGCCTCGCGGGCCGTCCGCTCCGCGACGCTGACGCACGCGAGGTAGTCGTCGAGGGTGTGCAGCAAGCTCATCGGGCTGTCCGCGGTCGCCTGTGCGGTGACCGTCCGGCCACGCCTTCTCGTCTCGATGTATCCGGCGTCGTCGAGGGAGACGGACGAAGCGACGGCCTCCGCGGTCGTGGCATCCTCGAACGTGATGTGGAGCTGCGCGCGAGCTTTCATCCGAATAGCCCCGGGCAGATTCGAACTGCCGTCGCGGGTTCCAAAGACCCGAATGCTTGGCCGCTACACCACGGGGCTGCCAGCGTGGATTTGCACGGCCGTATAAAGTCCATTGGTCAACAGGTGTCCGGAGAGATCCGTCGGTCGCGCGTCATCGATTTTCACCCGGAAAAATTCGCCGATGGCTGCGGGTTCGCGCAGGACGACTTGGCGGTATTCCGGTGTCCGGGCGAGGACGGTGCCCGGCTTGCCCGGCTCCGTGACCAAGACCGTGGCCTCGCGTCCGATGAATCGTTCGTTCATCTCGCGGGCAATTTGGAACCGGAGTCGTGTGAGTCGGCGGGAACGCTCCTTCACTTTCCAGCCGACGATCCGGCCCGGCATCGTCGCGGCGGGCGTGCCCTCTCGCGGCGAGAAACGAGTGACGTTCACGATATCCGGCCGCACCCGCCGGACGAGCTCCATGGTGGCCTCGAACTGCTCCTCGGATTCGCCCGGGAAGCCCACGATGGCATCGGTGGAGAGTGTGATCTCCGGGAACGTGCGCCGGAATCGCCGGACGATTTCCTCGAACTCGGAGACGGTGTACTGTCGCCGCATCGATTCGAGGATCGCGTCGTCCCCGCTCTGGACGGGGAGGTGCAGGAACTTGAACAGCTTGTCGGACGCATACGCCGCCACGAGTTCCTCTTGGATCGGGTAGACGGTCAACGGGTCCGCCATCCCGACCCGGACCCGGAACTCACCCGGGATCTCGGCGATGGCGCGCAACAGGGCCGCGAGGTTCGTGCCGGTATCCAGGCCGTACGCGGCGGTGTCCTGCCCCGTCAGCTTGATTTCTCGCACGCCTCGCTCGACGTGTCCGCGGACCTGCCCGACGATCGAATCGATTCCATACGACGCGACTCGGCCGCGCGCCACCCGCGTGATGCAATATGTGCAACGACCCGCGCAGCCCTGGGCGATGGGGACGATTGCGTCCCGCCAGCCGAATGCGGTCGACTCGACTTCCGCGGCCCGGTCGCCGCAGGCCGTTCCCGCGCCGAGCAACTCGACGATTTGGGGCCACTTCCGCGGCGGCAAGAGCTTGGCCCGTGGTACGATGGATTGCACGCGGTCCCTCTGGGCCGCCGCCATGCAGCCAGCCACGACGAACGGCTTCTGGTATACCGCCAGCTCCGCCATGCGCCGGGCCATCTTCCTCTCCGTTGTCTCGACGACGGTGCACGTCACAAGGACGTGAGCGTCCGCGTCGGCCTCTGCGGTCGTGATCGTGTGGCCGCTCCCGAGGAGGGCCTCCTGCATGAGTCGGGCTTCCCCGTAGTTCTGGGTGCAGCCGTACGCCTCGACGTACACCTTCACGAATCGGACGGAAGGACGGGCCGCTATTTTCGTGTTGCGCGACGCCTACCCCACAACTCTTATCCACGGCCGCGCCGTTCGAGGCGCCATGGAGCCACGCCACGACAGCGTGCCAACGTCGGCGCCGTCGGAGCGGGCCGTGTTCCCGCCGGCCCCTCGGCCGCGGGCGCCCGAGCACGAACTCCGGGATCGCGCCAAGGCCGCGAAGCTGCGACACAAGGCGGCGCGAGCTCGCGTGAAGGCGAACCGCTTGCAGGACCGCTCGCGGTATCTGTTCCAGAAGGCCACCACGATGGAGCGTCGCGCGGACGAGCTCGACGGGATCGTGCGAACGCCGGTCCCGGAGTCGATCAACCCGTGAGTTTCGGCCGGGCGGGTGCCGGCACCTCGAGGTTCGGAGGGACCGCGTAGCCGCGCGCCATGATCTCGTTGACGTATAGGGTTTCAAGATACAGGGACAGCACGGCGCTGTCCGTCTTCGTGAGCTTGCACATATCCCATCCCGCGCCTCGATGGCCGCTCATGTGGGATAAGTGTTTGTCAAGCTGCCGCGAAGGTTCATAGCGGCACACGACGCTCGTCGCCGCGGTGGTGGCGTGCCGCGCGCAATCGTGTACGAGGAGATCGACGAATACATCGATGGGTTGGCGAACCGGGGAGATGCGGCGCTTCGGGCCGTGGAGCGACAGGGCGAGGAGGAAGGATGGCCGATCGTCGGCTCGGCGGAGGGAAGTTTGCTCCATATCCTGGCGCGCGCGACCCGTGCGCGGCGGATCCTTGAGCTCGGCACCGCGATCGGATACTCGGGCACCTGGCTCGCCCGTGCGCTGCCGGACGATGGCGAACTCGTCACGGTCGAACACAATCCCGAGACGGCCGCCATCGCGCGGAAGAACATGGAGAAGACCGGCGTCGCGACGAAAGTCAAGATCCTCGTCGGTGACGCCCAAGGGATTCTGAAGGACCTGAAGGGCCCCTTCGACTACATCTTCAACGACATCGACAAGGCGGGCTATCCCGCGGTCCTCGATCCCGCCATCGTACGCCTCCGGGTCGGAGGACTGCTCGTCACGGACAATGTCCTCTGGGGCGGTGATGTGGCCCGCAAGGACCGATCGAGCGAGACCCAAGCCATCCGGACCTACAACGAACGGCTTGCGAAAGATTCACGGATGATCGCGTCGATCGTGCCGCTTCGCGATGGCGTGTCGGTGGCCCTGAAAGTCCGCGAGTAGCCGAAGATCCCGGTCCTTCGACGCGTAGGCCACGTGGCGTGTCTCGACGAGTTCCTCCCGTGACCATTTAATACAACGCATGGGCATGGAACCAGCCGCATGGGTCAGAGGGCACGCCGCGACCACCTGTTCGTCGAGACGGACGGCCAAGTCTATCTCGTCCACGACCATGGGAAACTGCGGTTCCCCCGAGTCGGCGAAAAACTTCCGTTTCCCACCGAACCCAACGGCGTGATGGACTTCGGCGCCGACCGCGTGTTGCGGCAAAAGCCGCGACTCGATTACCATCCGGAAGAGTGGCTGGGTCGGGACGCGATTTTCGAGCGGACCGATGTCGACCCGCTCGTAAAGCGCGCAATCTACACCACGATGATCCGCTGCGTCTCCGAGGTGATCCTCTCGAACGGCCCTCGGGTCCTGATGGTCAAAGCGGTCCGCGGTTTCTCGAAAGGATATTGGAACGTCCCCGGCGGATTCATGGACTATGGCGAGAGCCCTGAGGTCGGCGTCGAACGCGAAGCGGAGGAGGAGATCGGAGTGGACATCCGGCTGGACGGCCTGCTGAACGTCTACGTATCCGGGTTCCCCGGCAAGCCCGCGTACACCCTCGGATTCGTGTACAAGGGCCACGTCGCTTCCGACGCGTTCCGCCTGAAACCGGACGAGATCGAGGACGTCGGCTGGTTCACCGTGGACAAGGCGTTGACCCTCACCCGGAACCCCTTCGCGAAGTGGGCCCTCGTCGACTTCTTCCTTCAATCCAAGGAGGCGCGATCCGCCTTGAGGGTGCACCGCCACGGCACCGCGCCGCACGCCGGCGGTCCGGACCGTCCGACGGTGTTCCTCGATCGAGACGGGGTAATCAACCGCGGGCGGGCCGGGTACGTCCGGAGGCCGGACCAGTTCCAATTCCTGCCGGGTGCGATTCAGGGCATGCGGTTGCTTGCGGATTGCGGTTGGCAGCTGGTGATCGTGACGAACCAAGACGCCGCGGGCTGGAAGCTGCTCCCGGAGGCGCAGTTGGCGAAGGTCCACGATCGGATGCTCGCGGGGCTCCGGAAGGCGGGTGTGCAGGTCGCGGAGATCTACTACTGTCCGCACAACGTGCTCTCGGACTGCGCGTGTCGCAAGCCGCGACCCGGGATGTTACTCGCCGCAGCCCGCGACGTGGGCGCTCGCCCGCGATCGGCTTGGATGGTCGGCGACAAACCCATGGATGTACAGACGGGCCGCGCGTTCGGTTGTCGGACCGCCTGGGTCGGGCCGAAGGCGTGGCGGCGGCGGTTCGCCGCGGAAGTTCGGCCATGGTCTCCCGACGTCGTGGCGGATGGTCTCCTGGAGGCCGCCCGGGCCATCGTCCGCTATGCGGAAGATCCGGTCGTCGAAGCGTCCCGCAAATCCCGGGCTGATCCCACGATAACGTCATAGCCTGGCCGGGCCTTGCTTCCCCCGGCGAAGACGATGGTCCAGGAGTACGGCCTCTTCATCGGCGGCAAGTGGCGGAAATCTGAGGGGAAGCGCTTCGAGACGCACAACCCGGCGACGGGCGAGACGCTGGCGACGTTTCCCCTGGCCACGAACGGCGAGCTGAACGAGGCGGTCCGCCATGCGAAAGAAGCCTTCGAGCGCTGGAAGAAGACGCCCGCGCCGCGGCGCGGAGAGCTGCTGCTGGAGGCCGCCCGTATCTTCCGACGGAAGAAAGAGGACCTCGCGCGAACCGTGACGACGGAAATGGGCAAGGTCATCGCGGAGGGCCGCGGCGATGTCCAGGA
>VBLZ01000113.1 GCA_005878515.1 Methanobacteriota archaeon | reverse complement strand
CGGTCGAAGGGATTGCCCGCGGGCTTCGCGGGTTCCTCGGCCTGGAGGTCGGCCTGCCCGTGTACCGGGTGGAGCCATCGGGGATCGAGTTCCTCGTTGACCGCAGCGTCGCCGACGTCCGGCCGTACGCGGTCGGCGGCATCGTCCGCGGGCTCGAGCTCGAGGACGCCCTCTTGCGATCCCTCGTTGACTTGCAGGAGAAGCTCCACCTGACCGTCGGTCGGCGTCGAAAGAAGGTCGCGATCGGGATCCACGACATGGACAAGGTCACGCCGCCGTACACCTACAAGGCCGTGCTCCCGACCGACGTTCGCTTCACGCCGCTCGGCATGGCACAGGAGATGGATCTCTTGGAGATCCTGACGAAACATGAGAAGGGCCGCGAGTACGCACACCTCGTCGCGTCGCAGCCGGTATTCCCCATCATCACGGACGCGCGCGGGCAGGTGCTGAGCTTCCCTCCCGTCATCAACGGGATCTTGACGCAGCTCACCCCGGACACGCGGAACCTCTTCATTGACGTCACCGGGACGGACCTCGATGCGGTGAGTGGCTGCCTCGCGATCTTGTCGACCGCGCTCGCGGAGCGCGGCGGTCGCATCCAAACCGTGAAGACGAAGTATTCAGATCGCACCTTCGAGACGCCCGACCTCACGCACCGGCCCCATTCGCTCCATCTGAGACGGGCGAACGAACTCCTCGGTCTTTCTCTGACGCCAGGGGAAGCCGTCGAGGGCCTTCGACGGATGCGCCACGACGCGCGGGCGAACGGGGACGCAATCTCGGTCCTCTCGCCGGCCTACCGTCTCGATCTCCTCCATGAGGTCGACCTGGCGGAAGACCTCGCGATCGCCTCCGGATACGACCGATACCCGCGAGGCCTCCCGCACCGCCAGACGATCGGCGAGTCGCTCGCGGCGAACGACTTCGCGGAGACCCTGCGCGTCCTCCTCGTCGGCTATGGGTATCAGGAGGTCATGTCGCTGACCGTCGCGTCCGCGAAGGACGCATTCGAAACGCCGGACCGCGTCCGGATTCGAAATCCGTTGAACGAGGATCTCACGACGCTCCGGTCGTCGCTGCTGCCGTCGCTGATGAACATCTTCCGGTTGAACAAGCACCGCGAACTGCCGCAGCGCGTGTTCGAAATCTCGGAGGTCGTGCTCGAGGCGCGGAACGTCCGCCGCATCGGGGCGGCTGCTCTGCATCACAAAGCGTCGTTCACGGAGGCGAAGTCGCTGGTCCTCAGTCTAATGCGGGACGTCGGGCAGAGCGCAAATGTCGATGCGGTCCAGGACGGGAACTTCATTGCGGGGCGGGCGGCCTCAGTCACGATCGACGGCCGTGAGATTGGTCGATTCGGCGAGATCCACCCGCGGATCTTGGAAGCGTACTCACTGGTCCAACCCGTCATGGCGTTCGAGCTCGATGTCGAGCCGTTACGGTCCTCCCGGTGAGCATTCGAGAGAAGGTATTTCCGACCTCGGACGATGGCGACGCGCTGAGGTAGCGAAGCTCGGTCCAACGCGCCAGACTTGAGATCTGGTGGGCCGCAAGGCCCTCGGGAGTTCGAATCTCCCCCTCAGCGTCGACTCCACTCCGGGTGGAGGATGTCCTTGTCAATCAGACCGCGGGCGGGGGAACGTACTCGATGAGAAGAGACCCGAACCGCCGGTCTACGTAGACCTGAAACCAGAGCGGGCTGGTCGACGTAGTCAGGTAGAGCCAATAGTTGGCTTGGAACCAGCAGGGCGGTTGGGCGTGCTCGCAAACCGCCTCCCACTCGTTCATCGAAGTGAGTCCGACCCGGAGGACCCCGGCCGACCCCGCGTCCAACCCAATCCGAGTCAGGTTGTAGTAGAACGGCTCATAGTCCGTGAAAGGCGGCCGGCTGTCCCCCGAAAAGGCGTTGCCGTTGATCACCATCGGCCGACCCGGAGCGACGGAAAGCGGGCTCCCCGACGCGACCAAATCAGCTGACGCAGGGAAGGTCACGTTAGAGTCGGATAACGGGACGACGAAGCCGCGGTTGACCACCGTGAGGGAATAGTCGACCTCGAGAAAATTCGTCCGGATGAGGCCTTGCAACACCGCCATTTTTCGGACCGTGTAGTCCATCGCCCACTTCGTCACGGCGACGGAGCGATTGCCGGGTCCGACAGCGCTGATGTTCAAGGGCGAAAAGACGCTCGACTCTGAGACGCGAGGCATGCCGCCCGCGGGGTAAAAGCTGAACCAAATCCCCTTGCCGTCGCCCGCAAACTGCGACCTCTGATCCATCGGGAAAGACGGACCCATGACGAACCTCACGGGGAGGTCGGTCCCTGAAACGGACGACCATCGATACTCGATGAAAGCAGGCGGAGTCGCGGAGTGGTTGTCCGACCAAAATCCGGGCAAATAGCTGACCTCGACGCTCGCGTTCACGGTCTCGCCCGCTCGAGGCGGCGCAGTAAACAGAGTCGTGAGTGGCACATCGAGGTACGTTCGGCCGTGGGCGAGGACGGCCTCTTCCCACGGGTACCGGGGGCCCAACAAGACGAGCAGCGGGCCGACAATCACGACCACGACGAGGACTAACGCTACCAACTTCAAACGTCGTGAGCGCCCCACATCAGGGATCCGCGTGTGTTGTGCGTCCATTTCAGGCGGACCTCCGGCCGGTATTCCCTCTAGCGCTCGTGAGTGACTCGCCTGAATCGAATAAGCGTTATGTTTAGGGGGCAGCGCCGGCGACGCCCAGGTGCTCACGAGTCCGAGACGTGGCGGACGGACACAGGTTCACCACCGCGGTGGCACCCTAATTCGGGTCGCGCAGGTCCTCTTAGCACACTCGTCGGAGTTCTACTCCGTGTTCTTCTGGATCGCGGCTTGGGTCGAGTGGGCTGGGAAGATTTCGACCGTTTTGATATTCACCATCTCGAGGAGGCCGTAGCGACTCAGCTCGCGGCCAATGCCGCTATGCTTGACGCCCCCGAAGGGCATCCGCGGATCCGACTTCACGACGCCGTTCACGAACACCATGCCGGACTCGATTTGGCGCACGAGTCGCTCGGCCCGCTTCAGGTCCTGGGTCCAGAGGCTTGCGCCCAGCCCGAACTCCGAATCGTTCGCTTCACGCACCGCGGCGTCGAGGTCCGGCACGACGAGGATCGGTGCGACCGGACCGAACGTCTCTTCGTGCAACACCCGCATCGTCTTCGTCACGCGGCTGAGGACGGTGGGCTCGTAGAACCAACCGGGACCCGCGACACGCTTTCCACCGACTTCGACCCGTGCCCCTTTGCGGACCGCGTCCTTCACCTGGCCCTCGATCTCCTCCCGCTGGGCTTCGTTGACGAGAGGTCCAATGTCCGTCGTGGGACGAAGGGGATCCCCGACACGGAGCATCCGGACTTGTTCGACGAACTTCGCGGTGAACTCCTTTGCGACGGAGTCTACGACGAGGAACCGCTTCGCGGCGATGCACGACTGTCCCGTGTTCACGAAGCGGCCGGCGACCGCCCCTTTCGCCGCGGCGTCGAGGTCGGCGTCGTCCGCGACGATGAACGGATCCGACCCGCCAAGTTCCAGGATGGCCTTCTTCAGGTGCTTCGCGGCCTGTTGAGCCACCTGCACGCCGGTCCCGACGGAGCCGGTCAGGCTGACGAGGGAGACGGGCGAATCGATCAAGGCCGAGGCCGTGGACCGGTCGCCGACCACGACCTGGAACGTGCCGTCCGAAAACCCGGCTTCCCGAAACGCCTCCCCGAGGTTCAATGCCGATTGCGGCGACGCGCTCGCGGGCTTCACGACGACCGTGTTGCCGGCAATCAGGGCTGGCACCGCGAAGCGGACGATTTGCCACATCGGGAAGTTCCACGGCATGATCGAGCCCAGGACGCCGCGAGGATGGAACGCGACGTACGATCGCATCGCATCCGTCGTGACTATCTCCGGTTGCAGGAACCCGGGTCCGTTCTCCGCAAAATACTCCGCGGCCCAAGCGCACTTCTCGACTTCGGCGACCGCCTCGCGGATCACCTTGCCCATCTCGAGCGTCATCGTCTGGGCGTACGTGTCCTTGTGCTTCCGGAGGACTTCCGCGAAGCGGAGCAGGTACGCGGCGCGCTCCTTTGGATCGAGCCTCGACCAAGATCGGAAGGCCTCGCGGGCCGCCCCGACTTTCGTCCGCACCTGCGGTGCCGTCAGAATCGGATAGGTGGCCAAGGCTTTCTCAGTCGTCGGGTTGATGACGTCGAACGTACGACGCTTCGCGGACCCGGACTTCCGTCGAGACGGCATGGCGATCTCCTTTCTCACTTACGGGCTCCGCGCCAAATAATCCTTTGCGGGTCTCGCGGCGAAGAGCGGCTCGATGCGATACGACGAATCGCTGAAGGAAGATTAATATCGAGGCCCGCGATGAAAGCGCCCCGTGCGTGGGTGGCCCAGCTTGGTCAAAGGCGCAGCGTTGAGGTCGCTGTCCCGCAGGGGTTCGCAGGTTCAAATCCTGCCCCACGCATCTTCTCCGGCCACCGGTCCCGCGGCAGCGTGACTCAACCGATGAGCCAACCGCGTGCGTCGGCCATGAGGATCGCGAGCGTGACAACCGCGGACTCGAATTCTCCGGCTCGCGCGCTCGAGAGCGCCTGCGTAACACTCATGCGCTCGACGGCCTGGATCTCGTCGGGATCCGGTCGCCGTTCGGTGGCCTGACAGTCCCTTGCGAAGTAGAGGTGCAACGTACCCTCCAGGTACGCGGTCAGATTGTTCCCGGCGTACATCTCGAGGAGCTTCGATGCCTGGTAGCCCGTCTCCTCCATCAGCTCGCGCCGCGCGCACGCCTCCGCCGACTCTCCGTTCCGCGCGGTCCCGCCGGGCAACGAGTGCACGATCCGCCCGAGCCCATGGCGGTACTCACGGGTGAGGACGATCTGCTTCTGCGGGGTGGTTGCCAAGACCGCTGCCGACGTCCCGAAGTGCACTCGGATCCAGCGCTTCCGCGCGCCGCTCGGAAGTTCGACCTCCTCCTCGGAGATCGGAGGCCATCCCTCTCGCACCGTCTGTGAGGACAAGACACGGGGCGCAGACGTCAAGGGGACACGGCGGCCGCCGGGGCTACGCGACCCGGCTACTTATCGCCGTCGATGGTACGTCGGTCTGGATTGCGGTCCTCAGGGCGCAACTCTTATTATCAGCCACCCGGGTTTCCGCGGGTGATGCCCCTCCGATTCTGGAAGAAAGAAAAGCCCGAGAAGGGCAAGCCCGAGGCGGAATCGGAGAAGCCGAAGGCGAAGCCGAAAGAGAAACCCGCGGTACAGCCAGCGCCGATCGAGAAGGCCGAGAAACCGGAACCGGTCGTAAAGAAACCGGAGGAGAAGCCCGCGGCGCCGGCCGCGCCGCCGAAACCGGGCGAGGTCGAGGTGTTCGTCAGCGAGGCGCACGCCGGGCTCGTCGACCTCGGTCTCACCGTCGCACCAACGAAGGCCGTGTTCGCGAAGCGCGTGGCCGCCTACCCGGGCGGCGAGGCGGCGTTCGTCGCGGAGTACCGCAGCGCGCCGTACAAGGCCGTGACCCGCGTCCTCGCGGACTGGCTCGGCTTCCGCGTGCCGGAGGCGTTCGAGCTCGATGCGGTCCTGAAGGAAGTTAACCCGCGACTGAGTTCGTTCAAGCTGACGCTCGCCGCGAAGGATCCCACGTGGCTGGACCAGGAACTGAACCTGCGGAAGGTTAAGCTCATCTTGGCGGACCAGGAGAAGGTCGTCCGGTTCAAGGACGCACGAGATTTCCTGAAGGGCGTCAACGATCTCCTCGTCGGCCGGAAGCTCGCGTTCCTCGAACTCGAGACGTGGGCCGACGACTTCGCGTTCCTCCTCGTCCGCGATCCGCGGTGGGACAAGCTGAAGAATCCGGAGCTCGTCGTCATCAAGGCGGACCAGACCGCGACCGGCGGCGAGTGCGGGGAGTGCGGCGCGCCGGTCGGCAAGTACTGGAGCGACTGCCTGAAGTGCGGGGCGGTCTTCGGCTAGTCCTTCCTCTCGCCTCTCTCGCCTTCTTCGCGGCGTTGACCAGGGCGGCTGGGCACGGCCTAGGGACGGCATCCCCCGGACGCCATCGAGCATCGTCCCGGTTTCCTCCGGACATCGGCCCGAACATCCTCGTTAGCCTTATCATGTCCACAACCATTCCCCCGCCGAGTTGGGGGCGGCGCTCCACCGTTCGGAGGAGTGCCAGAGGGAGAGATCCTACCGTTCAGTCAGGGAGAGGGATTCGCATGAGTGCTGGCACGCTTGATGGAGTAGCTAACGCTGTGTCTCGTCGGTCGTGGAGCCGCGTCGTCGCATTCGTTTTGGTCTTCGTCATGGTTGCGTCAGCCTTGGCGATCGTGATGACACCCGCGCGGGCTTCGTCACAACCGCGGATCGGACTGCCGGAAGCCATGCCAGACTACATGAAATTCATCGTCGTGAATAATTTCCGCTTCGATCCGCTCGCGGCGATGCCAACGATGCCGACGTCTCTCCAATACAACTCGGTCCCAAGGAACCAGCCCTTCTATTACCTCGTACAATTCAACGGTCCCGTTACGCCGCTGATGAAAGCCCAACTCACAGCGACGGGCGCAACGATCCTCTATTACATTCCCTACAACGCGTTCATCGTGCGGGCCGACGGCCCGACAATGGACCGCGTTTCGGCTCTTGCGAGTATCCGGTGGACTGGCGTGTTTGAGCCTGCCTACAAGCTCAGCCCGCGCCTGTCGGATGACTACGACCTCCTGGCCCAACGTGCCTTGGAGCGTTCGCTTCCGGGCAGCAGCGCGACAAGCATCGCGACGGGCAGTAGCATTAGTTCATTCAGCTCGGACCTCGCCGCCACCGGCCCGCGTACCAGCCCTCGGTACGCAGACAACCTCGACCAGCGAAGCACCGCCGTCTCACTCGACCGCCTGGCTTCATCGGATTCACGTGCTTCGGTCTCAAGAATCTCGCTCGAAATCACCGCGTTCGAGCCGTCCCGACTGTCAGAGATTCTCCGAGTCGTGTCCTACCTCGGCGGCGTGCAGCCGATTTTCAGCTTCGGGCAATCGGGTTCCGTGCGGGTCGAGCTCGATAAGAGCACCCTCCCGTTGCTCGCGCGCGCACCCGGCGTGATGTACGTCGATCGATTCGTACAGCCGACCGTTTCGAATGACATCGCACGATGGGTCATCCAGAGCGGCGACACGGTCAACTTCGCGACCCCGGTCCACGATCATGGCATCTACGGCACCGGTCAGCTCGTGACCCTCGGCGACACGGGCCTCGACTTCGGTCACCCCGACTTCGCCGACCCGAACCACACGGCTCCCGGTCCCGACCACCGCAAGGTCAAGGACTACTACAGTCCGCCGTGCCCGGTGGGCGGATGCAACACCCACGACGATGGCATCAATCACGGCACGCACACCTCGGGATCGATCGGAGGCGACGATGGCGTCTGGCATGTGTACAACGGAGACGCGACCGGGTCGAACGGGACGACCGGTCCGCACGACGGCCAGGCATTCGACGCGTCCCTGGAGATGCAGGACCTCTCCGCGGATGGCAACTCGATCAATTTCAACTCCGTCACCGACCTCTGGCAGATGGCCCTGAATCGAAACTCCTCGATCCACTCCGATAGCTGGGGGAGCTGCTGCAACGCGTACATCCAAGAATCCGCCGACACGGACAACTTCATCTGGAACAACCAGGACTTCCTCGTCGTCTTCGCGGCGGGGAACTGCGGCTCGGGCTTCTGCGGACCGCCTCCCGGCCTCCACACGATGAACCCGTTCGCGGAAGCGAAGAACGTGATCGCGGCCGGCGCCACTTTCAATGGGCCGGGCCTCGAGGATGTCGCGGACTTCAGCAGCCGCGGTCCCTCCGCAGACGGCCGGATCAAGCCCGATGTCATGGCGCCCGGGGTATCCGTCTGGTCGGCCCAAGGCGCCGACCCGTTCGGGGACGGCACGAGCTACTTCCAGTTGAGCGGCACGAGCATGGCCACACCGACGACCGCGGGAGCCGCGACCCTGGTTCGGCAGTATTTCATGGACGGATGGTACCCGACCGGTAGCCCGCAACCGGCGAACGGCTTCACGCCCTCGGCGGCTCTCCTGAAGTCGATGCTCATCAACAGCGGCCGCGAGATGACCGGCACCGGTGCATATGCCTTCGGCGAGACGCGGTACCCGAACTTCGATCAGGGGTTCGGGCGTGTCACCCTGGACGACGCAATGTTCTTTGCGGGCGATGCACGGGGCCTCGCGATCGACGACCACCGCGTGGGCATCAACACAGGCGACGCGGTCAGCTACTCACTCGCGATCGGGGACCCCTCTCAGTCGGTCGAAGTAACCCTCGTATGGACCGACTTCCCGGGAACGGCCGGGTGCAGCGTGTGTCTGGTGAACGATCTCGATCTCACGATCACAGCACCAGGCGGTACAGTGTATCGCGGCAACCAGTACACGGGCTCGAACCCGGGCGAATCGACGCCGAATCCCGCGGGGCGCGACGCCGCGAACAACGTCGAAAGCGTCCTCGTCCTCACGGGCGTGCAGGTCGGCCTGTGGACCGTCTCAGTATCCGGGTTCGATGTGCCTCAGGGACCGCAGTCGTATGCGCTCGTGATGACCGGTGGGATCTCGACGAACCGTGGCGTGATCGGAATGGACCGCAGTGTGTACCAGTCCACGGCAACGGTGGGCATCAAGGTCATCGACACGGGCCTGAACGTGGACCCCGGCGCTCCAGACACGGTGGACATCAACATGACGAGCACCACGGAGGCCACGCCGGAGGTTGTCACGCTGACGGAGACCGCGAACGCCAGTTCCGTCTTCGCGGGGTCAATCAACCTGGTGAACGGTCCCGCAAATCCAGGTGACGGACTCCTTCAAGTCGCCAACGGCGACACGATTACCGCCGAGTACTTTGATAACGATGACGGGCTCGGCGGTAGAGGACCCGTGACCGACACCGCGCTCGTCGACGACACGCCGCCCGTCATCAGCGGCGTGAGTGTATCGGGCGTGAGGTTCAACCGCGCGTCGATCGGGTGGACGACGGACGAGCCAGCAGACTCGTTCGTCTCCTGGGGCACAGCGCCTCCGTTCCCGGACTCACTTTCTGATTCACGTCACGTGGCGAACCATTCCCTGACGTTGCGGAACCTCCTCGAAAACACGACCTACTTGTTCTACGTGCGG
>VBLZ01000112.1 GCA_005878515.1 Methanobacteriota archaeon | reverse complement strand
GGTCAGCTTCATCTGTTTCGTCCCGAGGACGAGCGCGCCCATCCCGAATCGCTTGACGACCAGGTCGTAGAGGATCTCATCGCGAACCTCGTTGCGGCGCTCCGGCATTCCGTAGGCGGGTTCGTTCGTCGGGACCGGGAGGCCTAGTTTCACGAGGCCGCGACGGGCCTCCTCGCGCTCCTCTCGCGGAGCCTGCGGCGCGTCAACCGCGGCGCCGAAGCCGCACTCGCGAAGTTCTCGAAGAAAGATCGGACGGTGAAAGAGCTTCTGCAGGACCGCGACGGCGAGCCGGATTTGGTCGGTCTCCTCACGGGTCGCCTCCCGACACCGAGCGCCCACGAGCTCGTATAGGTTCGGCTCTCGGTGCGCGGACGTACTGTACACCTTCGCCGGCGGGATGTCCTTCTCGCGGAGGATGCCCGCGTCGGCGAGCGCTTTCAGGTACCCGGTCACGAACAATCGATGGAACGGATAACCGTCCGCGCGGAGTTGCTTCGTCAGAGCGCTGATCGACCGTTCCTGTTCCCGGAGGTACGAGACCACGAGGTCCTTGAGGTTGCGGTCAGGGACAAACAACGGCTCCCGCCCGGATCTGGTAACAAACCGGATAACAAATAAACGTTTCCAGCCGAAACCTTGCTCACAGACCGAGTTCAAAAATCATCTTATCCTCGGGCCCCTGTCGTCTTTCAGTTCGCGCTTACTCCCCCTTTCTTTTTTGTTTTCCTCCATACGAGGCGACTAGCTCCCGGTGATAACGGCCTCGGAACGGTTATACGCGGTCCTTCCAATGGAATGCGTTGCTATGGGCCAGGGAGACCGTATCCGCACATTCATCCACGGTTTTGATGACAAACTCGGGGGCGGCATCCCGGAGGGCCACATCGTGCTCCTCGCGGGAGAGCCGGGGACGATGAAGTCCACGATCGCGTTCAACATGATCTACCAGAATGCACTCCGCGACGGGAGGCCCGGCACCTACATCTCGTTGGAACAGGGTCGAGACAACCTGACGCGCCATCTGGATCAGATGAGCCTCAGCCCGCGGGATGTGGAGACGAAGGTCAGCATCGTCGACCTGGGAATGATTCGCCGCAATCTCGACGGGATGGCGGACCGCACGTGGCTGGAGATTTTCAAGATGTACGCGATGAACTTAAAGCGGTCCCTGAACTACGACATCCTCGTCGTCGATTCGCTGCCGGTCCTCGAGCTCATGTCGCGATTCGAAAACCCGCGCGAGGATCTCTTCCAGCTGTTCGAGTGGATCCGCGATCTGAAGGCGACGACGATCCTGATCAGCGAAATGAAACCGGCCAGCGAGGACTTCGGGAAGAACGGCGAGGAGTATCTGAGCGATGGAATCATCCACACAAAAATGGAGCGCGTCGACGACGCGAACATCCAGCGGCGGATCCGATGTGTGAAGCTGCGTGGAACGAATCACTCGCCGAACTACTACACGCTCATCTTCCAGAGCGGGATTCTTCAAGCGACGCGGATCATCGCCGAGTAGCAGCGGAACGGAACCCGGCTCGATTCCGAATTTGGGCCAAAAGCCTAATCTGCGCCGCGTCGCATCCGCGATTCTGAGGTACAGGTCAGCCGCCTGCACCTCCACGGGAGGCACGGCCACACGGCCAGTCTTGTCTTTCGAGTTTTCGTGACGTTCGCGGTCGCGCTGGTCCTGATCGTCCAACTGCCGTCCTCGGACACACGCCTCGAGCCGATGTCTGCACACTCCGTACCGGCCGGCAGCCCGACAACGTTCCGCACGGACGCGACCGAGGCGGAACTCACGGCGGCGGGTGCCCAGCTGCTTGCATCCTACGGAGCGTTCGCCGTCGCGCATGGTCCGAGCGGAACCCTGGCGGTCCTGCGATCCCACGGCCGGTACGCGGAGCCGATCGGCCAATCATCGGCCCTTCAATTTGCGGCCGGTCGGGTCGACGTCGCGGCCGTCCCATCTCCGGCCTCGTGGTCCGTAGACTATCGAGGAATGGCGGTCGGCGTGGTCCACTTCGTCGGACCGATCAAGCCCGAGTGGCAAGATGAGCTGGCGTCTCGCGGGCTCGCGCTCCTTCGGTACGTCCCGCAGGACGGGTTCGTCGTCCGCGGACGCCCCTCGGACCTCCAGGGCGCCGCGTCTTTGCCGTACGTGGACTGGGTCGGACCGTATGAGCCCACTTGGAAGGTCCGATCGGGGACGGCGACCGACGGCATCGTGAACGTTCGGATCGTTGTTCTCCCGGGAGAATCTCCGGAGTCGGTCGAAGCGTGGCTCGGCCATGCAGGAGTCCCAACGGCCTCCGCGAGCCGAAGCGAACCGGCCGTACTCGGCGCATTCGGGACCGGGGATTTCCGATGGGTGGCTGCGCGAATCCCGGCCGGACTCGTCTCCTCGCTCGCCGATCAACCGGCCGTCGAATTCATCGATCCCGTCCAACCGATCCACCCCCTGAACGCGGAGACGGACTGGGTCATCCAGACGAACCTCACCGGGAACGACCGCTACTGGACCTTCGGCCTCAATGGCAGCGGTCAAGTCATCGGGATGGCCGACACGGGTCTCGATTATGACGGCGCCTCGTTCCGTCAGTCCGCATCGACAATCACCTTGGGAGGTATCTACAACACGACGGACCCCGCTCGGCGGAAGGTCGTGCGGTATGTGAACATGGGCGTCCTCACCGGACAACTCACATGGCCCGGAGGGGGCGGCCCCTGGGACCCGTTCTCGATCAAGGACTGCCCGGACGGTCATGGGACGGGCGTCGCGTCGACGCTGGCGGGGAACGACAACGGGATCGGCGCATCACCGAACGACGGCAATGCGTTGGGCGCGAAAATCTACCTCCAAGACGTCGGCGGCTTCCAAGGTCTCGCGATCTGTTCAGCCGGGGAGGGACTCATCTACATTCCGGAGAACTACGACGATCTCTTCGGTCCGGCCGGGCTCGTCTACAACGATCCGCTCGCGCCGGTGCGGATCCACAGCGACAGCTGGGGCGCGGACACGAATGTGTACGACGTGCAGGCGCGCATGGTCGATGCGTTCGTGTGGGCCCACCCCGACATGACCATCCTTTTTGCCGCGGGGAACGCCGGGAGTAACCCGGGAACGGTCGGGACACCCGCGACCGCGAAGGACGTCGTCGCGGTCGGCGGGGCGTACAACCCGGACACGGGCGGCGGACTCGATCAGAACGACTTGGCGCCGCAAGCAAGTCGGGGGCCGACCGTCGATGGCCGAATCGCACCGACGATCGTCACGATCTTCGACGGCGACTCCGCGATGTCGGACGGCAACCCGCTGAGCGGGACCGGGCTTCCGGATGCCCATTGGGGCGGAACGAGTTACTCGACCCCCGCCGCCGCCGCGGCCGCCGCAATCATCCGGCAGTACTTCGTGGACGGCTGGTATCCCACCGGTGCACCGGTCCCCGGCAACTCCATGAATCCGAGCGCGGCGCTCATCCGGGCCATCCTCATCGCCTCCGGGCAGCAAGTAACGGGCAGCGGGCTCGTCGCTCGTTCTTCGACGGACACATGGCCGAACAACGAGCAGGGATTCGGCCGGGTCCTCCTCTCGAAGGTGCTGCCAATCGCCGCGGCCGGGGACACGTTCCGAACGCAGCTCGTCGATGGGACGGCCGGGCTGCTGACCGGAGACGAGGCCACCTACACCTTCCATGTGGGGAGTTCCGGCCCCGCGAAGTTCGTCTTGACCTGGAGCGATTACCCCGGGACTATCGGAGCGACGAAGGCACTCGTGAACGACTTGGACCTCGAGGTGACCGCGCCGGACGGGACGGTGTACCGGGGAAACCATTTCGCGCCGTTCGCGCAGGGGCAGTCCCTGCCCGGCGGGACGTTCGACACGACGAACGTCGAAGAGGCCGTGATCCTGAAGAACGCGATGGCGGGGAACTGGTCGGTCCGGGTGATCGGATCGAACGTACCCGTGGGCCAGCAACCGTTCGCCCTCGTCGCGACGGGCAACCTCGACGCCTCCTATGGCCGGTTGACCTTGGACCGCATCGTGTACTCGGAAGAGGACACGATTCACATCTCAGTCGACGACTCCGATGCAACGTCCGTCGTCGCGCATGTCGCATCGAGAACTGAGCCGGCCGGGGAGAACGTCACCCTGACCCGGGGCGGCCCGGACGAGACATGGCACGGCTCGATTGCCACCGCGTTCGGCACCGCGACGCCGGACAATGTGCTCCAGGTGCGCGAGAGAGATGTAGTCACGGCGACGTATCAGGACGTCTCGCCTCCGCACACCGCGACGGCGGAAGCGAAGATCCTCGCGAGCGGCCCGACGATTCACGACGTCACCGTGACGTCGATCGGCTCGACCACGGCGACGGTTCAGTGGACGACGAACGAGCCTGCGACGACGGAAGTGAGATACGGCACGAGCGTCGGCGCGCTGACGTTTGGCGCGAACGGCTCCGACCTACGAACGGCACATACGATCACACTGATGCGTCTCCGCCCTGAAACCCTCTACTACCTCGAGGTCACCTCCCGCGGACGACTCGCGAACGTGACCACGGATACGAACGACGGAGCCGACTATCAATTCCAAACGTCGGCGATGGGCGATGTCCTTCTCGTCGTGGGCGGAAGCTCGTTCCCTCCCGAGCGGGAAGCGTCGTACGCGGCCGCGCTCGACGATAACGGATGGACATGGTCCGTGTGGCGTGTCGCGGAGCTCGGGCTCCCTCCTCTCGGAGTCCTGCAAGCCCGTCGCGTCGTGATCTGGCAGGTCGGATTGGAGCAATACCCGCCGTTCAATGCGTCCGCGAGAGCGTTGGTGCAGAGCTACCTCGATGGCGGCGGGCGCCTGATCGTGTCCTCTCACGACGCCGCGTGGGCGCTCGGGAGCCCGTCATCTCCATTCGCGAGCGCGGAAACCGAGTCGTGGGTCCGGGCCGTGCTCAAGGCGACGTTTTTGTGCGACCCGCTGACGATTGGCCAAGTGAGGGGCGTTTCTTCGGACCCGATCAGCGGTGCGTACGCGGGGGGAGGCGTCGTCTACACGCCGCACCGGGATGGTGGGGCGGACGACCAGCTCGCTCCGAGTGTGGCGGGCGGGACCGCCTCGACGGATTGGACGGACGGCCTGGTTCAGAGTCCGTCCCAAGGTCCGTCGTGTGCCCAAAACCAGCCGATCGGATTGCGTTGGGTCTCCTCGTCGACAAACGGCACGGCTGGCCAAGGCATGTGGGGCGGGACTCCATCGCGCCTCGCATACTTCGCCTTCGAGATCACAGGGATCGACTCGACGGGCACGAACCTGAATCCGACGAGCCCGACGCGGGCGGCGATCCTCGATGCTGCGCTCCGCTGGCTCGTGAGCACATCGACTGCCGGACTGGACCGGGACCACCCCGATGTGAACGTCACCGCACCGAACGGGGGTTTCTTCTCGGGCCCATCGATCCCGATCACATGGACGGCGACCGCGAATGGGTCGGGTGTGGGCATCGCAAATTTCACGTTGTCCTTCAGCGCGGATGGCGGGGTGACTTGGAATCCGATCACCTCGTTGTTGGGCTCCGTGCGATCGTACACATGGGATGTGAGCGCCCTCCCGAACGGAGCGCGCTATCTCGTTCGCATCGCCACACAAGACGACGGGATTCCTTCGCTCGGTGGCTCCGACGTCTCCGATGGGATGTTCACAATCGCTCGCCCGGGAGGCGACCCGGAGGGCCCAATCCTGTGGGCCGGAAGCGTTCGGGTGGGTCCGAGACCGCCGGGAACCGGGTACCTCGCGACATTCCGGGCGACGGCGGACGACCGGACCCGGGGCGGAAGCACGGTCGCGGCGGCGGAGCTGTTCCTGCAGATCGCGCCGCCCAACCCGGTCGACTCGGGGACGGGTCTTCCGATGGTTGCCGTGGACGGCCTCTTCGATGGTTCCGTCGAGAACGTGTCGTGGCTATCGCGCCTGACCTTGTCGGAGGGCAACGCGTGCGCGTGGGTTCACGCGCGAGACGGTCCTGGGAATTGGGGTCCGTTCATGTCCACATGCTTCGTCGTGATTAATGCGACGAACCAGCCTCCGACCGTTTCGATTGGATCTCCCGCGGAACACGAGCCGTTCCCTGCGGCATCCACGATCACGTTCACGTGGACCATGTCGGATGAACTGCTCGAGTCGGCTCAACTGCCAGTGTGGGCCAACGTGACGATCAACGATGTGACGACCGCGCTGCTCGTCGCGTCCTTGGGCGCGACCTCCGTGGTGTGGACCGCGCCGGATGTCGCCGTGGACCGGGCTGTCTTGCACGTGGACGTCGTCAATCCGGCCGACTTGCGGGGATCGGCCGAACGTACGTTCAGCTTGACTCGTGCGTCTCTGCCACAACCGCCGCCACGGTCCCCGCTCGTGTTCGTTGTTGCTGCGCTGATTGTGGCAGTCCCTGTGGCCTTCCTCCTCGTTGGCTTCTTGCTCGCTCGCCGGAGGAAGGTGGAACAACCGCCACGGACGGCGCCTGCGCCTCCGCTCCCGTCGCCACCCGTCGGTAGCGCCTTGGCATCCGCCTCCGGGACAAAGGTGTGCCCGCAATGCCACACGACGGTCAACGCAATCGACGTGTCGTGTTTCTTCTGCGGCTACCGATTCCCCGGGGAAGGCCGACCACCTTCGGGAGGGGCGTGACGCCCTTCCGACCTAGCCTTCGCGAACTTCGAACACGTCGGATTCCGGGACCGTGTAATAGAACAACGACTGTTCGATCTCTTTCTCCTTCGACATCTCGCGGTCGATCCGCTCCCTCCATCCGGGTCTCAGTGCGACCCGCAGGCGTCGTCCCTCTTTCTCGAACGTGACCGCAGGGTCCGTCGCGGACTCGAGGCCGATGTTCCCCTTCCCCATCGTGCAACCGCTGGAGAATTGGATCCCGTCGAGCACGCAGCGCATCGGCGGTTCGGGCTGGCTCTCCACGCGCGCGTGGAGGCCCTTGTAGTGTCCGAACCGCCGCTTCCCGATTTCCCCCATTCGGAGCCCCAAGGTAACATACACACCCAAGTGGCCATGGAAGCGCTGGAGGTCGGCGAGTTTCGGGGGCAGATCCATCGTGCGACGATAGCTACGCGCCCGCAAGAACCTTCGCGCACCCTCCAGACGGTCGCACTTTCAGCTACCCCTCCCCTTCCTCCTTTTAGCGCGGATCGCGTCTACGGACCACGGGGAGAAAGCCGTGCGCGTCTCTTCGGTCGACCGTGAAGCCACATCCGTCGAAATCCGCGACGGCCTCCGGTTCCAGTGTCCTGAATGCAGCGAGGCCCTCCAGCACGCGGGTGGCTGCATTCGATGTGCCGATTGCGGGTACTCGCAATGCGAATGAGTCCGCGGACCACGCGCGCGTTCCAGTGGAAACGGTCTGACCTAGACTCACGCCTGAGAGATGGACCACTGGAAGGAGGACTCAAAGAGATATGACCATTCCCGATGCTGCGCCGCCTCCGAGCCGGGGGAAAGAAGTGCTCGTCGAGTTTCCGCAAGATGAGCTGATCGCGAAGTGGGAGGAGTTCTTCGAGGAGATGGGATACCTCTCGAAAATCATCGCGGTGGCCGACCGCTACCCGGAGTCGCGGAGCCTCGAGGCCTCGTTCCTCGACCTGAATCGATTCGACACGGACATGGCGATCTACCTCCTGCGGCACCCGCTGAACGTCCTGATGGCGGGTGAAGAGGCGATCCGTCGGCTCGTGCCGCCCGGAGAAGAGGCCCCCCAGATTCATCTCCGGATCAACGGTCTTCC
>VBLZ01000111.1 GCA_005878515.1 Methanobacteriota archaeon | reverse complement strand
CTCTTGACGATCGCCGACCTCATCACGGATGGGGTCATCTCGACGCTGGACTATCCCGTGAGCACGGGGAAGGAAGCGAACGTGTTCCACGCCACCGGCCCCGACGGCCGCGCGAAGGCCGTGAAGATCTACCGCATCGCGAACGCGACCTTCCGCAACATCTCCGTGTATATCGACGGGGACCCGCGCTTCAAGAAGGTGAAGCGCGCGATCCGTCCCACCCTCTGGGCGTGGGCGCAGAAGGAGTACAAGAACCTCGTCCGGATGGAAGACGCCGGCGTTCGCGTGCCGACTCCGGAGCGGGTCCACAACAACGTCCTCGTGATGGAGTACATCGGCGACGAGACTCAGCCTGCTCCCGCCCTTCGCGAGGTCCGGTTGGAGGACCCCACCGCGGTCTACGCGGACGTCGTGGCGAACTTGCAGGCGATCCGGAAAGCCGAACTCGTCCATGCGGACATGAGCGAGTACAACCTGCTCTGGTGGGACGGGCGGGTCGTCGTCATCGACGTCGGACAAGCCGTGACCCTCGACCATCCCCGGGCGTCGGAATGGTTCAAGCGCGACGTCGGGAACATTGCGCGGTTCTTCCGGCGGCTCCGGGTGAATGTGACCGCGGCCGGCCTCGAGCGGGCGATCCTCGGAGGCTGAGATGCTCTACGCTCGGATCTCGGCGGAGCGGATCGGCGTCCTGATCGGTCCGGAAGGCACGACGAAGGAACGCCTGCAGAAGGCGACGGGAACGCGGATCTCTGTGGACTCGACGACGGGCGACGTCACGATTGACGAGGCGCAGGCGCAGGACCCGGTCCTCGCGCTCAAAGCGAAGGACGTCGTCCAGGCGATGGCCCGCGGGTTCTCCGAGGATCGAGCCTTCCGACTCCTCGACGAAGACGCATACTTCGAGGTCCTCGACATCAAGGACTTCGCGCACTCGAAAAACCGCGTCGCGCAGATTCGGGCTCGCCTCATCGGCACCCGCGGCAAGACGCGCCGGCTGATCGAGGAGCTCACCGGCGTCGAGGTCAGCGTGTGGGGCCACACGATTGCATTGATCGGCGGGACGTTCGAGATGGCCATCGCCCGCGAGGCCGTGTTCATGCTGCTCCGCGGGAGCGAGCACAAGACGGTGTACCGGTTCCTCGAACGAAAGCGGGCGGACATCAAAGTGTACCAGATGGGATTCTGAACCGTCCGGCGGCACACGGCATCGCTGCAACCGATGTGGCTCCGAAGATTGTTATATCAGCTCCGGACTACCACGATGGGGATCCGGTCTGGCGAAGCATGTTTACCCGTTCGAGGAGGGGACCGCCTCCATGCGGGACCTCCTCGGCGGCAAGGGCGCCGGCCTCGCGGAAATGACCCGACTCGGCCTCCCCGTCCCGCCCGGTTTCACGATCACGACGAAAGCTTGCAACGCATTCACCCGGACGGGCCGCTTCCCGCCGGGAATGTGGAAGCAGGTCGAGGAGGCCCTGTCCGCCGTCGAGGTGAAGGGCGGCCGAAAGTTCGGGGACTCCGAGCAGCCGCTGCTCGTCTCCGTCCGTTCCGGGGCCAAGCTCTCGATGCCCGGGATGATGGACACGGTCCTGAACCTCGGCCTCAACGACACGACCGTCGAGGCCCTCGCACGGACCGCAAATGAACGGTTCGCATGGGACGCGTACCGACGACTCATCGCGATGTTCGGCCGGATCGTCAAGGACGTGGACGCCCGCCGCTTCGAGACCACCTTGGAGCGCCACAAGGAAAAGGCCGCCGCCAAGAAGGACACGGACCTCGGCGCCCCGGAGCTCAAGGCGATTGTCGCGGAATTCAAAGCCCTCTACCGGCAGGAGGTCGGCGAAGACTTTCCCCAGGACCCGATGCATCAGCTGCGAGAATCCGTCGGGGCGGTCTTTCGATCATGGAACGGCAAGCGGGCGGTGGACTATCGGACCTTCAACAAGATCCCGCACCACCTGGGCACCGCCGCGAACGTCCAGATGATGGTCTTCGGGAACATGGGATCCGATTCGGGCACCGGCGTCGCGTTCACCCGGAATCAGGTGACGGGTGCGAAAGAGTTGTACGGCGAGTATCTCCCGAACGCCCAGGGCGAGGATGTCGTGGCCGGCACGCGCACCCCGTTGAAAATCGCGGAGCTTCGGGAGGACGCCCCCGAGCTTTACTCGGACCTGGCGCAGGTCGCGGACCGCCTCGAGAAGCACTTCCGAGAGGCGCAGGACATCGAGTTCACCGTCGAGCAGGGCACCCTGTGGATGCTCCAGACCCGGGCCGCCAAGCCCCCGGCCCGGGCGACGGTGCGCATTGCCCTGGACATGGTCCGCGAGGGGCTCATCACGAAGGACGAGGCCCTCCTGCGAGTCGAGCCGGACCACGTGATCCAGCTGCTCCTTCCGCAGTTCGACGACAAGGCGAAGTCGGAGGCGAAGCGATCCGGGCGGTTCCTCGCGAGAGGCCTCAACGCGTCTCCGGGCGCCGCGATGGGGACCGTCGTCTTCGATCCGGACGAGGCCGAGAAGCTGGGTCGGGATGAACGGAAGCCCGTGATCCTGGTCCGGGTCGAGACCTCGCCCGACGACGTCCACGGGGTCTTGCATTCCAAAGGGGTCCTGACGGCCCGGGGCGGTGCGACGAGCCACGCGGCGGTCGTCACACGAGGTCTCGGGATCCCGTGTGTCGCCGGCTGCGAGGACATTCAGGTCGACTACGACGCGGCCGAATTCCGCGTTGGCGACAAGGTGGTCCGGCGGGGTGACGGCCTCTCCATCGACGGGGGCACCGGAGAGGTCTTTGCGGGATCGATTCGGACGATCGAGCCGGATTTCGACCGGGAGGTCGACCTTCAGAATCTGTTAGCCTGGGCGGACGAGGTGCGGAGCCTCCAGGTGTGGGCCAACGCCGACTACCCGCGGGATGCCGTGCGCGCTCGCAAGTTTGGCGCTCAGGGGATTGGGCTCGACCGGACGGAACACATGTTCATGGAAACCGATCGGCTCCCGATCGTCCATGAGATGATCCTCGCGGCGCCCGAGTACCGAAAGGTCAAACGGCAGCGCGAGACGGTCGTCAAGCAAATCGAGGCGGCCACGAACGACCGTCGTCGAGATCTCGAAGGCCAGCTCGCCGAAATTGATTCCCGCCTCGAAGACCTCTCGCGGCGGTACATCGGATCGTTGGAGCACCTCGGTCGGATGCAGCGGGAGGACTTCGTGGGCATCTTGAGGGAGATGGCCGGGCTCCCGGTCATCATCCGGCTCATCGACCCTCCGCTCCATGAGTTCCTGCCGCGATACGAGACGCTGCTCGTCCACGTGACCAAATTGAGGATCGCGCGCGAGGATCCGGACGCGTTCATTCGGGCCGCGACCTCCGAAGAAGACCGCGCGCTCATCGTCGAAGTCCGCAAAGCCGGTTCCGATGTCGCGACCGGGATCGATGCGCTCCTGCCGCGGAAAGAACGCCTCCTCGAGGCCGTCAAGGGCTCCCGAGAGACGAACCCGATGTTGGGCCTCCGGGGCTGTCGCCTCGGGATCATGTTCCCCGAGATCACCGAGATGCAGGTCCGCGCCATCTTCGAAGCGGCGTGCCGGCTCAAGAAAGAAGGCGTCGACGTCCGCCCGGAGATTATGATCCCGTTGGTGGGCTTACCCGAGGAGCTTCGCATCGAACGACATGCGCTCGAGAAGGAGGCGAAGAGCGTCATGGACCGGGAGGGGATCTCCGTGGACTACAAGTTCGGCACGATGATCGAGATCCCGAGGGCCGCTCTCGTCGCGGACGCAATCGCCCGCCACGCCGAATTCTTCTCCTTTGGGACGAACGACCTCACCCAGACGACGATGGGATACAGCCGGGACGACGCGGAGCCGAAGTTCCTCTTGGATTACGTCGAGCAGGGAATCCTCCCGCGCAACCCGTTCCAGACGATCGACCGCGACGGGGTCGGTCAGCTCATGCGCATGTGCGTCCAAAAGGGTCGCAAGGTTCGACGCGATCTCGAGATCGGCATTTGCGGCGAACATGGAGGCGACCCCGCGAGCATCGAATTCTGTCACGCGATCGGACTGAACTACGTCTCCTGCTCGCCGTTCCGAGTCCCGGTCGCCCGGCTCGCGGCCGCCCACGCGAAGCTGCGCCAGGAAGCCGCCCGGGCCAAGGATGCCTGATCGAGGACGCGCATGGCGGACCTCGCGAGTTCCCCGTACTTTCTGCTCATCCTGTTCATCGCGGCGTTCGCGTTGCCGCTCCTCTATCTGATCTGGATCCGGAACTCCCCCCGGTACGGCCGGGAGCCCTGGCCGACCGTGCTGAAGACGTTTGCATGGGGCGCCGTGTTCAGCGTGATCATCGCGATCATCCTGAGTATCTTGTTCATCCTCGTCCTCAGCTCAAGCCAGTCCCTGAACGATTTCTTCGCGCGGCGCTTCCAGGACCCGAGCACCGCGATCGGGGCGCTCGTCGTCGCGCCAATCGTGGAAGAGGCCGCGAAAGGGGTGGGAGCGACCGCGGGCCGTCCGCAGACACAGTCGAGGACCGACGGGCTCGTCTATGGCGCCGCCGCGGGCCTGGGGTTCTCCGCGACGGAGAATCTCGTCTATGCACTCGCGGCGCTTCTCGTGCCGGGCGTCGGGCCCTCCGGCTCGCTCATCGTGGTTGCCGTCCGGTCATTCTCCTCGACATTTCTCCATGCGAGCTCGACCGCCGTGATGGGATATGGCCTGGCCAAGTCCTGGCTCTCCGGCCGCCCGTGGGCGGTCTTCCCGTTCTACATCGTCGCCGTCGCAATGCATGCGGCGTTCAATCTTTTCTCAACCTTGGCCGATGACGCGGCCCGCGCCAATAATGCCGCCGGTTCGGCGATCGCGTTCCTGGCCGCGGTGAGTCTCGCGATCGTCGCGATCTCCGTCGTGCGACTGAAGCTCGTCAGCCGTCGGTCGCCCACCTCTCGATAACCCGGGTCCCTCCGCGCGAAATGTTATTTACGCCGAGCGCGTGCACGAGGGCACATGCGTTTTCGCTTCGACATGCCGGGGGAAACCTACTCGAAGAACAAGGAATCCTTCAAACGAATCCTCGCAAGGCACGGCCTCCGCTGGCGCGGCAGTCTCGATCGTCCGTTCTGGGCGAGCGGGAGCGAACGGGTGACGGCGCTCTTCGATCGGGACCAGGAGAAAGACGTCCTCCGGGGCGCGACCCTTCTCTGGGAAAGCGCGAAGAAGTCGACCCTCCTGGAGGACCTCAAGGCCTGGGCGTGGGAGGTCGGAGCGAAGGCCGTCGAGGATCGATCTCCCTCCGCGGAAGAAGTCACGGACGAGGTTGAGCAGGCCCTTCGGTACTGGGACATCGTGTGGAAGCCGAACGTGGACTTGCTCCGGGCTCAAGGTCGACCGAACGCGTGGATCGAGGCCGACGTGAAGCGCTGGAAGCGGCAGCGGCAGGAGCGACGCCGCGAGCTGATGGGACAGGCGACCGACTAGACCGCGATCTTCGAATGGATTTCGAGGGAATCGTAACAGTCGAAACAGTAACCTTGGCGGCGGTCATCGGGCAGGACGACGATTCGCACGTGACACTTCCGACATCGCCCTTCGCGGTCGCCGCCGTCGGAAAGTCGGCGCATATCCGGATGGATCTTCCATGAAATCGTCCCCGCCCCCCGAGGCGTCGGCCGCCGGGCCACGGAGCCGCCGGACTCTATAAAAACGTTGTGCGGGACCGAAATCCGGACGGGACAACAGCGGCTTAATGTGCCGCGCGTTCGTTGTCGTCACACGTGCTCACGGGATTCGTGACTTTCGAGGGCATTGACGGCTCGGGGAAGACGACCGTGAGTCGTCTCGTCGCGAAATCCCTCCAAGCGAAAGGACACCGCGTGTATCTGACGAGCGAGCCCACAAGGACGTGGCTTGGCGAGGCGGTGCGCCACGCATTTGACGGCGGGGTCGGCGCCGTCGCAGAATCCTTTCTGTTCCTCGCCGATCGCGCCGCGCATCTGAAGGAAATCCAGTTCCACCTTGAGAAGCGGGAGCTGGTCCTGTGTGATCGATACGCGGATTCGACGTACGCATATCAAGGGGCGCGTCTCGAAGGTCTCGTGGACGATCCGATCCGATTCTTGCAGCGGGCAAGCGAATCGTGGATGCTCCGCCCGGACCTGACAATTCTTCTGCGGGTGCCCGCCGAGTTGGCGCGGAAGCGCATCGAAGGTCGGCCGAATCTCGTTCCGTTCGAAGACCTCGCGCTCCTCACAAAAGTCGCCGCGAACTACGAGCGGCTCGCGCGGTCTCGTCGTTTCGTCGTCCTCGATGGAACCCGAGGTGCGGATGCCGTCGGTCGCGACGCGATTTCCGCGATCGAGAAACGTCTCACGCGGCCGCGGAAGCGCTGAGTGTGCGCTTGGAATCGAGTTCAGTCCTCAGAAGGAATGCCCGCGCGAACACTTTGGCGGTCTCGAGATCTCCGCGTTGGAGTTGCAACAGAAATGCTCTGCCAAACACGACCTGAAGAGAAGCGTCCGGTCCGGAGCCAACCATGGGTGAGACCGATTGCCCGGAGAGCGGCTTGAAAACCCCGCTCAAGAATATCACTCGCGATTTTTATCCGCTCGCGGCGCAGGTCTATCTTCCGTGGACAAAGATATTTAACGGACGCTGATTATCGCGCAACGCATGGGATGCACGGATGGATTCCTCCGCTCATTCTAAGTCCTCTTCCCACCATGGCGACGGATTTGTCGGCGTCATCTACGGCGATGTAGGCACGACGTCTTTCCGCTGCTCGGTCGTGGAGGCCGTCGAACGGCACGAGTTCGTCCAAGTGTCCCACGAGACCTGCGGCCAGGTGCTGGGCCGGGTCGACGAGATCGAGCGGAAGACGGACTTGTCGCTCGACCGCGCTCAACTGCTCGGGGACGGCGATCCCGTCGACGTCGAGGAGCGGGTCTCGGCCCAGGTCAGCGTGATCGGGTATCGCGACGATCGGGGGCTCCTGCAAGTCCCCCGCACCCCGTTTCGCGCGGGCGAACCGGTGTACAAGGCCGAGACGCCGACGATTCAGGAAGTCATCGGGCTGGAGGAGGACAAAAAGCACGGGGCCTACGTCGGCCTGTTGGCGGGTCACAATGTGCCCGTCTACCTCGACATCAACGCGATGGTCCAGAAGCATGTGTCGATCTTGGCGAAGACCGGAGGCGGCAAGTCGTACGTCGCCGGCGTGTTGATCGAGGAGTTGATGAAGCATCACGTGACGTGCGTGATCCTCGATCCGCATGGCGAATATGCGTCGTTGCGGGAGAAGGGCAAACACGCGGAGGGGTCCAGTCGCTTCCACGTCGAGCCCCGCGCCTACGCCGACCTGATCCAGGTGTTCTCCCCGGACACGAAGATCAATCCCGGAAGCCGCCCGCTCAAGTTCACGTTGAGCAACCTCGATGCGAGGGACATCCTTTCGCTCACCGGGTCCGCGAAGGTCCGGACGCACCTCACCGCCCTCCGAAAGGCCCTCGATCTGCTCCGCCAGGCGACGAAGGATTACACGATCCGTGACATCATCCGCGTCTTGGAAAGGGAAGAAGACCCGCAGAATGCGTCCTTGATCGACGAGCTGGAATACCTGAGCGAGGTCGAGATCTTCGCGAAGGAAGGCACGCGGATCGACGAACTCGTGATCAAGAGCAAGACGACGATCATCAACCTGAAAGGTGTCCCGCCCGACATCCAGGAGCTCGTCGTGAACCGGCTCGCCACGGCGATGTTCGAGCTGCGGAAGGTCGGACGGATCCCGCCGATGATGCTCGTCGTCGAGGAGTCCCACAACTTCTGTCCTCAGGTCGGCCAGGCGGCGTCGTCGAAGGTGTTCCGGACCCTCGCCTCGGAAGGTCGCAAGTTCGGTCTCGGGCTCGTCGTCATCACGCAGCGGGCCGCGAAGGTCGACAAGAATGTCCTGAGCCAGTGCAACACGCAAATCATCCTGAAAGTCACGAACCCGAACGACCTGAAGGCGATCATCGCGAGCGTCGAGGGGCTGACGACCGCGATGGCCGAGGAGATCTCCCGCCTCCCGATTGGCGTGGCGATCATGACGGGTGGCGGGCTCCAGATGCCGCTCATGGTCGAAGTGCGTCC